>JAHCJW010000082.1 GCA_026126125.1 Devosia sp.
CGGGCCCGCTGGTGCGCTCGACCTCAAGGAAACGGGCGGCGATCTCGTCCAGCGCCTCATCCCAGGAAATCCGTTGCCAATGGCCGGCGCCCTTGGGGCCAATGCGCCGCAGGGGGTGGAGCAGGCGCTCGGGATGATGGATGCGCTCGGCATAGCGCGCCACTTTTTCGCAGATGACGCCGGCCGTATAGGGGTCGTCCTTGGCGCCGCGCACCCGGCCCACCGTGCCGTCCGAGAGGATATCGACATCAAGCGCGCAGACGGACGGACAGTCGTGCGGACAGACGGAGCGAATGGTGTGGCTGGGCGTGGGGGCGTTCATGGACGGAGGCTAGCGGAGCGAGCGCCGGCCGACAATCGCATTGTGGTGATGGGACTATTCGCAGGGGTGATGGACGCAGCCATAGCGCCGCCTGCCCCGCGAGCGTTGAGAGGCCTGGGGCATGCGGAGCAAGCGAGAGAGCGCCAGCGCGCGTCGCTTTTCTTTCAGATCAGCTCCCTGCGCTTTAGCTCTTTGTCTTGCCGCCTGTCCTTATCCCGAAACCGGGGCCACTTTCGGCAGACATGCTCTAGCGGCGTTGCGCCGGGCCCGCTGGGAGGCGTGTTTGGCCAGCTGGGCGGCGCCGCCATGGAACTGGGAGAAGGTGATGCTGTTTTGCGGCGTGGCGATGGTGATGCCGCGCCAATTGGGGCTGACGGAGCGAACCTCGGACCAGTCGAGCGCCGTGGCGCGACCAAAGGCGTCGCGATGTTCGACCCGGCTGTGATCCCAGCGCACCTTGGTGAAAAGGCCGGCAATGCCGATGCCCAGCGCGCCGCCGGCAAGCAGAAGCACGGCCGCATAGGCGGCGATCACCTGCGCCGTGTCGGCGGCCCCACCCATGAAGATGATGGCGGAAAGAATGATGGCGGCGAGCGCGGCGGCACCGTAGCAGGCGAAATATTCCACCATGGACGGGCGCAACTCGGACCAGCCATCGATCAGGACCGCTTCTTCCGGCTGCACCAGCCGCAAGGCGAGAAAGGCGGCATAGCCGAAAGCGACCACGCCGGCCGCGCGCGAGAGCGGCAGATGGGCTGTGGCGGGGATGTATTTGAGGGCGACGAGAAAAGTAATCACGATGAGTGGCAATGCCACTTCCTGCCAACGCAAGGGCACTCTTTGGTTCTCCAGTGCAACGCCGGCGACGCAATTTCGGCAAAGCCAATGCGATCAAAGGTACGCAAAGAAAGTGATTTGGCTATTCACAATTTCGCCAAATACGAGGCGGGCGCGCCACAGAAAGCTGTTCAAGCGCTTCACCTCGCGCGCAAACACGCTGGCACATTGAATCTCAAAGCCCGGACATCCGTTTGAAATTCAAACAGAATTCTCATTGCCGCGCTGGTTGGCGAGGCAGGCACGGGAAGCCGGCCGGCGGACGATTGCGCGCCCTTCCATCGTCATCGCCCGGCTTGTCCGGGCAATCCCCCTCACCTCGGCACGCATCACCGGGACAAGCCCGGTGATGACGAAAGCGTGGAGAATTGATGAGGGGGAGATGCAGGGATGGCTAGCGGGTCACGCCGACAACGGCCGCGGTGGCGGCTTCCTCCGCGTCGATTTCGGCTTGTGGCTCCTGGCGCAGGGAGTTGGAGAGCGGCAGTTCCTTGAGAAAGAAACTGAAGCCGAAAGCGATGACAGCGGCACCGGCAGCGGTGAAAAACACCGGATGGAGCGCGGCGGCGAAGGCTTCGAGCACCTGCAGGCGCACGGGTTCGGGAAGGCTGGCGACCGCCCGGGCCGAGAAGGCCCCTGCCCCGCCGCCCTGCGGCAAGGCATCGCCGAGACGCGACGCCAGGCCCGAGGAGAAGATGGCGCCGAAGACCGAAACGCCGATGGAGCCGCCGATCTGGCGGAACAGGGTGGTGCCGGCGGTGGCAACGCCGACCAGATTGCGCGACACGGCGTTTTGCGTGGCCGTGACGGTGACGCTGTTGACCGGACCAATGCCGGCGCCGACCAGAAACATCGACACGGCGATCTGCCAGCTCGGGGTATCGAGCTGCATGGCGGAGAGCAGCAGCAGGCCGACGCACAGCACCGCCGTCGACACGATCGGCAGGATGCGGTAGCGGCCGGTGCGGGTCATCAACAGGCCCGACAGGGTCGAGGCGCCAATGAGGCCGATCATCATCGGCACCAGTTGCAGGGCGGAATCGGTGGGTGAGACGCCCTTGGCCAATTGCAGATAGAGCGGCAGGAAGGTGATGGAGCCGAACATCGCCATGCCGACGAGAAAGCCCACCGCGCTGGAAACGAGGAAGGTGTTGTTGGCAAAGAGCGCCAGCGGCAGCACCGGTTCGGCGGCGCGGGCTTCGACCCAGATGAAAAGCCCACCCATGACGAGCGCGCCGACGACGAGACCGATGATCTCGACCGAAAACCAGGGATAGGTGTTGCCGCCCAGCGAGGTGGCGAGAACGAAGGCGGTCAGCGCGCCCGACAGCAGCACGAAGCCGAGATAATCGACCTTGTGGGCGACGCGCTCGGCGCGCGGCTTGAGGGCCACTGCGATGACGGCCAGAGCCAGAATGCCCAGCGGCAGATTGATGAGAAAGATCCACTGCCAGCCGACCTGCTCGACGAGAAAGCCGCCCAGCAGCGGGCCGATAATCGTGGCGAGGCCGAAGACGGCGCCGAACAGGCCCTGAATCTTGCCGCGCTGACGTGGGGGAATGATGTCGGCGACCACGGTCATGGCGACGACCATGAGGCCACCACCGCCCAGGCCCTGAATGGTGCGGGCGACGATGAGGAAGGTCATGGAATTGGCCATGGCCGAGAGCACGGCGCCGACGAGGAAGATGACAATGGCCGATTGCAGCACGATCTTGCGGCCATAAAGATCGCCGAGCTTGCCATAGATCGGGGCGACAACCGTGGAACTCAGCAGATAGGCGATCACCACCCAGGTGAGGTGATCGAGCCCGCCGAGCTGGCCGACAATGGTGGGCAGCGCGGTGGAGACGATGGTCTGGCCGAGCGACGCCAGCAGCAGCGTGACCGCCACGGCGCCGATGACCAGACGAACGGACTGATCCGGCGCCGCTTCGGCTGTTTGATCCGGATGGGACATGAAATAACCCTCGTTGCGACGGCGCGCCACAGGGACACGCCTTGCGAATTGAATTCTGCCGGCATATGTCTGCTTAATACAATTACATGTCAATAGCATGCAATTGCCGGGCGCATGCAAAACTGTGGGGACTGCCATGCCGGATGGGGCGACCAAGACCGATCTCAACACCATGCTGCAACGGGCAGGCATCGCGCCGGCGACGGCCGAAGCGGTGCTGGCCATCGACGCGCTGCTGCAGCATTGGCGACGGCGCGCCATGAAGCGAGAACTGGGCCAGCGGGCCCTGGAGGATCTGGGGATCGATCTCGACCTGGCGCAACTCGACGTGCTGGTGGCCATCGACGGGCCGGAGGCCGAATTCGGCGGCAGCGCGGGCGAAACCATGGTGGCGACGGTGGCCGAGCGGCTCAATATCGATCCCTCGCGCGCCAGCCGGCTGGTGAGCGAAATGGTGGAGCTGGGCTATGCGCGGCGGGCGGTAAGCCAGGCCGATGCGCGGCGCGCCATTGTCGAGCTGACCAATAAAGGCCATGCGGTGGTCGATGCGGTGCGCGCTTATAAACTGCTGATCATGGGCGGTTTTCTCAGCAGCTGGGCACCGGAGGACGTGGCCAATTTCATTCCGCTCATGCGCAAGTTCGGCGCCTGGTCCGAGCATTCGGCAATGGCGGCGACGGCGCATGGCGAGGAAATCGCGGTGTTGTCGCGGCGGATCCGGGAAACCGTCTAGAGCCGCGTCGGATTGCCCGAAAACCGAGAGGGCACTTTTCGGTCCGATGCTTTTGAGAGCGCGCAAAACGGGCAGACCACCCGGACATGCCGGGTGGTAGCAAAGCATCGCGTTGGTCGGTGGGCTATCCCAGCCGATATTGAGCTTATTCCTTGGGTGCCTTGCGCTTGGCGCGGGGCTTGTCGCCATCCTTGGCCCAGGCGGGTTTGCCCTTGTCCTTGGGGAAAGACTTTTCCTTGAAGGGCTTGTCACCCTTATGGGGCGGCTTGTCCTTGAACGGCGCCTTGCGCTTGGGGGCGCCTTCGCCGTCTGGCGTCCAGCTCTTGCGCTCGGGGCGATCGGTGGCAGCCGGCGACGCCTCGGGGCGCTTGCTGGCGGGGCGACGGCGGCTTTCTTCGACCGGGCTGTCGCCTTCGACGGGGGTGATGGTGATCCCCTTCTCGCCCGAGCCGTTCTTGGCGACGGTGCGGGCATAGGCCTCGGCCTTGTCGGCGGCGATTTCGAACAGGCTCTCGGTGTCGAAAATGCGGATCGAGCCGATATCGCCCTTGGTGACCTTGCCGGCCTTACACAGCATGGGCAACAGCCAGCGCGGCTCGGCCCGCTGCTTGCGGCCGGCGCTGACGCGGAACCAGGTGCCGCCTTCGAAACGCTCGCGGGTGCGCGGAGCGCGGGTGTCGAGCCCGGCGCCGGGCTCCTGTGCCGTTACATCTTCGGGGATCGGACGGGCGGCGAGCTGCAGACGCAGATAGGCGGCGGCAATGGCCTGGGGCGTGTGGCGCTCGAGCAGCGCGTCGACCAGTTGTGCCTCGTCGCCATTTTCCGGGGCGGTGATGGAATCGGAGGCGAGGATGGCCTCGCGATATTTGGCCTCGATCTCGGAGGCCAGCGGCGGGGCCATCAGCCCAACCTCGAGCTTGGCGGTGCGCAGGATGCGCTGGGCGACGCCCCGGCGATGAGCGCCGGCGATGATGACGCTGGTGCCCTTGCGGCCGGCGCGACCGGTGCGGCCCGAGCGGTGCAGCAGCGTATCGGCATTGGTGGGCAGATCGGCGTGGATGACCAGATCGAGATTGGGCAGGTCGATGCCGCGCGCGGCGACGTCGGTGGCAACGCAGATGCGGGCGCGACCATCGCGCATGGATTGCAGGGCGCTGGTGCGCTCGGCCTGGGTCAGTTCGCCGGACAGCGTGACCACATCGAAGCCGCGATTGTGCAGACGCGCCGACAGATGCTTCACCCCTTCACGGGTCGAGGCGAAAACGATGGTGTTGGCGCTATCGAACCAGAGCAGCGTGTTGATGACGGCGTTTTCACGCTCGGCGGCCGGCACCAGCATCAGGCGATAGTCGATATCGGCGTGCTGTTCTTCGGCGCTGGTGGCGGTGATGCGCAGGGCATCGCGCTGGAAGGTCTTGGCCAGCTGGGCGATGGGGCGCGGCACGGTGGCTGAAAACAGCAGCGTGCGGCGCTCTTCAGGGGCGGCCGCGAGAATGAATTCAAGATCTTCGCGAAAGCCGAGATCGAGCATTTCATCGGCTTCGTCGAGGACGACGGCGCGCAGGGCCGACATGTCGAGCGCGCCGCGGGTGATGTGATCGCGCAGGCGCCCGGGGGTGCCGACGACGACATGGGCGCCCCGCTCGAGGGCGCGGCGCTCGGTGCGAGCATCCATGCCGCCGACGCAGGAGACGATGCGCGCATCGAGCTTGGCATAGAGCCATTCCAGCTCGCGCTGCACCTGCATGGCCAGTTCGCGCGTCGGGGCGATGACCAGAGCCAGGGGCACTTCCGCATCGGGGAGGGTTTCGGCATCGCCCAGGATGGTTGGCGCGATGGCCATGCCGAAGGCCACGGTCTTGCCAGAGCCGGTCTGGGCGGAGACGAGCAGGTCGCGGCCCGCGGTCTCGTCTTCGATGACGGCGGACTGGACCGGGGTGAGATTGGCATAGCCCTTGGCGGCAAGAGCGCCGGCAATGGCCGGGAGGATGGTTTCGGGCAGGGACATTACATGGCTTTCAATAAGCGTGTTCGCCCCGGTGAGCACGAAGTCACTCCCGTCACATCAAAGCGGGAAATTTCGCTGGCAAAAGGGCATTTTCGGCGCCCGGCCCCGTAGCTTCCAGGGGGTCGGCGCATTTGGCACGTGGCACAATACCACAAACAAGCAAAAAGGCCGCCCCGGCAGGGCGGCCTCGAAATTCGTGCGCGAGCTGGCGCTTAGCCGACGAGCTCGTCGTCCGAGAAGAAGAACTTGATTTCTTCGGCAGCGGTTTCCGGGGCGTCCGAACCGTGCACGGAGTTTTCGCCGACGGAAAGAGCGAATTCCTTGCGGATGGTGCCTTCAGCGGCATTGGCCGGGTTGGTCGCGCCCATGATTTCGCGGTTCTTGAGGATGGCGCCTTCGCCTTCCAGGACCTGGACGACGACGGGCGAGGCAATCATCTGCTCGACCAGCTCGCCAAAGAAGGGGCGTTCCTTGTGGACGGCGTAGAAGCCTTCGGCCTGGGCGCGCGTCATGTGGATCTTCTTGAGGGCGATCGGACGCAGGCCCGCTTCCTCGAACTTGGCGAGGATCTTGCCGATGAGATTACGGCGGACGGCATCGGGCTTGATGATGGAGAAGGTGCGTTCGATCGCCATGGCGAGGAGTCCTGCTTATCGATTGGAAGGGTGGCGCCTTTTAGCGGGCACTTGTGTCGGTGGCAAGACGGGTGATGCGTTGGGGTTAAAGGGGGACATGGGCGACGATGGTAAAATCCAGCCCAGGCGCAACACGGCCTCCGGGCTCTGCCAGCACCGGGTTCATTACCGCGCGCTTCGCCGCCTTGCCGCTACACATTTGGGCGCTGGCGCAGGAAGCCGGTTGCCTTCACCCGGTCCAGCCCCTAATTCAGCAGGCAACATGCCGCTGCGCCCCCTGCCCCACGCGGCTCTTTTCGTTCGAGCGATTGCCTTTCCACCATGCTGACCATTTCCAATCTCACCTACCGCATTCAGGGCCGCGAATTGTTCGAGGACGCCTCGGTGGTCATTCCGACCGGCTCCAAGACCGGATTCGTCGGCAAGAACGGTACCGGCAAGACGACGCTGTTTCACCTGATCCAAGGCCATATCGGCGCGGATTCGGGGAGCACGGAGGTCAACAAGAAGGCGCGGATCGGGGCGGTGGCGCAGGAAGCTCCAGCCGGCAACGAGACCGTGCTCGAGGTGGTGCTGGCCGCCGACAAGGAGCGCACGGCGCTGATGGCGGAAGCGGAGACGGCGACCGATCCGGACCGGATCGGGGAAATCTACACGCGGCTCGCCGATATCGATGCGCATACGGCCGAAGCGCGGGCCTCATCCATTCTCAAGGGATTGGGGTTCGAACAGGACCGGCAGAACGGGCCGACGCATGAATTATCGGGCGGCTGGCGGATGCGCGTGGCGCTGGCGGCGGTATTGTTTTCGCAGCCGGACCTGCTGCTGCTCGACGAACCGACCAACTATCTCGATCTCGAAGGCACGCTGTGGCTGGAGAAATATCTCGCCACCTATCCCTATACCGTGTTCATGATCAGCCACGACCGCGACCTGCTGAACAAGGCGGTCAATTCCATCGTGCATCTCGAGCATCGCAAATTGACCTTCTACAAGGGCAATTACGACACATTCGAAACCACGCGCCGCATGCAGATGGAGCTCAACAACAAGAGCCGCGAAAAGACGCTGGACCAGATCGCGCATCTGCAGAAATTCGTCGACCGCTTCAAGGCCAAGGCGACCAAGGCCAAGCAGGCGCAGGCGCGCGTCAAGATGATCGAAAAACTTCGCCCCCCCGAGGCGATGTTCGACGAATATGCCGCTCCGTTCCGCTTCCAGCAGCCCAAGGTCGACCTGCCGACGCCAATGGTGACGCTGGACAAGGTGGCCGCCGGCTATGGCGAGAAAATCATCTTGCGCAACATCACACAGCGCATCGACCCCGAGGACCGGATCGCGCTGGTGGGCGTCAACGGCAACGGCAAATCGACCTTCGCCAAGCTGCTGGCCGGCGACATCGAGGCGATGGGCGGCACGCTGCGGACGGGCAAGAAGCTCGAAATCGCCCATTTCGCCCAGCACCAGATGGACAAGCTGAAGCCCGAATGGACACCGCTGGAGCATGTGGCCGAGCTGATGCCGCTCGACAACGAAACCAAACGGCGCAGCCGGCTCAACCAGATGGGCCTGACCACCAACCGCATGGACACCAAGGCGAAGAACCTGTCCGGTGGCGAGCGGGCGCGGCTGCTGATGGGGCTGATCACCTTTAACGGGCCGGGGATGATGATCCTCGACGAGCCGACCAACCATCTCGACATCGACAGCCGTGACGCGCTGGTGCATGCGCTCAACGATTATGAAGGCGCCGTGCTGATCATCAGCCACGACCGGCATTTGATCGAGGCGACCTGCGACACGCTGTGGATCGCCGAAGGCGGCACGATCCGCGAACTGGATGAAGACCTCGACAGCTATCAGCGCAATCTGACCTCGACCAGGGACAGCAAGGGCGGCGGCGGCGGCGCCAAGGGCGATCGCAAGCTGTCCAAGCAGGAAGCGGCGGCGCGGCGGGCCGAACTCGCGCCGCTCAAGGCGTCGATCAAGGATGCCGAGACCAAGATGACCCGGCTGCGTACCGAGATCGAGAAGATCGAGGCGCTGCTGGCCGACCCCAAGGTTTACAACGGCCCCGCCGACCGGCTGATCGCGCTGGGCAAGGACAAGGCCCGCTACGGCACGGAGCTGGACAGCACCGAAGAGCGCTGGCTGGAGCTGAGCACGGAACTGGAAGACGCCGAGCGGGCATAAGCGCGTCGCGTTTCTTTCAGATCAGCTCCCTGCGCTTAGACCTTTGTTTTGCGCATGTCTTTATCCCGAAACCGGGGCCACTTTCGGGAGACATGCTTTGGCCCTTTGTTTTACCGCAGGTCTTTTTCTCGAAAACCAGGGCCACTTTCGGTCCGATGCTCTTGGGAACGAGGATTGCCGGCACCCCCTGCCCTCCCCCGTCAAGGCAGTGGTGGAAAATCCTTCGGGGGGCGCTGAGTTCGGTAACCTCTCCGCGATCCTCCAGTTGACAGCCTGTCCGCCTTGCCTTTTGCTGGCGGGCCACACATGGCAGTAAAGGCGGCATATGCGTCGTATTCTCGCTTCGTTGCTCTTTGCCATCGCCGCATTCGCGCCAGCCGCGCAGGCGCAGGATCTGACGGGATTCAGCAAGGCGCAGCGCAACGAGATCATCCGCTTCGCCGCCAATAACAGCCTGTTCGTGCTCTATCACGAAATGGCGCATCTGCTGGTCGACCAGCTGCAATTGCCGGTGCTCGGACGCGAGGAGGACGCGGCCGACAATGTGGCGACATGGATCCTGCTCAACAAGCGGACGCCCGAAGCGGACAAGGCGCTGGAAAACGCCGCGCAGGGCTGGCTGCTCTCGGGTATCGCCTATGGCAGCGGCGAATATGAAGAAGATTACGCGGCGGCGCACAGCCTCGACAAGCAGCGGGCCTATCAGATCGTGTGCATGATGGTGGGCAGCGACGACACCGCCTTCAGGCGCATCGCCAATCAATACGCCATGGAGCGCGACCGGCAGGACACCTGCTATTGGGACTATGCGCTGATCAATCGCAGCATCAAGAGCCTGCTCACCGAACGCGGTCCCAAGAGCGGCTCCGCCACCACGGTCAACGTCACCTATCACGACGCGGGCGGGAAGTTGAAACTGGCCGCCGACGCCTTTCGCTCCAGCGGCGTCTTCGATGAAGTGGCCGCGGAATTGCGCGAGCACTTCAACCTGCGGCGACCGATCCGGTTCAATGCCAAACGCTGCGGCGAGGCCAATGCCTTCTATGATCCGGACACGATCGAAATCATCTTCTGCTACGAGTTGATGAAGGATTATATGGAACTCTACGCGTCCGAACTGCCCAAGCCGGCAGCGCCGGGCCAGGCCGGCCCCGGCAAGGAAAAAAACAAGAGCTTCTAAGGCGTAGCACCCTTTGTCCCGGAGACACCAGACCATGAATACCCTGGGCGCAGTCGCGCTGGCCCTTGCCCTGACCGGCGCCCCGACGTCGGTCGCGGCGGCCGAGGACGAGCTTTCCGTGCTGAGCGACGCCATGGATTTCGCCATGCACGACGCCACCTTCACCATGTATCACGAGATCGGCCATATGCTGGTGAGCGAGCTCGGACTGCCGGTGCTGGGCAAGGAGGAAGACGCGGTCGACGCGCTCGCCACCATCTGGCTGCTCACCGACGACAGCGATCCGGACAGCTACAATGCGTTGATCGACGCGGCCGATGGCTGGTATTTCAACGCTGTCGCCTCGACCGGCGCGGGCGTCGACGACTTTTCCTATTATAGCGACCACAGCCTCGATATTCAGCGCGCCTATGCCATGGTCTGCATGATGGTGGGCAAGGATGCCGAGGTGTTCGGGGAAACGGCGGATATCTACGAGATCGACGCCGATCGCCAGGAGGCCTGCGCCTATACGTACCAGCAGGCCAGCGCCGCCTGGGACAGTTTGCTCGCGCCCTATACCGAGAGCGATGAATATGGCGCGCCGATCGAAATCATCTATGAGGATGCGGGCGATTATGCCGAGTTCGCCGAAGAATTCATGGCGCGCGGCATCATGGAACACGCGGCGGAACTGGTGATGGAAAACTATGCGCTGCCCCAGCCGGTGACCTTTCGGGCAACCCAATGCGGCGAGGCCAACGCCTTCTTCGATCCAAACGAGAGCGAAGTGATCTACTGCTACGAATTGGCCGAGTACATGTTCACCATGTCTGTCTACGACATCGCCGGCTGGGGCGACACCGCCGAATAGGGGCGCGTCGCGCCCCGCTCAGCTGAACCCGACATAGCGCCCGGGCCGGTGATTGAGGGCGACGATGAGGTTGAGCACCAGCGCACCCAGGACCGAATAGAGCACGCGGTCGAGCGGCAGGATGAAGAAGGCGGCGATGAGGATGACCGCATCGACGCCAAGCTGAAAATAGCCGGCGCGAATGCCGAAATTGTCCTGCAGGAACAGCGACAGGATATTGATGCCGCCGACGCTGGCCTTGTGGCGGAACAGCGACAGGATGCCCAGGCCCATGAGGCCGCCCCCGACGAGGGCGGCAAAAAGCGGATGAATGGCGGCGATATCGATCCAGAGGGGAAACTGGGTGGTAAACCAGGACACCAGCGCCACGCAGAGGAAGGTCTTGATCGCGAAGGGCCAGCCCATGCGCATCACCGCCAGCACGTAGAAAGGCAGGTTGATGGTAAAGAACAGCACGCCGAACGGCCAGCCGGTGAGATATTGCAGCAGAAGCGCCAGACCGGCCGTGCTCCCCGTGGCCAGCGCCACCTCGGAATAGAAGGTGATGCCCAGCGCCACCAGCACCGTGCCGATCAGCATGGCGAAAATGTCTTCGTGCAGCTTGTGGCGGCTAGGCGTCGACAGGTCCGGCGTCATGCCTTTTTGGTCCAGCGCCCGTCGGCCTCCTGCTGCCAATAGGTGACCGCATTGCCATTGCGCAAGGCTTTCCAGGCCTGGCGCGCCTCTGCTACCGCGTCGGGATCGTGGCCGGAAAACATATAGACGATGCGCTGATAGCCCTCGACCGAATGGGGCACGGCGCGATCAACGAAAAACCGCACGCTGGCATTGTTGGGATTGTGCTCGTCGGTCGTCAGCAGGATCGGCTGGTGTCCCTCGGCCTCGTCACCGGCCAGGCCATGGGCAAGAAAACTGTCGTCGCGATAGGTCCACAGATGCGCGTCGAGCGCCTCGGCCCGCTCGCGCGAGCCGACCTCGACGATGGCGCGCCAGCCGCGCTCCAGCGTCTTTTCGAGCAGCTGCGGCAACACCGCTTCGAGCGGCCGCACTTCGAGGTGATAGAAGAGGACATCAGCCATGCCGAACCATAACCGCCCGTTCGGGCAAACGCCATATGGCGCGAAACGACGCGGCAATCGGGCAACATTTCCCACCGATTTTCGAGCGCCGGATGGAAGCAATTGTCAGCATGAGCGAACTGCCCCATGGTGCCGCCGCGCCTCGACCACACTTGCGGCGCAAGGGGATGCCAGCATAACCGCATGAGACGACTGACCACCTATCTGGCGCGCCTGTTCGCGACCGACGCGATCGTGCTGTTCGGCATCGTGTGCTTCCTGCTCTGGCTGGTCAATTGCCTGCGATCCTTCGAAATCGTTTCGGTCAAGGGACAGGGGGTTTTTACCCTGGCGGTGCAGGCGCTCTACACCATGCCGCAACTGGCGCTGGCCTTTTTCTATATCTGCGTCGGCATCGGCCTTGTGCGCGCGCTCACGGCCCTGCAGACCAGCCATGAGCTGCATATCATCCATACCAGCCGCGGCATCGGCGGCATCTGGCGCGCGGCGGGCGTGGTGATCGGGGTGGCGGTAGCGGTGGTGTTACTGTTCGCCCATTGGGTCGAGCCGCAGGCCAATCGCCGTTTCAGCGAATTGTCCGCCAGCGTCGCCGCCGACCTCGTTTCCTCGACGCTGCGGCCGGGGCGCTTCACCCAGGTCACACCGGGCGTGGTTTTGTTGATCGGCGGGCGGGAAGCGGGGGGAGAGATCCGCGAATTTTTCGCCGACGACCGGCGCACGGCGGAATCGCGCCGCACCTTCATCGCCGAAAGCGCCCGCGTCTCCACCGATGGCGAGAACTATGTGCTCGAATTGCGCAATGGCTCGCTGCAATATGTGCAGGAGGACGGGCGTTATTCGGAGGTGCGGTTCAACCGCTATGACGTCAGCGTGGAGAGCCTCAGCCAGCCGCTGGCCTTCAGCGACTCGCTGACCGAGCGCGACAGCTTCGATCTGATCGGGGAGGCGATGGCGAAGGGGCATATCGAGGGCGCGGTGGTGCAGCGTCTGCTCGACCGCTCCGCCGAGGCGCTGCGCGTCATCGGCCTCTGCCTGTTCACCCTGGCCATCGCCGCCTTTCCTAGCGGCCGGCGCGCACGCATCGCCGTGCCGCTCGAAGCCCTGGTGATGCTGGTGGCATTCGCCGAACGCGGCATCGGCACCTATAGCCCGCTCGGCGTCGGCACCGGGGCAATCCTGCTGATCGTGCTCTCGGGCGGGGCCTTGGCCTATCGATTGTGGCCGCGGCGACCGCGGAGCGTTTCGGCATGATGACCCGGATCGACTGGCTGGTTCTCAAGCGGCTGGCGGGGCGGATCGGCGCCACCGTATTCATCTTCTACGGGCTGATCGCGCTGGTGGAATCGCTCGACACCTGGCGCTTCAACGCCGTCGCGCAGGACAATGGCGTGCATATGGCCCTGGTGATGGTGGCGATGAGCGCCGTGCGCTGGACCATCAAGACGCTGCCGGTGACGGTGCTGATGGGCGCCATATTGGGGCTGGCCGACCTCAAGGGGCGACACGAGCTGACAGTGATCAAGGCCAGTGGCATCTCGATCTGGCGGGTTATCCGGGCTCCGACCATCGCGCTGATCGGCGCCAGCTTTCTCATCGCGCTGGGAGCGGAGACGGTCAGCACGACCATCAATCGCAGCCTTTATCCGACACCGCCGGGCCAGGCGGCGCTGTTGACCCCGCCGGGTGAGATCTGGCTCGAACAGCGAGGCGAAGGCGTGCATTACATTATCCTCGCGCGGCATATGTCGCCGGGCGGCTCGGAGCTGGGCGATGTGACGCTGTTTCACCTCGATGAAAATCGCATTCCCCGCATCACCGCCGACAATGCCGTGCTCGAAAATGGTAAATGGGTGTTTTTTTCGGTGATGGCGCACACGCCGGAAGCGACGCCCTATCGCCTCGGCAGCTATGAAGTGCCCACCACCTCCACCGCCTCGGAAATCCGGCTCAAGCTGGCATCGACCGAAGACATGACGTTTTTCGAATTGGCGGACATGCTGCGCACCGGCGTGGCCGACGCCTCGGTTTGCTCAGCGGCGACCATGCGGCTGATCAAGCTGTTGACGCTGCCGCTCGTCCTCACCGGTTCGCTGTTCATTGCCTTTGCGTTTACCGCAGGTTATCGAAGGAACTCTAGTCTGGGTCCTGCGGTCCTTTATGGCATCGTGCTGGGATTTGTTGTGTTCGTGATTACCGAGATGGCCGACCGCGCTGGGTCGACCGGCGTTCTCGATCCAACTTTTGCGGCAGTCGGACCGGCACTCGTAGCCATCGTCATTGGCGTGACGGTGTTGCTGCACAAGGAAGACGGACGGACGTGACGACGATTGGCCGAAACAGGATTGCCAGCCTTGGGCGCGCGCTGCTTGCCGGCGCGGCGTTGTGCCTGTTGCCGACCGCCCCTGCCCTGGCGCAGAATCTCATTCCGGCCAATTTCTTCAATGCGCCCGTCAACCCCAACGGCAATGCCGGCGTGGAAGCCGATACGCTGACCTTCGATGCGCGCACCAATATCATCCGCGCCTCGGGCGACGTGGTGCTGTCCTATGAAGGCTATGTCGTCACCGGCACGACGCTCGAATTCGACCGGCGCAGCCACGCCGTGCGCATGAGCGGGCGGGTCAGCGTCACCGATCCGTTCGGCAATGTGATGGAAAGCGACGGGCTCGATATCGGCGGAGGCATGAAGCAGGCGTTCCTCAACGCACTGACCATCACCTCCTATGACGGCTCGCGCATCACTGCCGACAGTGTCGAGTATGATGCGGCGCTGCAATCGGTGCTGGTAAATGCCGGTTACGCGCCCTGCGGCGAGTGTATCGACGCCAAGGGACGGCGTATCGGCTGGTCGGTCCAGGCGGCGCGCATCGTGCACGATTCGGACGACGGCTCGGTCTATATCGAGCAGCCGACACTGTCGCTGCTGGGCATGCCGGTGGCCTGGCTGCCCTATCTGTGGCTGCCGGGCACGGATGACAACGCCCTTTCGGCGCTGCGCATGCCCACAATCGATTATAGCGCCCAGACCGGCTTGCGGGCCGAAGTGCCGATCATGGCCTATTCCAGCCGCTGGACCGACATCATCCTCACCCCGACGCCGATGACGCGGCAGGGCTTCCTGATGGGCGCGGAATGGGTGCAGCGGTACGACGCCGGTTCGTTCCAGATCAAGGCTTCCGGCCTTTATCAATGGGACCGCGCCGCCTTTGCCGGCACGGTGGGCGACCGCGAATGGCGCGGCGCCTTGCAGAGCGCGGGCAGCTTTGCTCCGCTGGAGAACTGGACGGCGGGCTGGTCCTATACCGCCTTCACCGATGCGGCCTATCTCGGGGACTATCGTCTCACCACCGACAAATCGGCGGTCAATCAGATCTATGCGACCCACCTCACCGAGCGGACCTATCTCGATATCCGCCTGCAACAGTTCAACCTCCTGGGCAATGTGACCCCGGCCGAACAGGCGCAGCAGGGCCA
>JAHCJW010000083.1 GCA_026126125.1 Devosia sp.
GCTGGCGCTGGCGCTGGCACCGGCCGCGGCGATTGCCGACGGCGGCTCCGAGCGCGCCTGGCGCGCCCTCAAGGCAGGGGAAATATTGCCGCTCACGCGCATCCTCGAAGAAGTGCACCGCGATTTTGCCGGAGACGTGATCGAGGTCGAACTCGAACGCTCGGATGGCCGCTGGATCTACGAGATCAAGCTGCTGTCGGCAAAAGGCGCGGTCATCGAGCTGGATTACGATGCACGGGATGCCCGTCTGTTGAAGACCAAGGGTTCGGGTGTGAGCGCGGCGCGCCGGAGCCACCGGTAATGCGCGTGCTGCTGGTCGAGGATGAACCGCGCCTGTCCGCCCAGATCCGTTCCGCGCTGGAAGCCGCGGGCTTCGCGGTCGACGCGGTGGCCGACGGACTCGAGGCATGGCACTGCGGGCGCAGCGAGCCTTATGACGCCGTGATACTGGATCTGGGGCTGCCCGGCATGGACGGTTTGTCGCTGCTCCGCCGGTGGCGCTCCGAAGCGGTGGCTTTCCCGGTGATCGTGCTGACGGCGCGGGCGGGCTGGACGGAGCGGGTCGAGGGCATCGATGCCGGCGCCGATGATTACCTGCCCAAACCGTTCCGCATGGAAGAGTTGCTGGCCCGCGTGCGCGCGCTGATCCGGCGCGCGCACGGTTTCTCGGCGGCCGAGCTCGTCTGCGGCGATCTGCGGCTGGATACGCGGCTCGCGCGCGTCACGCTCAACGGCGAAGCGATCCCGCTGACCGCGCACGAGTTCAAGATCCTCGCCTATCTGATGCATCATCCCGGTGCCGTGGTCAGCCGCACCGAGCTCATCGAGCACATTTATGCCCAGGATTTCGACCGCGACAGCAACACGATTGAGGTGTTTGTCGGCCGTCTGCGCAAGAAACTGCCGGACGAGTGCATCCAGACCGTACGCGGGCTGGGCTATCAGATCGCCGCAGACTGAGCGCCCAGGCCTTGGACGGGAACGCCGGACCAGTCAAAACTCGCTGGCTGCGCAAGGGCTCGATCGCCGCCTCGCTGTTCTGGCTGACGGCCGGATGGCTGGTGATCGCGCTGGTGGCGACCGGATTTTTGCTGACGGATCTGTATTCGCGCGCGCTTGATACCACGCTCTCGCAGACGCTGGATTTTCATGTCGAGGGGCTGGCCGGCATCCTGCTCGATGCGGGCGATCCACAGGCGCCGGACATCGCGCTTGCCGATCCGCGCTTCGACCGGCCGCGCTCGGGCTGGTACTGGATCATCCGCGACGGCAATGGCGCGCTGGTCAATCTTTCCACGTCCGTCGTCGGCATCGACCTGCCGCAACTCGAAACCGTGGCCGATGCGCAGGGGCGGCGCACCGGCATTCTCAGCGACGCCTTCGGCACCCAGCTCCGCGTCGTCGAGCGGGTGGTCTGGCTGGGCGAAGACGAGTACCGCATCGTCGTGGCGGGCAATCTGACCGAGATCCTGGGGCTGGTCGGCGATTTTCGCGGCCAGGCCTTTATCGTGCTGGGCGCCGTCGGCGCCATGCTGGCGATCATGAGCGCCATCGTGGCGCGCATTGCCTTGCGGCCTATCGGCAGGCTGAGCCAGGCCATCGAAAGCGTGCGCGAAGGCGAAAGCCCCAGCGTCGCCGGCGCCTATCCCACCGAAATCGCGCCGCTGGCCGAGGAGGTCAATGAACTGCTGCGCTCCAATGCCGAAATCATCGAGCGGGCCCGCAACCAGGTGGGCAATCTCGCCCATGGCCTCAAGACGCCCATCGCCGTGCTGCGCAACGAGGCGGCGGCGCGCAAGGGGGTGCTGGCCGATATCGTGCAGACCGAAAGCGACAAGATGAGCACCATGGTCTCGACCTATCTCGAGCGGGCGCGGCTGGCGGCTCGCACCTCGGTGGTGGGCAAGAAGGCGGACGCGACGATGATCATGCTGCGGCTGACGCGGGTGATGCGCAAGATCCATCCCGAAGTGACCATCGCCTTTCAGCGTCCCGACGCTTCGCTGCTCTGGTTCCGGGGCGACGAGGCCGACCTTGAAGAAATGACCGGCAATCTGCTCGACAATGCCTGCAAATGGTCGAAGGGGCAGGTGGGCGTGCGCCTGTCCAACGAGCGCACGGAAAAGGGCAATCTGCTGTTGATCCGCATCGACGACAACGGCCCGGGCCTGTCGGAGGAGGATGCCAAGAAAGTGTTGCGCCGCGGTGTCAGGCTCGATGAGAAAACGCCGGGAACCGGACTGGGACTGGATATCGTCAAGGAACTGGTCGATGTGTACGGCGGTAGTCTCGATCTCAAGCGTTCGGCGCTGGGCGGGCTGCTGGTGGAACTGCGTCTGCCCACGGCCCGTTTAGGTGGACTAAACCGCCCGGGCGCCGGATGACGCACTTTCGCCGCAATGGGTCAACAAGAACCGACCGAATGCTGAAAAGGTCCAAGACATGAATCGTTTCGCCCTGTTTGCTACTCCCATCCTGGCCCTGGTCCTGGCGGGTTGTTCCAGCACCGGTACTTCCCAGGTGGTGCAGGCGCCGGTGGCGACCCAGCCGGTTGTCGTTCAGCCGCTGGTGCCCACATCGGCCCAGACCGTGCAGCAGGCGCGCCTGACCACCAGCATCGCCAATGGTTTCGTCGATTCGGCCGCGCTGGCGCTGATGACGGCCAAGGATTCCAACGAGGCCAACAGCGCCCAGTTCTACGCTCTCCAGTTCGGCCGCCCCGGCGCGCCGCGCCAGTGGGCCGGCGACAAGGGCACGACCGGTTCGGTTGCGGTCGGACCCTATGTGCGCGTCAACAATCTCGATTGCCGCGATTTCACCCACACGATCAAGATCGGTGGCCAGGACTATGTGAAAAAGGGCACCGCCTGCCGCGAACAGACCGGCAATTGGGCCGTGGTTCAGGGCGCGGCCTGAGGAAAACCGATAAGTCTTGGGTTGGCGGTTAAGGATTGTTTACCAGCAAGCTTTAGGCTGGCGGAAAATTTCCTCCCAGACCGATTGTGCTGATGACCCAGCTTGCCAACCGCAATGATCCTGCCGCGCCGGCAACAGCCAAGCCGGCGCGCGCCGCCACCGCGCCGACGCCGTTTCATGGCCTGATCGATCCGATCCTGGTGTTCGAGCCGGTTCTCGAGGTTTTTCCCGGGGCGGTGAACATCGAGGCGGCCAAGGCCATCTGGGTCTGGGTGAGGCGTGACCTGTGCTCGGACATCATTCCTGGTGACAAGCTCGAACAGGGAACCCTTGAGGCAGCCGATATCGAGCCATTGATTCCCGAACTGCTCGGGCGGATGAAGGCGGCGCTGGTCCAGGCCAATGCCGATGTCGAAATATCGCGCCGACTCACCGCGCAACTGGGGCGCGACGATGCGCGGGCGCGCCTGCCGGTGGTCATGCTGGCGCTGCGCAACCGGGCGCTGCTGAGCAAGGCGCAGGCCTTCGGGCGCGCCACCAACAGCATTACCGACGACGCCGCCCTGGGAACGGCGATCCAGGCCATGCCGCTGCAGGACCCGGCGCTATCCGCCCTGGTGTTCCAGGCCGCGCTCGGACAGGTGAGCAACCCCACGCTTCTGGTGACCGCCGCGATCAAGCTGGCCGGTTCGGCCACTGAGGTGGCGATTGCCCGCATCGGGCTGGCGCCGTTGATCGATGCCCATATCGCCCATGCGCAGAACCAACTGCGTTTTCTGGAGTTCAGCGGCCCGTTTTCGGATGTCGACCTGATCTGCCGGGCGCTGGAGCGTTTCCACCGACTGGTGCGGGCGCTGACCGGCTATATCGAATTTTCCCGGGGCAGCCAGGCGACGGCGGCCCTGTCAACCATCACCAAATATGTCTCTGACCGTCTCGAACCGCGTCTCAAGGAGGTCGTCACCGACCTCAACCAGGCGATGCGGCGGCGTGAGGGGACGGATCGGCTCGATACCGACAAGCTGCTGGCGGCGGTGAGTGGAATCTATCTTCTGGCCACGGTGCGGGACTGCAAGGATTCGCTGGCGCTCAACGCTGTCTTCGACCAGGCCTGGGGCCAGTCCGGACAGGCGCTGGAAGTGCATATCCAGCGCACCATGGAAGTGTTCCGCGAAAATCCCGAGGACAAGAATACGATCAGCCGCCTCGACGCGGTGATCAAGATGGCGCAATTGCGCTTCTCGCAGGATTATGCCGATACGCTGAAAAAGGCGCGTCTGGCGGTGGAACGTTCGCGCTGAAGCGACAAGCGTCCTGCCGGACACCTCGTCCTTTGGCCGGAGCGCTCGCCGCTCCGACCCCTTGTTTGGGCATCGATCGACCCGGAAACCGTGAGCAGACGTTTCGGTCCGATGCTTAAAGCGCGGCGCGTTTCTCTCAGATCAGCTCCATTCGCTTCAGCTCTTTGTTTTTACGCATGTCTTTTCCCGAAACCGGTTCCCACTTTCGGAAGACGTGCTCTATGCCAGCTCCTGCAATGACGATCCGAAGGCTCTGCCCACAAGGATGATGGCGACGGATTGACCGTGATCGCGCACGAACAGGGCAGCGCCGTCATGGATGGCGTCGTTGGCCAGCAAGGCCCTGATGCCGGCGCCGGTCGTGCGCAGAACCACCCCGACAGCGGCAAGCGGCTCGAGCGCGTCGGCATCGGCAAAGATCAACGCTCCCGCTCCCAGCCGGCGCCCATCCTGGGGCAGGATGGTGTGGATGCGCGCATCCGGCCCGAAGCGATCCTGCAGGAAATCGGGAATTTCGGCCTCTCCGTCAGCCAAGGGGAGAGCGATGGCCGCCGGCGCCGCCTCGGGCGTGAGCGGAATGAGGGCCACGCGCTCCTGGGCGACGATGCCGGCCGAGCGCGGCGGGATCAGCCCGAGGGTGACACCAGCGGCGATCGTCTCCAGCGTCAAGGGATGGGAGGCTTCGGAAAGCGCCGGCAATTCCGCCATGCCACGAGGACGAAAGACATCGTACCAGTGGCGCGGTGGCGGCGCCGGGCGCGTCAAGAGCGAAGGGCCGGCATCGAGATAGGTCGGCCCGGCAGCCGCCCGCTCGCCATGATCGACCAGCGTCGCATCCGGGGTTTCATAAAGCGGGTCGATGATGGGGTCGGCAAGGGGGCGCCTTTCTCGCCCCAAGAGCGCATCAATGGCGTCGGCGCCGCTCTGAATGCAGCCCTGGCGGGTGAAATAGCCGGCGGCGCTTCCCGCCAGCGCGATGCCGGCGAGCGCTCCGACCGGTTCCAGACGGGAAAGGGCGTCGTTCCAGCGACTGGCGCCGCCGGCAACGTGCCAAAGCGTCAGATCGGGTTGCCAGCCGCCGCAGGCGACCAGACGTTCCGCCGTCAGCGGATCGCCTCCGTCCAGCACGATGGAAAGCCGGCTTCCCGCCGTATTGGCCCGGATCTCGACGGGCACGGTTCCGGTAATCTGGTGAATGCCATAGGCCCGGGAAAAATCGATGAAGCGCGAGTTCGGGCGCGGGCGGCTATCGATGATCGCCTCGACCGGCACGCCGATGTCGCGGGCAAGAACGGCCAGCCGATAGGCGGCATTGCTGGCGGTGGCCAGCACCAGCGTGCGCCCGGGCCAGATGCCGTAGCGGCTGGCCAGTTCATAGGTTTCCAGCGCTCCGGAAACGCCGGGCAGGCGATTGCCGGCAAACAGCGGCAGGCGCTCGCCGGCCCCGGTGGCGAGCACGATCCGTCCGGCCTCAATGTCGATGACGTCTCCCCGCGCGCATCCGTCCGCCATCTCGACGCGATGCGCCCGCACCATGCCCTGGCGAAGCGAAAACACCTCCGTCGACAGGTGAACGGTGATGGCCGGATTGGTGAGGACCTCGGTAGCGAGGCGCGCCATGGCGGCTTCGGGAGTATCTTCGCCATCCTGCGTGCCGAACAGCCCCGAATGCCCCCCCAGTTGAGGCGAGGCCTCGATCAGCGTCACCGTCAAGCCCGAGCGGGCGGCGGTCAACGCGGCGGAAAGGCCGGCAACGCCGCCCCCGACGATCACCACGTCCCGCACGTCCTGCCGAGTGCCCTCGGCGCTCAGCCAGGGCCGCCCAAAGGCGTGTGGGTCGTCGAGGTCGAGGCCCAGCGTACGCCCCGGCTGAAACAATCGCGTCCACGACCACGATCGCCGCCCGCCCAAAGTGACGAATTCGGCGCCGTCCAGCGCCGGCGTGCGATGCATGGGCAGCGCCCGCTGACGGTTGTCGGCCTGCGTGGCATAGGCGATCGGCGGGGCGGCAGCGTGGGTCAATCCGACCCTGTGGTCGAGATGGCTTCCTGCCGTATCGATGCCGGAGGCCAGAACCGCGCTGAGCACTGTGTCGCCTGCAAAGCCGCTGACCAGGCGTCCATCGAGGTGAAATTGCAGCGGACGGGTTCGGTCGATGGCGCTGCCAGCCAGACCCTTGGGCGTATCGGCCGACAGGCGGTTGATCTGCGGCCTCATGCGGCGCTTCCCCATGCGGGGCGATAGTCTGCCACGGAAGTCAGTGTGTCGCCGCGCCCAACCAGTCTTTCGCCGAACCAGACCGCTTCCTGGGGTGTCGGAACGCCGGCCAGCCACCGGGACAGGGCCGGCGCGATGAAAGCCCCGACCGATCCCAGGCCCACGATGATATCGGCGCCCGCGCCGGCGGCGCGCCCGAAAGCGGGGGAACCATCCTCGGTAGCCAGAACCTGATGGAGCACCTGTCCCGCGTGTTGAAGCGGCTGTGGGCCGGGAAGAAGCGTGCGGAGGCGCGCAGCAGCGCTGGCCAGGCCGCCCGGACCAATGGCGGCGACACCGCCCCGCTCCTGCTGTACCAGCACCGTGCCGGTATCGACATGCGCCATGACCCGCGCGGCCAGCGCCGCCGTCGAGGTCGTCAGGATGGTCGACATCGGCTGGCGCGACAGCAGGGTCGGCCATTGGCGCAGCGGCAGATAGGCGATGATGGAAGCGTCGTCGGCGAGAATCGCCTGCCGGGCGGCATAGGTTTCATCCCCGGCAGCGAGGCTTGCCGCGCCATCCGGCGCCAGCTCGACGCGATCCGGCACTATTCGAGGCACGCCCAACGCGTCGAGCCAGTCGTCGAGCGCCGGCTCGATTACCGGGCGATGCAACTGCACGGCGTCGCGCATTCGCACGCCTTCCTGTCCCGGGCCGAGCAGCGACGGCGGCACGGCCTCGGTCGATAGGCCGAATGCGGCGGCCATGTGCCCAATATGGCCCAGCGCTTCCCGGGCCCGGGGCGTTTCGGCAAAGAACAGCGGATCGACATGGTTCCAGCCGTGCCGTCCGGCGATTTTGCCCAGAAGCCGGGTGGTTTCCGGCACGCTGGCTGCCAGCAGCGCCCAGCTCTGCGGCCGTGTCATGGCGCCCACCGAGAGGTCGATCTCGCGCGGCAGCCGATAGCGGGCATGGCTATCGCCAACCAAGAGGGTGCTGCGGCCATGAACCTGATGCAGCAGCCCCGCCAGCAACCGCGCCAGCGGCGTCGAACCGAAGACGGCGAAATCGGCGGGGGTGTCGCTCATGAAACCGGGGCGCCTGCGACCATGGGCCCCTGTGGCAATGCGTCCACGCCGTACACGCGTGTTTTGGTGGTTTTTTGCCGCATTCGGCTTATACAGAGCCATGCCTTGCCGAGCGCCGGTAGCAAGCTTCTGGGGCCCATGATTTTCTGGTTGATTGTCATTGCCGTAACCGCCATAGCCTGCGCCGCGTTGTTTTACGCGGCCGCCGGGCGAATGGTCAACGTAACTGCGCCTGAAAGCGGCGCGGCCACCAATCATTTTCGCCTGCTTCTGGCTGGTATCGAGGCCGACAAGGCTGCCGGCAAGATCGCGCCGGCCGAGGCGGAAGCGGCCCGGGGCGAATTGGCCCGCGAAATTCTTCGCGCTCAAAAAGATGCCGACCGGCAGGCGCTAGGCGATCTGGGCCGGGCTCCGCTTGGGATTGGCCTTGTTGCCATCGCCGCCCTGGCATTCGGCCTTTACACCTATCTTGGCAGCCCCGATCTCCCATCCCGCCCGCTCGCCGAACGCGCCGACGTGGCTGCCCGGTCGATGGATATCGAGACGGCCGTGTCGCGTATCGAAACCCAGCTTGCGCTCACTCCCGATGATGTGCGCGGCTGGGCCGTGATCGCCCCCGCCTATGTCGAAATGGGACGTTTCGGCGATGCGGCCGATGCCTATCGCCGTATCATGGCATTGTCCGGGCCGAGTGCAGAGCTGCGCACCGACCTCGCCGAAGCGCTTCTGCTCGAAGCGCAAGGAGCCGGTTCGGACGAGGCCATGGACCTGTTGCGGGCGGCGGCGGACAGCGATCCTGCCCATGCCCGCTCGCGCCTCTATCTCGCCTCGGAACTGACGCGCATGGGCGAGTATGCCGCCGCAGTGGAGCTTTGGCAGGCGGCGATCGATCTTTCGCAGGGCAATGAGCCCTGGCTGGCGGCAGCGCGGCAGGGATTGACCGTGGCCCAGAATGACGGGGTCGATACGGCGGCCCAGCAGCAGGCAGAAATGATCGGCGCCATGGTTTCCGGCCTTTCCGAACGCCTCAAGGCCGATGGCGGCACTATTGAGGAATGGACGCAATTGGTGCGATCCTATCTGGTGCTCGGCGATCTCGACAGCGCTCAGGCAAGCTATGATGCCGCCGTTTCCGCCTATCCCGCCGCCTTCGATCGCGGCGATCTCGACACCATCGCCCTCGGCGCGGGCCTCAAGCTGAAGGAAGACACGCCATGACCATGCCGGCAGCCATCCGTCGCAAGGGTTGGACGCGCAAGCAGAAGCGGCTCGTCGCCATTATCGGTCTTGCCGTGGTGCTGGCCATCGCCACCACGCTGGTGTTGACGGCCTTGCGCGACCAGATCGTCTTCTTTTATTCCCCCAGCGATGTCATCGCGCGCGGCGTGGAGCCGGGCCATCCGATCCGCCTAGGTGGCCTCGTCAAGGACGAGAGCTGGAGCCGCAGCGGGCAGGACAATATCTTCACCGTAACCGATGGCGGCGCGGACCTTGTGGCCCACTACACCGGCATTCTTCCCGATCTTTTCCGCGAAGGGCAGGGCGTCGTCGCCGAGGGCAGCATGGGTCCAGACGGCATCTTCATCGCCACCAATGTGCTGGCCAAGCACGACGAAACCTACATGCCCAAGGAAGTGGTCGAAGCCCTCAAGGAACAGGGCGAGTGGCGGCCGGAGGCCAGCGCGCCGTGAGCATCGAGCTTGGCCACTTCGCCCTGATTCTCGCCTTTGCCATTGCCGTCGTCTCGGCGGTCGGCGGACTGGCACTCTGGCGGCGCGGTCCACGGCTCGCCCAGGTGCTGGGGCAGGCGGCTATCCTGCAGTTCGTGCTGGTGGCGCTGGCCTTTTTGGCTTTGGTGCAGGCCTTCGTCGTCTCCGATTTCAGCCTCAAACTGGCGGTCGACAATTCGCATTCGCTCAAGCCGTTGATCTTCAAGATTTCCGGCGTCTGGGGCAATCATGAAGGCTCACTCCTGCTCTGGATCCTGATCCTGGTGTTGTTCGGGGCGCTGGTCGCCGCTTTCGGCCGCCGTTTGCCGGCCGATCTGCTCAATCTCGTGCTCGGCACGCAGAGCCTGCTGACCGCTGCCTTTGCCGGCTTCGCGCTCTTTACCTCCAATCCCTTCGCGCGCCTGCCCAGCGCGCCGTTCGAGGGGACCGATCTCAACCCCATCCTGCAGGATGTCGGCCTCGCCATTCATCCGCCGCTGCTCTATGCGGGCTATGTCGGCTTTTCGATCTGTTTCTCCTTCGCCATCGCCGCCCTGATATCGGGGCGCATAGATCAGGCCTGGGCGCGCTGGGTGCGGCCCTGGACCATGCTCAGCTGGGTGTTTCTCACCCTCGGCATCGCCATGGGCTCCTACTGGGCCTATTACGAGCTGGGCTGGGGCGGCTGGTGGTTCTGGGACCCGGTCGAAAATGCCAGCTTCATGCCCTGGCTGGCCGGCACGGCGCTGCTGCATTCGGCGCTGGTGATGGAAAAGCGCAACGCGCTCAAGATCTGGACCGTGTTCCTGTCGATCATCACCTTCTCGCTCTCGCTGCTGGGCACCTTTCTCGTGCGCTCGGGCATTCTCACCTCGGTGCATACTTTTGCCAGCGACCCGACGCGCGGCCTCGTCATCCTCTCCATCCTGGCGGTGCTGATCGGCGGCGCCTTTGCCCTCTTCGCTCTGCGCGCCGGTGCCTTGCGTCAGGGCGGGCTGTTTGCGCCGGTCAGCCGCGAAGGCGCGCTCATTCTCAACAATCTGTTCCTCGCGACCGCTGTCGGCGCCATTCTTGTCGGCACGCTCTACCCGTTGCTGCTCGATGCGCTCACCGGCACCACCATTTCGGTCGGCGCCCCGTTCTTCAACCTTACCTTCGGCGCGTTGATGGCGCCGCTGCTGCTGGTGCTGCCCTTTGGCCCGCTGCTGGCCTGGAAACGCGCCGATCTGCTGGCGGCCGCCCAGCGTCTGGTCGGTGCGGCGGCGCTGACGCTGTTTCTCACCATTCTGATTTCCGCTTTGGGCGGCGTCTCCATTTCCATGGCGCCGATCGGACTTCTCCTCGGCTTCTGGGTCAGCTTCGGCTCGGTTGCCGAAGTGATCGAACGCAGTCGCCTGGGGCGTATTCCCTTGCGCGACAGCCTGCGCCGCCTCATCGGCCTGCCGCGCTCGATCTGGTCGACGGCTCTGGGCCATCTCGGGCTCGGCCTGACCGTATTGGGCATCGTGTCGGTGACCGCCTGGGAGAGCGAGCGCGTGACCACGCTCAATCCCGGCGAAACCACCCAACTCGCCGGCTACAGCATCGCCTTTGACAGTTTCGGCACTGTCGCGGGGCCCAATTACATGGCCGAAACCGGCTTTTTCACCGTCACCGCGCCGGATGGCGGCTTGGCGAACCTGGAAGCGGAGCGGCGCATTTATGCGGCCAGCGGCATGCCCACCACCGAGGCTGCCATTCAGACCTATGGCCTGTCTCAGCTCTATCTCCAGCTCGGCGAGCCGATTGACGACACCCATGTCGTGCGCATCTGGCACAAGCCCTATATCCTGTTGATCTGGATCGGGGCGCTGGTGATGTCCGGTGCCGGGGTGCTGTCGCTCACCGACCGTCGGCTGCGTGTCGGGGCACCGCGCCCGTCGGCCCGATCTCTGCCGGAGCCGGCGGAATGAAACATGTCCTCGCGCTTCTCGCGGTGCTCCTGACGATGGCCATGCCGGCTTTGGCGGTGTCGCCCGATGAGATGCTCGCCGATCCGCAGCTGGAGCAGCGCGCGCGCGACATTTCCGCGGGCCTGCGCTGTCTTGTGTGCCAGAACCAATCGATCGACGATAGCGACGCCGATCTGGCCCGCGATTTGCGGGTTCTGGTGCGTGAACGGCTGGTGGCGGGCGATAGCGACGCCGAGGTCGAACAATATCTGGTCGACCGCTATGGCGAATATGTGCTGCTCAATCCACGCTTCAACCAGCATACGATATTGCTGTGGATCGCCGCTCCGGTGCTGTTCATTATCGGCGCCCTGGGCCTTTTGTTGGCACGCCGCCCGTCGACCAAAAACGGCAGCCTGACCGACGAGGAGCGCGCCGTACTGGCAGCGCTTGAAGACAAGCCGCCCGAGCGCTAGCCCCGGTAGACCGCGCCTTCCCGGCTTCGCATTTGCCGCGCTTGCTGGCCGCAACACGGCGCGATATTGCTCGTGAATGAGCACCATTCTCTCCGCCCTGCCGCCTGTTCCCCATCCCGCTTTCGACGCCTTGCTTTCCGCGCTTTCGGAGGGCGAACGCGCCACCTTCAGCGCTGCCGGAGGACTGCTGGGGCCGCTGCTGGAGTCCGCGCCTTATCTTCTCGAGCTTGCGCGGGGGCACGCGGCCTGGCTGGCGGGAGCGCTGGAAGGGGAACTGGACGCAGCCTTTGCCGCGCTTCTTGCCGAGGTGCGAACCGCCGGCCTGGAAGCGCTTGAACCCGATCTTGGCCAGGCCTTGCGCGTTGCCAAGGGCCGCACCGCACTGCTCGCCGCCATCGCCGAAACTGGCGCCGTCTGGACGACGGCCCGTGCCACCGAAGCGCTTTCTGATCTTGCCGACGTTACCCTTGAGGCAGCGCTCGATTTCCTCATGCGCGAGGCCTTTGACAGGGGCCTGCTGGTCCTGGGGCGGGATGAAGCGCGCGCGGCCAATTCGGGCCTCGCCATTTTCGCGCTGGGCAAGCATGGCGGGCGCGAACTCAACTACTCGTCCGATATCGACATCGTCGCGTTTTTCGATCCGCAGAAGCCGGTTCTGGTCGATCCGGGCGAGGCGACGAAGATCTATTCGCGCATGGTGCAGAAACTGGTCGGCTTGATGGAGGATCGCCGCGCCCATGGCTATGTGTTCCGCACCGATCTGCGGTTGCGCCCCGACCCCGGCTCGACGCCGGTGGCCCTGTCGGTCGACGCGGCACTGGCCTATTACGAGGTGCGCGGGCAGAATTGGGAGCGGGCGGCCTGGATCAAGGCGCGGCCTTGTGCGGGCGACAAGGCGGTCGGCGACGCCTTTCTGCGCGAGTTGGCGCCCTATGTCTGGCGCAAGCATCTCGATTTCGCCACCATCGCCGATATTCAGGCGATGAAGCGCCAGATCAACGTCTCGAAAAATGTCGGCGATATCAGGGTCGAAGGGCATAATGTCAAACTCGGGCGGGGTGGTATCCGCGAGATCGAGTTTTTCGCCCAGACCCAGCAATTGATCGCCGGCGGCCGGGACAAGAGCCTGCGCGTGCGCCCCACGGCGCAGGCGCTGGCAGCGTTGGCCGAGGCCAATTGGATCAGCCCCCGCACCGCCACGGAACTCACCAAAACCTATTGGTATCTGCGGGCGGTCGAAAATCGTCTGCAGATGCTGCGTGACGAGCAGACCCATGTCATGCCGGCCACGTCCGAAGCGGTGGCCATTATCGGCCGGCTGATGGGCCAGCCCGATGCCGAGACGTTTGAAGCCGGCTATCGCAGCGCCCTCGAGCGCGTAGCCCGCTATTATGCCGAGCTTTTCACCGAGGGTGAAACCCTTGGCGCCGGCGATGGCAATCTGGTCTTTACCGGCAGCGACGATGATCCGGGCACGCTCGAAACCCTCAGTGCCATGGGTTTTGCCGATGCCCACAAGGTGATCGAAACCGTACGCAAATGGCATTATGGCGGCTATGCCGCCACCCGCAGCGCTGCGGCAAGGGCCCATCTCACCGAACTGCTGCCCGCCTTGCTCACCACGCTCGGTCGCGCCGGCAATGCCGACGAGGCCTTGGCGCGGATGGACAATTTTCTCTCGCGCCTGCCGGCGGGGGTTCAGCTTTTTGCTCTGCTGCGCGCCCATGAGCAGCTGCGCCGGCTGCTGGTGCAGTTCATGGCCTCGGCGCCGCGCATGGCCGAAGCCGTCATTCATCGTGCCCATGTCATGGACGGCCTGATCGACCCGGCCTTTGCCAATGATGTCACCCACAGTGCGGTGCTGGTCGCCAAGGTCGATGCCTTTCTGGCCGAGGCGCGCTCCTATGAAGATCTGATCGATCGCGCCCGCATCATCGGCCAGGAGCAGAAATTTCTCGTCGCGGCCGGGCTTTTGTCCGGCACCGTCAGTGCGGCGGGGGCGGGCGAGCAGTTCACCGCCCTGGCCGAAACCCTGCTCAACCGGCTCTTTATCAGCGTGCAGACCGAATTTGCCCTTCGGCATGGGACCATAGAGGGCGCATCGGTGGCGCTGCTGGCCTTCGGCAAGATGGCCAGCCGGGAAATGACCTTCACCTCCGACCTCGACTTCATCCTGCTCTATGATGCGCCCGACACCGAGTCGAACGGCGAGCGGCCGCTGGCGACGACGCATTATTTTGCCCGGCTGACCCAGCGCCTGCTCGCCGCCATCTCGGCGCCCACCGGCGAGGGCGTGCTCTATGAAGCCGATATGCGCCTGCGCCCCTCGGGCAATGCCGGTCCCTTGGCCACCAGCCTCTCGGGCTTTCGGGCCTATCACCGCGACAATGCCTGGACCTGGGAACATCTGGCGCTGAGCCGGGCTCGGGTGATCGCCAAGACGGGTGATCTGGGCGCGATGGTAGAAAAGGAAATCGCCGATGTGATGGGGCGGCAGCGCGACGTCGGGAAGACCATCGACGATGTGGTATCGATGCGCGCTTTGATGGCGCGCGAGCGCAAGCCGCGCCACGCTTTCGATCTCAAGCTGGCGAGCGGCGGGCTGGTCGACCTGGAGTTCATAGCCCAGTCGGCGCAGCTCGTTGCCGGTGGGACGATCGCCTTGCCCCAGGCGCCGACCGCCATGGTGCTGGCGCGTCTCGGTCAAACCGGCCTCGTTCCCGATGGACAGCGGCTTGCCGACATCCACGGCGTCTATTCGACCGTGCTGCAGGTGATGAGTTCCGCCCTGATCAGTCCCTTCAAGGAAGAGGCCTGGTCGCCCGCCTTCAAGGATCTTCTCGCCCAGCTTGCCAACTATCCCGATTTTTCGCGACTGGAGCTCGATATTGCCGGGATGCAGGGCGAAGTCGAGGCAGCGGCGGCCGCCTGGTACGAGAAGGCCAAGAGCCTGTAGGTTTGGCCAAGCAGCTCGGAGCTTAAAGCGCGTCGC
>JAHCJW010000084.1 GCA_026126125.1 Devosia sp.
AAGTCACAAGACAAGCGCGTCGGGTTTCTTTCAGATCAGCTCCCTGCGCTTTAGCCGTCGAGCAGGGCGATGCATTCTTCGTCGTGGGTGACGCCGAGATCGGCGAGACCGTGGCCTTCGACGGTGGCGTTGGCGCTCATCTGGCGCATCAGCGTGTCGCGCTTGCGCATCAGATCGAGGTCGCTGTCGCCCGAGAGTACCTTGGCCTGATCGAAGGCGGCATTGGCGCGTTCGTCATATTGGCTGCCGGTTTCCGGATCGCCATCCGAGGTGAGGAAGCGGGCGGTGAGGGCGTAATAGGCGGCGCATTCGATATAGTTGTCGGCAACGCCGTCGATCACGTCGGGCGTGGTGGCAACGGGCGAAGTGGTCTGCGGCTTGGTCGTGGCGAGCACCATCCAGACGAGCAAAACCAGCATCACCACGGGCGCGATGATCTTTCCCATAGCGCTTACCCCCAAGCGTCCAAGCCGACGCCTGTCTCTTCCCGCGTGGCGGCTGCTTCGTCAAGCGCCTGGTTAAGGAAGCGTTACGAAGGGTAGCGGCCGTCATCGCCCGGCTTATGCGGGCAATGACGACCAAGGGCGGCGTTGGCGCCTCAGTTCTGGCTGATCCGCCTGCCGGTCTGGGCATCAAAGACATAGGTGCGCCCGAGGGGGGCGGAGACCGAGAGGGTGGCGCCGGTGTCGATGTCTTCCTCACCCGAGACCAGGACCATGGTCGGGTGGCCGCCCAGATCGAGGGTGACGAAGGTCTGCCCTCCGGTGGGCTCGACAAAGGTGACGGCGCCCGAATGGCCGGTGCCGCCGGCCTGGAAATGTTCGGGACGGATGCCGACCACGACCTTGCGGCCATCCTGCGCGCCATCGCTGGCCGTGAACGGGAAGCGCAGCCCTTCGGCGGTTCTAGCCTCGCCGCCCTCGATCACCGCATCGAAGAAATTCATCGCCGGCGAGCCGATGAACCCGGCGACGAACAGATTGGCCGGGCGGCGATAAAGCTCCATCGGCGAGCCTTCCTGCTGGATGACGCCGTGATTGAGAACGACGACGCGGTCGGACAGCGTCATCGCCTCGACCTGGTCATGGGTGACATAGATCGAGGTGACGCCGACCTTTTTATGCAGGGCCTTGATCTCGCCGCGCATCTGCACGCGCAATTTGGCATCGAGATTGGAGAGCGGCTCGTCGAACAGGAACACCGCCGGATCGCGCACCACGGCGCGGCCCATGGCGACGCGCTGGCGCTGGCCGCCGGAGAGCTGGCTCGGCTTGCGCTCGAGCAGCGGTTCGAGCTCAAGCATGCGGGCGGCCTGATGCACGCGCTGGTCGATCTCGGCCTTGGACTTGCCCGACAGCTCGAGGTTGAAGGCCATGTTCTTGTAGACCGTCATATGCGGATAGAGCGCATAGGACTGGAACACCATGGCGATGTTGCGCTCGCGCGGGGTGAGGTCGTTGACGATCCGCTCGCCGATGACGATTTCGCCATCGGTGATGTCCTCGAGCCCGGCCACCATGCGCAATATGGTGGACTTGCCGCAGCCCGACGGGCCGACCAGGGCGACGAATTCGCCATCGGCCACCGAGAGGTTGATGTTTTCGATCACCGAGACGGCGCCATAGCTCTTGGCGATGTTTTTGAGTTCAAGACCGGCCATTTGCGGTTCTCCCCGGTTCTATTTGACGGCGCCGGCGGTGAGCCCGGCGATGATGTGTTTCTGCGCGGCGAAGAAAACGACGACCGTGGGCAGAATGGTGAGGGTGATGAAGGCGAGGATCAGCTGCCAGTCGGTCGAGAATTCGCCGCGGTAGACCATGATGCCCAATGGCCAGGGATATTTGCTCTCCGAGTTGAGCATGATCAGGGGCAGGATATAGCTGTTCCAGGAGCCGACGAAGGAGATGATGCCCACCGTGGCGATGATCGGCCGGGAGAGGGGCAGGGTGATGCTCCAGAAAAACCGCAGATAGCCGGCGCCATCGACAAAGGCGGCGTCGAAGAGTTCGCTGGGCAGATTGCGGAAGAAATTGCGGAACAGCAGGATCGACATGCCCAGGCCGAAGGCGACCTGGGGCAGGACCACGCCCCAATAGGTGTCGAGCAACCCCAGATCGCGAATGCGGATGAACAGGGGCAGGATGGCGGTGGCGGCCGGGAACATCAGGCCAATGAGAAAATAGTTGAGCAGAAAGCCCGAGCCGAAGAATTTCACATGGGCGAAAGTGAAGGCGGCCATGGCGGAAAAGGCGAGGGTAAGGAACACGGTCAAGGCGGCGATGAGCAGCGAATTGCCCATTTGCAGCCAGTAGCGCTGGCTGAACAGGATGTTGCCGTAATTGCTCCACTGCCATTCGGTGGGCAGGCCGAAGGGATTGCCGCGCAATTCGCCCAGGGTCTTGAAGCCGCCCAGCGCCGTCATCACCAGCGGGATGATGACGAGGGCGGTGACGAGGATCAGGCTGACATACAGATAGATCCTAGTGGGCAGGCGCTCGCTGCGGCCGCTGGTCGGCGCGGTGGCGGCGTCGATAGGGGCTGTCGTCTCAGTCATTTTTCATGAAGATCCGCTTGTAGCCGAAGGCGAGGGTGACGCAGATGATGAACAGCACGACGCCGACCGCCGAACCGAAACCGACCTGCATGCGCATGACGCCGAAGGAATAAAGGAAGGTGACCATGGTCTGGGTGGCGTTGGAGGGACCGCCGCCGGTCAGCGGCATGATCATGTCGAACAGCTGCAGCGAGCCGACGACGCCGAAAAACACCGAGAGGCGAACCGTCGAGCCCAGCAAGGGCAGGGTGACACGGAAGAATTTCTGCCAGCCGGTGGCGCCGTCGATATCGGCGGCCTCGAGCACGCTCTTGTCGATGGACTGAAGGCCGGCGACGAACAGCATCATGTGAAAGCCGAAATATTTCCAGACGATGACGCCGAGCAGCGCGGGCATGGCCGCCTGTTTGTCGGCGAGCCAGAAAGGCGCTTCCATGCCCAAGGTGTTGAAAATGCCGGCGACGAGGCCGAACTGGCCATCATAAACGAAGCGCCAGATCATGCCCGCGGCGACATCGGCCAGCACATAGGGCAGGAAAAACAGCAGGCGGAACAGCACCGCGCCCTTGATCTTGTGCGTCACCATGGTGGCGAGCCAGAGCGCCAGCGGAATCTGGACAAGAATGGAGACGATGATGATCAGGCCATTGTTGATCAGCGCCTGGCGGAAGGCGGCATTGTTGAAGATCAACTCGTAATTCTTCGTGCCGATCCACTGGGTGGGCAGGCCATAGCCATTCCAGTTGTAGAACGAATACCACGCCGCTTCGCCCATCGGCAGGATGACGAAAACGGTGAACAGCAGCAAAGCAGGGGGCAGGAACAACACCAAAACCGGCAGCGTGCCGCGAACCTGACGCTTGCGGTTGCGGCGGGCGACGCTGGGCGCGCGCATCGAGGGCGGTGACGCGGCCACAGAACTGGTCTGGCTCATCAGGCATAACTCCCGGAAGTCGGATCAGGAACAAAAGGGCCGCCCTGCCGGAGGAGCAGGGCGGCCGGAAGCGTTATTGCTCGAGCGAGAAGGCGTCCTGGATCTGCTGCAGGGCGTCGTCGGCCGAGATCTGGCCCGAGACCAGTTCAACCGACATGTCGTTGACGACGCGGCCGACATTGGGGCCCAGATCCTGGTCGAGATAGTTCTGGTGCCAGGTGGCCTTGCCCATTTCGGTGACGATCTCCTTCATGAAGGGATCCTTGACGCCGGCTTCAGCGCCCAGCGTCGTGGGCAGGATGCCGGTATCGGAGGCAAGCCGGGTCGCGTTTTCCTTGTTGACGAAGAACTTCAGGAACTGCTCGGTTTCGGGGGGCGCATTGGCGGTCACGACCCAACCATTGAGGCCGCCCAGTTCGTCGGTGATCGCGCCGGGAGCGCCGTCAACACCGGGGAAGGGGAAGCGACCAATATTGTCTGCTGCCAGCCCCTTGTTGTCGGTGGCGAAATTGGCCTGGAACAGGTCCGTGCCGGTGTTCTGGAAGCCCAGCAGCATGGCGGCGCGCCCATCGGCAAACACGGCGTTTGCGTCAGGCGAGGTGGCGCCCAGATAGCCGGCCTGGAAGGGCTCCAGCGCGCCAAGGTCGATCAGCTTCTGACTGGCGTTCTTGAAGCCGTCGCCGAGAAAGCCTTTGCCGTTCTTGGCGGCGTTGAAGCCATCCTTGCCGACTTCGCGCATGGCCAGATAGGACCAGTAGAAGTGGATCGGCCACTTATCGCCACCACCACCGGCGATCGGGGTGATGTTCGCCGCCTTGAGGGTGCTGACTGCGCCCAGGAAATCGTCCCAGGTCTTGATCGAGGCCGCGTCCACGCCCGCTTTGGCGAACAGATCCTTGTTGTAGAAGAAGGAGACCTGCCCCCACTGGAAGGGCACCGCCCACACCTTGCCATCGATGCTGAGGCCATCGACGGCGGCGGCGGACAGTTGAGAGGCCCAGGCCCCGCCATCGGCTTCGAGCGCGGCGTTGATCGGGCGCAAGGCGCCGGTCTCGGTTTGTGCCTTCAGGACGCCGCCGCCCCAGGTGTAGAACATGGATGGCGCATCGGCCGACTGCAGCAGGGTCGGAAGCTTGGCCTTGAAGGCCTCGTTCTCGAGGAACTGGAACTCGATCTTAACGTCCGGATGCTGCGCCTGGTATTGCGCGGCAATGTCCTCCCACACGGCCAGGCGATTTGGATCCGCTTCCAGATGAAGCCATTTGATGACGGATTGTGCTGATGCCGAAGAAACTCCGGTCATCAGGGCAACAGCGCTAAGGGCAAAAGCAAGCCGATGCCGCGCCAGGCGGCCAAAAAGCATGTTCATGTAGTCCTCCCACCGGACATATTTGTCCTGATTGCAAATTAATTAGTGCGCGTTGTGTGGAAACTGTCAAGGGGGTGGCGCGGCGAGGTGGATTTTTATCGCCTCCCCCTTGTGCTTGGCGCTGCGGATGTGCCAAGAAGCCATTAATTAATCCGCCTTGTTGAAAAAAAGGCGGCTGGAGGTACGGGGCTTTGGCATGAAGACAGCCGATCCCGAATTGATGCGTGCAATCAATCGGTTCCATGTTCTGGACACGATAAGGCGAGCCGGTTCGATTTCCCGCGTGGAGATCGGTGAACGCACGCAATTGTCGGCCACCACCATTTCGGCCATCACCGCATCGTTGCTCGACGATGCGCTGATCACGCCGCGCCATGAAGGCGATCTGCGCGATGGCGCGGGGCGCGGACGGCCGCGCGTCATGCTGACGCTGAACGCCTCGGCGGCGCGGGTGGTCGGGGCCAAGATCGCGCCGACCGGCCTCGTGTTCGTCGTCACCGACTTCCAGGGCGATATTCTCGCCGAATTGACGCTGCCGGTGCGGGTGGACCGCCTGCCGCTCGAGGTTTTCGCCGATCTGGTCGAGGACGGGGTGCGGCGTTGCGTGCTCGATGCCGGGCTGGGCCTGTCCGATGTCACCTCGGTGGCGCTGGCGGTGCCGGGGATCGTCGAGCACGGCTCGGGCCGGGTGCGCTCGAGCTCGATCTTTCGCGATCGCGACGTCAAGCTGGCCAGCTTTGTCGCCGACCGGCTCGGCGTCGCCACCATCGCCGAGAGCGATGCCAACGCCATCACCATGGCGCAGCACTGGTTCGGAAGGGCGCGCGATTGCGACGATTTCGTGCTGGTTTCGGTCGAGGATGCGCTGGGGCTGGGCGTCATGCATAACGGGCAATTGTTCCGGGGTGCGCGCGAATTGAGCCTCGATCTGGGGCATATGATGATGGGCGTTTCGACCGCCCAATCCGAACAACTGACCGATATTGCCAGCGAAAAGGCCATTTTGTCGGGCGAGCACGCCGATCTGCGCCTGCGCGAGGCGATGCGGGTGGGGCGCGGAATGAGCCATGTGCGCCGGCTGGTGGCCGAGGGCGACGATGTGTTCGCCGCCGCCGCCAGTCGCGCCGGCGAGGCGCTGGGCATCGCCATTGCCAATCTGGCCGGCTTGTTCGCGCCGCCGCGCGTCATCCTGGTCGGGTCGAGCCTGGCGCTGGGGCGCGGGCTGATCGAGCCCTTGCAGGCCTCGTTCGCGCGGGCCCTGGCCGAGCCGCTGCGCGAGGTGACCGAAATCGTCATCGACGAGGCGGGGGACGAATTGTGGGCGCGCGGTGCGGCCGCCGTCGCCCTGAGCGAACTCTATGGTTCGCCCTGGAGCACCACCGGTCCGGTGCTGCGCAGCGGCACCAAGGCATAATGACGTGAGGAGGAGGTCGTGATGCGCAAGGTTGGCATCGGCATTGTTGGTTTGGGCAATATTTCAGCCGCCTATCTCAAGGCGGCGCAGAGTTTTCCGGTGCTGGACATTCGTGCCGTGGCCGACCTCAACCCGGCGGCGGCGGCGGCGCGCGCTGCCGAATTCGGCGTCAAGGCGGTGAGCATGGACGAGATCTTTGCCGACCCGGCCATCGAAATCATCCTCAACCTGACCATTCCCAAGGCGCATGTGGAGGTCGGGCTGCGCGCCATCGCGGCGGGCAAGCACGTCTATTCGGAAAAGCCGCTGGGCATCGAATTTTCGGAAGGCAAGAAGCTGATCGAAGCGGCGCGGGCCAAGGGCCTGCGCGTCGGTTCGGCGCCCGACACCTTTCTGGGCGGCGCCCATCAAAGCGCCAGACATATCGTGGATAGCGGCAAGCTCGGGCAGGCGGTGGGCGGCACGGCCTATTTCATGTGCCCCGGCCATGAACGCTGGCACCCCAATCCGGGCTTTTATTATGAAGTCGGCGGCGGGCCCATGCTCGATATGGGGCCCTATTACATCACCGATCTCGTCAATCTGCTGGGGCCGGTAGCCCGGGTTTCGGGCTTCGGCTCGATGCTGCGCGCGAGCCGCACCATCACGGCCAAGGAACGCGCCGGCGAGGTGATTCCGGTGCATGTGCCCACCCATGTCTCGGGCACGCTGCAATTTGCCAATGGGGCGCTGGTGCAGATCACCATGAGTTTCGACGTGGCCGGCCACAAACACGTGCCGCTCGAAATCTACGGCACCGAAGGCACGCTGATCGTGCCCGATCCCAATCACTTTGGCGGGCAGATCCAATATCTGGCCAAGGGCGGCGAATGGACCGATGTCGACACCGACCAGCCCTATGCCGATGGCAATTATCGCTCGATCGGCCTGGCCGATATGGCGCACGCGGTGGCCGAGGACCGGCCGCACCGCTGCAATGGCGACCTGGCGCTGCATGTGCTCGAAGTGATGGAGGCGTTCGAGCGTTCGGCGCAGAGCGGGCAGGTGGTCGAAATCACCACGCCGGTCGAACGCCCGGCCCCGCTTTCGACCTCGCTGCGCGAGGGCAGGCTGCAATAATGGAGGAGAAAAAGATGCGTGAGGCGCTGATCGTCTGGGGTGGCTGGAGCGGGCACGAGCCCGAACAATGTGCCGCCATCATCAAATCCATGCTGGAGGAGGATGGGTTCAAGGTCTATGTCGAGAACATGACCGAGGCCTTTGCCGATCCCACCATCCACGATCTCAGCCTGATCGTGCCGATCTTCACCATGAGCAAGATCGAGAAGGAAGAATTGTCCAATCTCAGCGCCGCCGTCGCCGGCGGCGTGGGGCTCGGGGGCTATCATGGCGGCATGGGCGACGCCTTCCGCGATGCGGTCGACTACCAGTTCATGGTGGGCGGGCAATGGGTGGCGCATCCGGGCAATATCATCGATTATCGGGTGGATGTGACGCGCTCCGACGATCCGATCATGGAGGGGATCGAGAGCTTTCCCTATACGTCCGAGCAATATTACATGCATGTCGACCCCTCCAACGAGGTGCTGGCCACCACCACCTTTACCGGCGAGCATGCCTATTGGATCGACGGGGTGACCATGCCGGTGGTGTGGAAGCGCAAGCACGGCAAGGGGCGGGTGTTCTATTCCTCGCTCGGCCATGTCTCGAAGGAATTCGAGGTGCCGCAGATGCGCACCATCCTCCGGCGCGGGCTGAACTGGGCGGCGCGGTAGGTTTTTTGTCGCTTCGCCGGGGGGCGTGTGGAGGATAGTCCGGATACCCCCTCCCGAGCGCCGCCAGGGTCCTGCGGACCCAAGCTCTGCTTGCCCTCCCCTCAAGGGGGAGGGTAACATTGTGCCAATGGCACCATGCTGCCAAATACACCGGATCCACCCTCCCCCTTGAGGGAAGGGCAGGGAGGGGATGTACAGCAGTCCTGCATCTATATCCGCAATTGAAGCACCGAAGTCTTCGCTCCCTCGTTTACGCGTCGAGCTGCGAAAACCCCGTTGACAATCGTTTCGCTCCGGATCAAAAATTTGATCGACTGGTCAAATTTCTGATCGCAGGGGAGTGTGGGAAACAATGGAATTCGGCATCACCTTCAAGGGATTCATCGAGGCAGAGCGGGCGCGCTATCTGGTGCGCGCGGCCGAATATGCCGGCTTTTCCTATTGCTGGTTCTATGACAGCCATATTCTCTGGCGCGATTGCTATGCAGCCATCGCCATGTGCATGGAACACACAACCGATATGCGCTTCGGGCCGCTGGTGACCAATCCGGACGTGCGCGACTGGTCGGTGGCCGCATCGATCTTCGGTTCGCTGTCCAAGCAATCGGGCGGGCGCTTCGATCTGGCGGTGGGGCGCGGCGATTCGTCGATGCGCGTCATGGGCAAGAAGCCGGCGACGCTGGCGCGGGTGGCCGATTTCATCGACAAGACCAAGGCGATGGTGCGCGGCGAGGAAGTTTCCTATGGCGAAATTCCGGCGCCGGTGAAATTTCCCTGGGCGGTCGGGCACGACATGCCGAGCTGGATCGCCGCCTATGGGCCGCTGGCGCTCAAGACCGCCGGCGAGCGCGCCGAGGGCGTGGTGCTGCAGATCGCGGACCCGGGCCTGTGCAAATGGTTCACCGACCAGTGCATCGATGCCGGCAAGGCGGCGGGCAAGGACATGTCGGGCTTCCGCTCGATGGCGGCGGCACCGGCCTATTTCGGCGATCGCAAGCGGGCGATCGAGAAGGTGAAGTGGTTCCCGGCCATGGTCGGCAATCACGTCGCCGATATCGTCGAGAAATATGGCGCGGACAGCGACAAGGTTCCCCAGAGCCTTACCTCCTATATCGAAAAGCGCCGCGGCTATGACTATTCCAAGCACGGCCAGGCGGATAATCCCTTCCTCGATTTCATCACCGACGACGTGGTGGAGAGCTTCTGCGTCCTGGGCGAGCCGGACGAGCACGTTGCCAAGGTGCGCGAGCTGGAAGCGGCGGGCGTGACGCAGTTCAACATCTATCTCGACAGCGGCGACGAGGAAGAGATCATCGCCAATTACGGGCGGCATGTGATCCCGGCGTTTCGCTGAGGCGGCGCTCGTTCCCGGTGTCATTGCCGCCAAGGCGGGGATGACGCCGAGGGTGGGATGAACTCGAAAACAGGACCAAAACATGCGCTTCGGATACAAGGCTTCGGCCGAGCAGTTTTCGCCCAATGACCTGCTGAAATTTGCCGTCGAGGCGGAAGCGGCCGGGTTCGACTCGGTGTTCGTGTCCGACCACTTCCAGCCCTGGAAGCACACGGATGGGCACGCGCCCTTCGCGCCGGCCTGGATGGCGGCGGTGCTGGCGCGGACGGAGCGGCTGGTGCTGGGCACATCGGTGCTGACGCCGACCTTCCGGCTGCATCCCTCGGTGGTGGCGCATGCCTTCGGCACGCTGGGTGCGATGTTTCCCGGCCGCGTCATCCTGGGCGTGGGGACGGGCGAATCGCTCAACGAAGTGCCGGCGACCGGCATGGAATGGCCCGAACTCAAGGAGCGCTCGGCGCGCCTGCGCGAGGCGGTGAAGCTCATTCGCCAGCTCTGGAGCGAGGACCGGGTCAGCTTCGAGGGGCAGTATTACCGAACCGTCAACGCGACCATCTATGACAAGCCGGAAGAGCCGGTGCCGATCTATATCGCCTCGGGCGGGCCGCTCAACGCCAAATATGCCGGGCGCGAGGGCGACGGGTTCATCTGTACCTCGGGCAAGGGGGCGGAGCTTTACGTCGATCAGCTGCTGCCCAATGTGGTCGTCGGGCGCAGCGAGTCCGGGCGACAGGACAAGCCTTTCGAGCGGATGATCGAGGTGAAGGTATCGTTCGATCCCGATGCCGAACGGGCGCTCAACGATACGCGGCACTGGGCGGCGCTGTCGCTGTCGGCCGAGGAAAAGCACTCGGTCGAGGACCCCGAGGAAATGGAACGGCTGGCCGAGGCGCTGCCGATCGAGCGGGTGGCCAAGCGCTGGATCGTTTCGAGCGACCCGGACGAGCATGTGCGGGCGATCAAGACCTATATCGATTATGGCTTCGATCATCTGGTGTTCCACGCGCCGGGGCCGGACCAGAGCCGGTTCCTCTCGCTCTATGCCGAGCAGATCCTGCCGCGATTGCGCGGACTGGCGGGGACGTGATGAGCGAGCCGGGTTTCGAGCGTGGGGTTGAGGCGATGGCCGATTGGAGCATGATGCGATGATCCCGCGCTTTTCCGCCTGGGGGCTGACCGGAATGCCGGAAGTGAAGCCCGGCGACGATCTCGTGGCGCTGATCGCGGCGGCGGTGGCGGCGCAGGCCGCCGAGGACACCGAGGCGGGATTGCGGGACGGCGATATTGTCGTCGTCACCTCCAAGATCGTCTCCAAGGCCGAGGGCCGGCAGGTGCCCGCGCATGAGCGCGAAAAGGCGATTGCCGACGACACGGTGCGGGTGGTGGCCGAGCGGGTGCATCCGGGCGGGGTGACCAAGATCGTCGAGACGCGACAGGGCCTGATCATGGCGGCGGCGGGGATCGATATGTCCAACGTGCCCGAAGGGGTGGCGCTGCGCCTGCCGGCCGATCCCGATGCGTCGGCGCGGGCGCTCTGCGCCGGCCTGCGGGCGCGGCTGGGGGTCGCCATCGGCATCATCGTCACCGATACGGTGGGACGGCCCTGGCGGGTGGGGCAGACCGATCTGGCCATCGGCGCGGCCGGACTGCAATTGACCGAGGATCTGCGCGGCGCCAATGACGCCAATGGACGGCCGCTGCATGTGACCATGGCGGTGGTGGCCGACGAGATCGCCGGGGCGGCGGACCTGGTGAAGGGCAAGACCAGCGGCATTCCCGTCGCGGTGGTGCGCGGGCTCGGGCGGCTGGTGCTCGACAGCGAAGGGCCGGGGGCGCGGAGCCTGGTGCGCGTGGGCGACGACGACATGTTCCGCTTCGGCTCGGCCGAAGCCTATCGGCTCGGTTACGAAGCGGCGATGGCTGAGACCAAGAGCCGAAACAAGCAGAAGCAGGACTGATTTCATGCGCGCTCTCTTGCCTTTGGCTGCATTGCTCGCCCTTTCGGTCCCGGCCGAGGCGGGCACGGCCTATCCGCTGGTGCTGGACAATTGCGGGGTGTCGGTCAGTTTCGAGCGGGCCCCCGAGCGGGTGGTGACAATCAAATCGACGGCGACGGAATTGTTGCTGGCGCTGGGGCTGGCGGACCGGATCGTCGGCGTCGGCTTTCAGGACGGACCGCTGCCCGAGGCCTATGCGGGACTGTCGCTCACCGTGCTGGCCGACAAATTGCCGTCGCAGGAAGTGGTTCTGGAGGCTGAGCCGGACCTGGTCTATGGCGGCTGGGAAAGCAATTTTTCCGCCGATGGCGCCGGGGAGCGGCCGGTGCTGGCGCAATTGGGGGTGGCCAGCTATGTCGCGCCGGCGGCCTGCCGGACGATCGCTCCGCCCAAGCTCGACTTCGAGCAGCTGTTTGACGAAATCGCCGAAATGGGGACGATTTTCGACGTTGAGGACGCGGCCGAGGATCTGGTGGCGGCGCAGCGCGACATGCTGGCGCAAACGCCGGCCGATCAGCGCGGGCTGAGCGCTGTCTGGTATTCCTCGGGCACCAAGACGCCCTATGTGGGGGCGGGGCACAATGCGCCGGCCATGATGATGGAGGCGCTGGGGCTCGACAATATCTTCGCCGACATCGCCGAAGGCTGGACCTCGGCAAGCTGGGAAGCCATTGTCGACGCCAATCCCGACGTGATCGTTATGGTGGATGCGGCGTGGAATTCGGCCGCGCAGAAAAAGGCCCTGCTGGCGGAAAACCCGATCACCAGCGCCCTCGACGCGGTGGTGCACCAGCGCTATCTGGTCGTGCCGTTTCCGGCGGCGGAAGCGGGGGTGCGCAATGCCCCGGCGGTGGTGGATATGGCGGCGCAATTGCAGGCGCTGCAGTTTTGAAGGATAGCGGACTTCGGTCTTGCATCGGGGTTGTCCGGGTGATCCGTGCGGTGGTGAGATGGATGGCCCGGGCCAGCCGGGCAATGACGATGGACGGCCTGCAGCGGCGCAATACGCGACCAAAGCGGCCGGGTCCGCTGCGCAAGAGAACAGGCACGCAACCCTTGCCTTGCGGGAAAGGCAATTGACCATGTCCGCCTCGCTGCGTCTTTCCGGCTTTGTCGGGCTGTGGGTGTTGCTTTTCGCCAGTGCGGTCATTGCGGTGACGCTGGGGCCGGCCGAGATTTCGCCCGCAGAGGTGTGGGCGGTGATCTTCCATCATCTGGGCCTTGGGTCCGAGAGCCCGGTCAGCCGGTTGCGCGACGCCATCGTCTGGGAATTGCGCCTGCCGCGCGTCATCGTCGCCGCGGGCGTGGGGGCGGGGCTGGCGCTGGCGGGGACGGTGATGCAGGCGCTGACGCGCAATCCGCTGGCCGATCCCTATCTGCTTGGCCTGTCGTCGGGGGCGGCGCTGGGGGCGGTGCTGTTCCTGTTGTCGGGCCTGGCGCTCTTGATGCCGATCGGGGCGTTTGTCGGGGCGCTGGGCGCCCTGGCGCTGGCGCTGGGGATCGCGCATCTGCTGGGCGGGGCGACGCCGTCGCGGGCGATCCTCGCGGGGATCTGTATCTCGGCGCTGGCCTCGGCGGCGACATCGTTCCTCATTTTCTGGTCGGCGACGGGCGATAGTTATCGCGAAATTCTGTCCTGGCTGATGGGCTCGCTCAGTGGGTCGCTGTGGAGCGATGTCGGGCTGGTAGCGCTGGCGCTGGGGCTGTGTGCGCCGATCATCCTGATGGCGGGGCGGGCCCTGGATGGCTTTGCCTTTGGCGAAGTGGCGGCGGCCAGCCTGGGGATCGACGTGGTGCGCCTGCGCTGGACCTTGCTGGGCGCCACGGCGCTATTGACCGGGGTGATGGTCGCCATTGGCGGGGCGATCGGTTTTGTCGGTCTTGTGGTGCCGCATGCGGTGCGGCTGGTGACCGGAGCGCGGCACCGGCATTTGCTGCCTTGGTCGATGTTGGTCGGGGCCATCGTCATGCTGTGGGCCGATACGGCGGCGCGGAGCCTGTTCGATCCGCGCGAATTGCCGGTCGGCATCGTCACGGCGCTGGTGGGCGCGCCGGCCTTTTTCCTCGTGCTGCTGCGCTATCGGCGGGTGACATGAGCGGGCTTGTCGTCAACGATCTGACCGTGCGGGCCGGGGGCAGGACGCTGGTGGCGGCGGCTGGGTTTCGGGCGCCGATGGGGCAGGTGACCGGGCTTGTCGGGCCCAATGGCGCGGGCAAGTCGACGCTGCTTTCGGGCATTTTGGGCATTGTGTCGCCTGCCACGGGCGTGGCCGAATTCGCCGGGCAGAACCTGATGGCGATGGATCGGCGGGCGCGGGCGCAGCTTTGTGCCTATGTCGAGCAATCGGCCAATACCGAGGAGCGGATCAGCGTCATCGATGTGGTGGGGCTGGGGCGCATTCCGTTCCAGACGCCCTGGCAGCGCGGGGGGGAAGACGACGCCATCGTCGCGCAGGCCTTGGCGGATGTGGGGCTCGCTACGTTCGCCGGTCGGCTCTATTCGACGCTGTCGGGCGGCGAGCGGCAGCGCGTGCAGATCGCCCGGGCGCTGGCGCAACAGCCGCGTCTGCTGGTGCTGGATGAACCGACCAGCCATCTCGACATCTCGGCGCAATTGCAGGTGCTCGACCTGCTGCGCGCCCGTACGGCGGCGGGCATGACCGTCGTGATTGCGCTGCACGATCTCAATCTGGCGATGCGCTATTGCGACCATCTGGTGATGATGAGCGGTGGCGCGGTGGTGGCGGAAGGGACGCCATCCGCTATTCTGTCGCGTGAGCGGCTGGGCGCGGTCTATGGGGTGGCGGCGCGCTCGATTGCCGATCCGGAAACGGGCGGTCCGGTGATCGTTTTCGATGGCACCTTGCCGCGCTGAAGCGCAGGCCGTGTTTCGTCACATGTCTTTGTCCCGAGACCGGGGCCGCTTTCGGTAGACAGGCACTATAGCGGCGTGCGTTCC
>JAHCJW010000085.1 GCA_026126125.1 Devosia sp.
GGCCACCCTGGGCGCCATCGACGCGCTCAAGCGCAGCCACCCGGCCGCCTTGGCCGCCGTGCGCGGCATCGGCCTTTCCGGCCACATGCATGGCGCGACGCTGTTGGATAAGCATGACGAGGTGCTGCGCCCCTGCATTTTGTGGAATGACGGCCGCGCGGCCGCCGAATGCGCCGAGATGGAAGCCGCGCTCCCGACCCTGCGCCAGCTGGCGGGCAATATCGCCATGCCCGGTTTCACCGCCCCCAAGATTGCCTGGGTGCGTAAAAACGAGCCGGAAATATACGACAGAATCGCCAAGGTGCTGCTGCCCAAGGCCTATGTGCGGCTGCTGCTGAGCGGCGAGCATGTCGAGGACATGTCCGACGCCGCCGGCACGCTCTGGCTCGACGTCGCCAAGCGTGACTGGTCCGATGATCTGCTCGCCGTCACCGGCCTGTCGCGCGCGCACATGCCGCGCCTTGTCGAAGGGTCGGCGCCCTCCGCCCAGCTCAAGCCCGAGCTGGCCCGGCGCTGGGGCATGGAGGGGGCGGTGATCATTGCGGGCGGCGCGGGTGACAATGCCGCCGCCGCCTGCGGCATCGGCGCCATCCGCCCCGGCGAGGGCTTCGTTTCGCTCGGCACCTCCGGCGTGCTCTTCGTCTCCAACGAAAAATTCAGCCCCAATACGGCGGGCGCGGTGCACGCCTTCTGTCACGCCATACCCGACACCTGGCACCAGATGGGCGTCATCCTGTCGGCCACCGACAGTCTCAATTGGCTCTCCCGCATCACTGGGCGCAAGCCGGCCGACCTCGCCGGCGAAGCGCAGGCCCAGTTCAAGGGCCCGGGTGAAGCGCTTTTCCTGCCCTATCTGTCGGGCGAGCGCACCCCGCACAACAATGCCGGGGCTCGCGGCTCCTTCACCGGCCTCTCCCAATCCACCGATAGCGCGCAACTGGCCCAGGCGGTGATGGAGGGGGTCGCCTTCGCCATGCGCGATTGTCAGCGCGTGCTGGCCGATGCCGGCACGAAGATCGATCGGCTGCTGGCCGTGGGCGGCGGCAGCAAATCGCCGCTTTGGCTGAAACTGCTGGCCACCAATCTCGATATGGAAATCGCCCTGCCGGCGGATGGCGATTTCGGCGGCGCGCTCGGCGCGGCCCGCCTTGGCCTTTGCGCCGCCACCGGCGCCGCTCCGGCCGATGTCATGGCCATGCCGCCCATCAGCACCACCATCGCGCCCGACAAGACATTGTCGGCCGCCTATTCCGATCACTATGCGCGCTATCGCGCGCTTTACCCCGCCATCGAGGAGGCAATGTCGTGAGCGATTTTTTCCAAGGCCTGAGCCAGGTCAAATATGAAGGGCCCGAGAGCAGGAACCCGCTCGCCTATCGCCACTACAACAAGGACGAAATCGTCGCCGGCAAGACGATGGAGGCGCATATCCGCCCCGCCATCGCCTATTGGCACACTTTTGCCCAGGAAGGCGGCGATCCGTTCGGCGGCCGCACCTTCGACCGCCCCTGGTTCGACAAGGGGATCGATGGGGCCCGGCTCAAGGCCGAAGTGGCCTTTGAATTCTTCGATCTGCTCGACGTGCCCTTCTTCTGCTTCCACGACGTCGATATCGCCCCCGAAGGCGCGACCCTGGCCGAGAGCAATAAAAACGTCCGCGTCATCGGCGACATCTTCAAGAAGAAGATGGAAACCAGCCGCACGAAACTGCTCTGGGGCACGGCCAATCTGTTCTCCAACCGCCGCTACATGGCCGGCGCCGCCACCAATCCCGATCCGGAAATCTTCGCCTATGCCGCCGGCCAGGTGCAGAACGTGCTCGAATTGACCCATGAGCTGGGCGGCGAGAACTATGTGCTCTGGGGTGGCCGCGAGGGCTACGAAACCCTGCTCAACACCAAGTTCGGCCAGGAACAGGACCAGATGGCCCGTTTCCTGACGCTGGTCATCGAGCATGCCGAAAAGATCGGCTTTACCGGCCAGATCCTGATCGAGCCCAAGCCGCAGGAGCCGAGCAAGCACCAATACGACTACGATGTCGCCACCGTTTATGGCTTCTTGCAGAAATATGGCCTCGAAAAGAAGGTGAAGTGCAATATCGAGGTCGGCCACGCCTTCCTCGCCGGTCACTCTTTCGAGCACGAACTGGCCGTCGCCTCGTCGCTGGGCATGCTCGGCTCGGTCGATGCCAATCGCAACGATCTGCAATCGGGCTGGGACACCGACCACTTCCCCAATAATGCCGGGGAAATGGCGCTGGCCTTCTACTACATCTTGAAGCAGGGCGGGCTGGGCAAGGGCGGCTTCAATTTCGATGCCAAGGTGCGCCGCCAGTCGCTCGATCCGGCCGATCTGCTTTATGGCCATATCGGCGGGCTCGACACGCTGGCCCGCGGCCTCAAGGGCGCTGCGGCGCTGATCGCGGATGGCGAATTCGATGCCCTGCTCGATGCGCGCTATGCCGGCTGGGATCAGGGCCTGGGTAAGGACATTCTTGCGGGCAAGCTGAGCCTCGCCGACATCGCCGCCAAGGTGCATGCCGATGGCCTCAACCCCCAGCCGCGCTCCGGCCGCCAGGAATATCTCGAAAACCTGGTCAACCGCTTCGTGTGATGCTCTCCGCCGTCACCGCTCGGCTGTGCCCGGGCGGTGACGGTCGGGAGAAAAGCGATTTTCCGGGACTCTTTGTAAAATCCAGGATCGCGGAGCCCCCTTCTCCCCTGGCGGGAGAAGGTGTCGGCGCAGCCGACGGATGAGGGGTCTGCGATTTCACCGCCCGCGCAGCCTGCGCCGAGAAAACCCCTCACCCGCCCTTTGGGCACCCTCTCCCGCAAGGGGAGAGGGCGACGGAGCCGAACATGCCGCAAATCACCAATCCCATCCTCCCCGGCTTCAATCCGGACCCGTCCATCCTGCGCGTCGGCGAGGATTACTACATCGCCACCTCGACCTTCGAATGGTATCCGGGCGTGCAGATCCACCATTCGAAGGATCTGGCCAATTGGCAGCTGCTCACCCGCCCGCTCAATCGCCAGAGCCAGCTCGACATGCGCGGCGACCCCGACAGCTGCGGGGTCTGGGCCCCCTGTCTTTCCCATGACGGGGAAAAATTCTGGCTGGTCTATACCGATGTCAAACGCAAGGACGGCTCGTTCAAGGACGCGCATAACTACATCGTCTGGGCCGACAGCATCGAAGGCCCCTGGTCCGACCCGGTCCATGTCAATTCCTCCGGCTTCGATCCGAGCCTGTTCCACGACGACGATGGCCGCAAATGGCTGGTCAACATGCTCTGGGACCATCGCGTCCGCCCGCTGCTGTTCGCCGGCATCGCCTTGCAGGAATTCGACCCGGTCGCCGGCAAGCTCGTCGGCCCGATCAGGAACATCTATCAGGGCACCGATCTCAAGCTGGTCGAGGGCCCGCATCTTTATAAGCGCAACGGCTGGTATTACCTGCTCACCGCCGAGGGCGGCACGGCCTATGATCACGCCTGCACCTTCGCCCGCTCGCGCCATCTCGAGGGGCCCTACGAAACCCATCCCGACCAGCATATCCTGACCAGCAAGGATGCTCCCCTCGCCGCCATCCAGCGCGCTGGCCATGGCGATCTCGTCGAGACCCCGGAGGGAAAAACCTATCTCGTGCATCTGGGCGGCCGCCCGACCACCCAGGAGCGCCGCTGCGTCCTCGGGCGCGAAACCTCGATCCAGGAGGCCTATTGGGGCGAAGACGACTGGCTCTATGTCAAGAACGGCCCGGTGCCCTCGCTCCATGTCGAGGTGCCCGGCACTCGTGACGAGACAACATACTGGCAAGAGCAGCGCTACACCTTCGAAAACGGCCTGCCCCTCGATTTCCAATGGCTGCGCACGCCCGACACCGCGCGCATCTTTTCGACCGCAAGCGGCAGACTGCGCCTCTTCGGCCGCGAATCCATCGGCTCGTGGTTCGAGCAGGCCCTCGTCGCCCGCCGGCAGACGCATTTCTCTTATGACGCCGAGACCGTGCTCGATTTCAACGCCACCGACGAGCGCACCATGGCCGGGCTCACCGCCTATTACAGCCGCTATAATTTCTTCTACCTGGCGGTGACCGCCCATGCCGATGGCCAGCGCGAGCTGTTGATCATGTCCTCGGAAATGAGCTGGCCCGACGGCAAGCTCAGCTTCCCCGCCGAACCGGTAACCATCCCCAATACGGGCAAGGTGAAACTGGCGCTTTCCATTCGCGGCCGCCGCCTGCAGTTTTTCTACGCCCTTGAGGGCGAGCAATTGCAGCCCATTGGCCCGGTGCTCGACGCCTCGATCCTCTCGGACGAATGCGGCGGCCACCAGGCCCATGGCAGCTTCACCGGCGCCTTTGTCGGGCTCGCCGCGCATGATCTCAACGGCACGGCCAGCCCGGCCGATTTCGAGTACTTTGTCTATTCTCCCCAGCATGACGCGTCAGACCGCTACGAGATCGCCGCCCTGCAATAAGCTGTTCCAAAACAAAGGCGCGGGAGAGGACGACTTGCCCCTGCCGCGCCTTGCCATTTCCGGGTTGACAGGGGATTGTGGCGCTCAAACCGGACCTTTGGAGACGCCCTTATGAAGCTCGAATCGATCGCTCTGCACCATGGCTACGAGTCCGAAGCCACCACCAAGGCGGCGGCGGTGCCGATCTACCAGACCACCTCCTACACCTTCGACGACACCCAGCATGGCGCCGACCTGTTCGATCTCAAGGTGGCGGGCAATATCTATACCCGCATCATGAACCCGACCACCGCCGTGCTCGAAGCGCGCGTGGCGGAAATGGAAGGCGGCATCGCGGCGCTGGCCCTTGCCTCGGGCATGTCGGCCATCACCTATGCCATCCAGACCATTGCCGGGGTCGGCGACAACATCATCTCGGTCTCCCAGCTCTATGGCGGCACCTATAATCTGTTCGTCCACTCCTTCCCGCGCCAGGGCATCGAGACGCGGCTGGTGCACCACGACGATTACGAAGGCTTTGAAAACGCCATCGACGAGCGCACCAAGGCGGTGTTTCTCGAATCGATCGGCAATCCGGCCGGCAATGTGGTGGACATCCAGCGCATCGCCGAAATCGCCCACCGCCATGGCGTGCCGGTGATCGTCGACAACACCGTCGCCACCCCCTATCTCACCCGCGCCTTCGATTTCGGCGCCGACATCGTCGTGCATGCCCTGACCAAATATATCGGCGGCCACGGCAATTCGATCGGCGGCATCATCGTCGATTCGGGCAAGTTCGACTGGAAGGCCAACGCCAAGCGCTTCCCGGTGCTCAACGAGCCCGATCCGTCCTATCATGGCGTCGTCTATACCGAGGCCCTGGGCCCGGCGGCCTATATCGGCCGCGCCCGCGTGGTGCCGCTGCGCAATACCGGCGCCGCCCTCTCCCCGTTCAATGCCTTCCTGATCCTGCAGGGCCTCGAAACCCTGGGCCTGCGGATGGAGCGCCATTGCGAGAACGCCCTTCGGGTTGCCCAGCATCTCAAGGATCATCCCAAGGTGGCCTGGGTCAATTATGCCGGCCTCCCTGACAGCCCCTATCACGAGACGGCCAAGAAGATTTCCAAGGGCTCGGGCTCGGGCATTCTCTCCTTCGGCATCAAGGGCGGCAAGGAAGCGGGCGGCCGCTTCATCGACGCGCTGCAGATGATCCTGCGGCTGGTCAATATCGGCGACGCCAAGTCGCTGGCCTGCCACCCCGCCTCCACCACCCACCGCCAGCTCTCGCCCGAGGAGCTGAAAAAGGCCGGCGTCTCCGAAGATCTGGTGCGCATCTCGGTGGGCATCGAGCATATCGACGACATCCTGGCCGATATCGACCAGGCTCTCGACAAGGCCTGATCGCCTGGCCGCGCCGGAAGGATGATCCCGGCGCGGCTCTTTCGTCCGAGCGGTTCATTTAGGGCCCCATCGTCCCCTCGCCCCTTTGGGGAGCGGGATGGGGTGAGGGGCTTCGCCATCCCGGCGCCGGGATGTCGCAAAACGCCGCGGACAAAGCCGGGCGGCGGCGGTTGGTTTTTTAACCCGTTGGCCCTAAGCTCAGGGTTTCGTTTGCCCCTAACCGCCCGAGCCCATGGACCAGACCCCTTTCGAGGCCGCCCCCAGCCCCGCGACAGCGGGGCTGACGCCGATGATGGCGCAATATTTCGAGATCAAGGCGGTCAATCCAGGCTATCTCCTGTTCTATCGCATGGGCGATTTCTACGAGCTGTTCTTCGAGGACGCCGAGATCGCCAGCGCCGCCCTGGGCATCGTCCTCACCAAGCGCGGCAAGCACTTGGGCGAGGATATCGCCATGTGCGGCGTGCCCATCCACGCCGCCAATGACTATCTCAACAAGCTGATCAAGCTGGGCCATCGCGTCGCCATCTGCGAGCAGGTCGAGGACCCGGCCGAGGCGAAAAAGCGCGGCGCCAAATCGGTGGTCAAGCGCGAGGTGGTCCGCCTCGTCACCCCCGGCACCCTGACCGAGGACGATCACCTCGATGCCCGCACCTCCAATTATCTCGCCGCCCTGTGCATGCTGCGCCATGGCGACACCGATTTCGCCCTCGCCTGGGCCGATATTTCCACCGGCGAGACCTTCGTCGCCGATCTGCCCGCCGATCGGCTGGCCGATGAACTGGCCCGCATCGCCCCCGCCGAATTGCTGCTGACCGAAAAGACGCGGGACACCCTGCTCGAGCGTCACCTCTATCCCCCGGCCTGGGCCTCGATCGCCACGCTCCTGCCACCCGAGGCGGCTGACAGCGAAACGGCCCTGCCGCTTCTGCGCCGCGTCTTTGCCGTCGATATTTTTGATCCCAGCGTCCTTTCGCGCGCCGGCCGCGCCGCCTTCGGGGCGCTGGTCGGCTATGTCGAGGATAGTCAGAAAGGCCGGATCGCGCCGCTGCGCCCGCCTTTGCTCGACGCGGCCGACGCGGTCATGGCCATCGATGCGGCCACGCGGCAGAGCCTTGAGATCCTTCATACCCAGCGCGGCCAGGCCAAGGGCGCCCTGCGCCACGCCATCGATATGAGCGTCACCGCGCCCGGTGCCCGCCTCCTCGCTTCCCGGCTGGCGGCGCCGCTGCGCGATGCCGGCGCCATCAATGCCCGCCTCGATGCCGTTGCGGCGCTGGTCGGGGACACTTTGCTGCGCGCCCGATTGCGCGCCGAGCTCAAGCAGGCGCCCGATCTTGCTCGCGCGCTTTCGCGCCTCGCGCTCGAGCGCGGCGGCCCGCGCGATCTGGGCGCCATCGGCAAGGCGGTGGCGGCGGCGCTGGCGCTGGCCGAAAAACTCGGGGCCGCCACTGATCTGCCCCCGCTTCTCGCCATCCTCGCCCAAACCCTTGCCGGCGCCCCGCGCTCCCTCGCGTCCGAACTGGTCCTCGCCCTCGACGACGAGCTGCCGCTCCTCACCCGCGATGGCGGTTTCGTTCGCCCGACCTATGACGCAAGGCTCGATGAGGAACGCGCGCTGGGCACGCAAACACGCGCCGTGGTCGCCGCCCTTCAGGCCCGGCTGATGGACGAGACCGATATGCGGTCTTTGAAGATCAAGCATAATGGCGTCCTGGGCTTTTTCGTCGAAGTGCCGGCCGCCCATGGCCAGAAACTGCTCGAAGCCCCCTATCGGCAGACCTTCATCCATCGCCAGACGCTGGCCAATGCCATGCGCTTCACCACCACCGAGCTGGCCGAGCTCGAAGGCCGCATCGCCAGGGCTCAGGACGCCGCGCTCGACATCGAGCTGTCGATCTTCGCCCGCCTGCGCGCCGATGTGCTTTCGCGCACCGGCGCGCTGCAGCGTCTCGCCGATGCCCTGGCCGAGCTCGACGTCACCGCCGCCCTGGCCGAGCTGGCCGCCACCCGCAATTACTGTCGCCCTCAGGTCGATGATGGCCTCGCCTTCGCCATTGCCGGGGGCCGCCATCCGGTGGTCGAGGCCATGGTTCGGGCCGAAGGGCAGAGCTTTGTCGCCAACGACGCCGATCTGTCCGGTTCCGAGGCTATTGGCGGGGGCAAGCTGTGGCTGGTTACCGGCCCCAATATGGGTGGTAAATCCACCTTCCTGCGCCAAAACGCCCTGATTGCGGTCCTGGCGCAGATGGGCTCTTTCGTTCCCGCCGATCATGCCCATATTGGGGTTGTGGATCGCTTGTTCTCGCGCGTCGGCGCTTCCGACGACATCGCCCATGGCCGTTCGACCTTCATGGTCGAAATGGTGGAAACTGCCGCCATTCTCAATCGCGCCACGCGGCGCTCGCTCGTCGTGCTCGACGAGATCGGTCGCGGCACGGCCACCTTCGATGGGCTGTCCATCGCCTGGGCCTCGGTCGAGGCGCTGCATGAAACCACCGGCTGCCGGGCGCTGTTCGCCACCCATTTCCATGAATTGACCAGCCTGGCCAAGAGCCTCTCCCGCGTCGCCAATGTCACCATGAAAGTGCGCGAATGGGAGGGCGAGGTGGTGTTCCTGCACGAAGTGGGGCCCGGCGCCGCCGACCGCTCCTATGGCATTCAGGTGGCCCGGCTCGCCGGCCTGCCCGAGCCGGTCATCGCCCGGGCGCGGCAAGTGCTCGACGTGCTCGAACAGCGCTCCGCCGGCACCGCCTCTTCCAGCCAGAAGGCCAGCGTGCTAGACGATCTCCCGCTTTTCGCCCATCAGCCCGCCCCGGCCGCCAAGGGCGCTGACCCCATTCACGAAGCGCTCGATGCCGTCCGCCCCGACGAAATGACCCCCAAGCAAGCCATCGAGATGCTCTACGAGCTGAAGAAAATCCGTGATGACGCTCGTCGACGCTGAGGCCAAGTCCCGCAAGGCGCACTTCGCGCTCAAATCCGCTTCCGTGCTCCTCGCCGAGATGGAGGCGCTGATCGGCGATCTGCCGGCCAAATCGCCGGCGGCGCGCGCCCTGGTTCTGGCCCATATGCGCCAGACCCTCACCCAGGCGCGCAGCCAGGCCGAGGCCGAATTGCTGGCCACCGGCAAGGGCACGCGCTGCGCGCAAAATCTCTCCGCCGCCCAGGACGAGATCATCATCGCCGTTTATCTGTTCGCGGTGCATCGCGTCTATCCGGTCGACAATCCTTCCGGCGCCGAGGCCATCGCCCTGTCTGCCGTGGGCGGGTATGGCCGCGGCACGCTCGCCCCCGGCTCCGACATCGATCTGTTGTTCATCCTGCCCTACAAGCAGACCCCCTGGGGCGAGCAGGTCACCGAATATATCCTCTATATGCTGTGGGATCTGGGCCAGAAGGTCGGCCACGCCGTGCGCTCGGTCGATGAATGTATCCGCATGGCGCGCGCCGACATGACCGTGCGCACCGCCACGCTCGAAGCGCGCTTTCTCACCGGCGACCGCAATCTGTTCGACAATCTGGTCCACCGCTTCGAAACCGAGATCATGCCCCAGACGGGGCCCGAATTCATCGCCGCCAAAATGGCCGAGCGCGACGAGCGCCATCGCCTGATGGGCAATACCCGCTATGTGGTCGAGCCCAATATCAAGGACGGCAAGGGGGGGCTGCGAGACCTCAACACCCTGTTCTGGATCGGCAAATACTTCTTTTCGGTCAAGACCAGCCAGGAACTGGTCGGCAAGGGCGTGCTCACCGCCGCCGAATATCGCCTGTTCTCCCGCGCCGAGGATTTCCTCTGGGCCGTCCGCTGCCATCTTCATTACGTCACCGGCCGCGCCGAGGAAAAGCTGACCTTCGACGTGCAGCCCGATCTTGCTCGCCGCATGGGTTACGCCGAGCGCCTGGGCATGCTCGGGGTCGAGCGCTTCATGAAGCGCTATTTCCTCGTCGCCAAGGATGTCGGCGATCTCACCCGCATCATCTGCGCCAGCCTCGAATTCCACCACGCCAAGGACATGGACGTCGTCGGCCGCGTCCTCGCCCCCTTCCGCTCGGGCAAGAGCAAGATCAAGGGCGAGACCGATTTCATTCTCGACACCGGCCGCCTCAACATCGCCGCGCCCGACATCTTCGAGAAGGATCCGGTCAATCTGATCCGGATGTTCATGGTGGCGGGGCGCGAGCACTTGCTGTTCCACCCCGACGCCATCAAGCTCATCCGCGACAGCCTGCGGCTGATCGACAACAAGCTGCGCCATGACCCTCGGGCCAATGGTCACTTCCTGACCATTTTGACCAATCCCGCCTATGTCGAGCGCATCCTGCGCCAGATGAACGAAAGCGGCGTTCTGGGCAAGTTCGTCCCTGATTTCGGCAAGATCGTCGCGCTGATGCAGTTCAACATGTATCACCACTATACGGTGGACGAGCATCTGATCCGCGCCGTCGGCGTCATGGCCGAGATCGCCAATGGCGGCTTGCGCACCGAGCTGCCGCTGACCCATGAACTGCTGCCCCAGCTCAACGACACGCGCCTGCTCTATGTGGCGCTGTTCCTGCACGACATCGCCAAGGGCCGCCCCGAGGATCATTCCATCGCCGGCGCCCGCATCGCCAAAAAGCTTTGTCCCCGCTTCGGCCTCACCCCGGCCGAAACCGACACCGTCGCCTGGCTGGTCGAATATCACCTGCTGATGAGCGAGATCGCCCAGGCCCGCGACATTCAGGACCCCGAGACGGCCAAGGCCTTCGCCGACATCGTGCAGTCGCCCCAGCGCCTGGCGCTATTGATGATCCTCACCGCCTGCGACATCCGCGCCGTCGGCCCCGGCACCTGGACCGGCTGGAAGGGCTCGCTGCTGCGCGCGCTTTATTACGCCACCGAGCCGCTGCTCTCGGGCGGCCACAGCCAGGTCAGCCAGTCCGACCGCGTCCAGGCCGCCCGCCAGACCCTCGCCGCCGCGCTCGACAAATGGGCCCCGGCCGAGATCGAAACCTATAGCGCCCGCCATTACGACCATTACTGGCTGCGCGCCGAGCCTGAGCTGCAGATCGTCCACGCCCGGATGATCCGCCAGGCCGATGAGGCGGGTGAGCCTTTCGCCGGCTCGATCCGGGTCAAGGCGTTCGAGGGCATCACCGAGGTCAGCTTCTATACGCCCGACCATCCGCGCCTGCTCGCGCTCATCGCCGGCGCCTGCACCATGCAGGACACCTCGATTATCGGCGCGCAGATCTTTTCCACCCGCGATGGCCGCGCCATCGACACGTTCCGCCTGCGCCGCTCCTTTACCTCTGACGAGGACGAAAAGGTCCGCGCCACCCGCATCATCGACACGGTCAAGCAGCTCCTGCAGGGCAAGCGCACCGTGCTGATCGATCTGGGCAAGGAAAGCCGCCACAACAAGCGCCTCAAACCCTTCCCCCTGCCGGCCCAGGTGGTGGTCTCCAACGCCATCTCGGAAAAATTCACCGTCATCGAGGTGTCGGGCCTCGACCGCATCGGCCTGCTCTATGCGCTCACCCGCGAGATCTCCGATCTCAACCTCACCATCGGCTCGGCCCATATCGGCACCTATGGCGAAAAGGCGGTAGACGTTTTTTACGTCACCGACCTGACCGGGCAGAAGATTCACGTGAAACAGCGCCAAAAGAAGATCCACGACGCCCTGATGAGCGTCTTCGAACAGCCCGCCGAGGACAAGAAGGCCGGCAATGGCTGAGGCAGATCATGTGTTGGACATACCCCCTCTCAACCTCCCCCTGACGCGCAGCATGAAAATCCTTGCGCCATTGCCCAGACTGGCAGGGGAGAGTTCAGCCGGGGGCATCTGGTGGCGGGATCGTAAAAAGTCCCCGCGCAACAAAATCCAGCCCGGTGCCGGCCCCGCATGAGCCTGTTGCGCAATTTCCTTTCGGTCGGCAGCTGGACCGTCGTCTCGCGCCTTGCCGGTTTCGTGCGCGATGCGCTGATGGCGGCGGTGCTCGGGGTGGGGCCGGTGGCCGACGCCTTCAACGCCGCCTTCCGCTTTCCCAACCTGTTCCGGCGGCTATTTGCCGAAGGCGCCTTCAACACCGCCTTTGTGCCGATGTTTTCCGGCGCGCTCGAAGCGCAGGGCAATGAGGGCGCGCGCGAGCTGGCGGCGCGGATCATGAGCTGGCTCGTCGCCATGCTGGTGGTGGTGACGATTCTGGTCGAAATCTTCATGCCCCAGATCATGCTGGCCTTCGTTCCCGGCTTTGTCGGCGATCCTGAAAAGTTCGATCTGACGGTGCTGCTCACCCGGCTGATGTTTCCCTATCTGGCCTGTATGTCGCTGATGGCGGCCTATGGGGCGATGCTCAATTCGCTGGGCCGGTTTTTCGCTGCCGCCTTCGCGCCGGTGCTGCTCAACATCGTCAATATCGCCATGCTGATCCCGTTGGCGACCGTCTTCGTGCAGGCGCCCGCGGAGGCGACCATCTGGATCGCCATGGCCACCATGGCGGGCGGTGTCGCCCAATTGGCGCTGGTCTGGGTCGCCATCGAGCGGGCCGGGTTTCGCCCGCAATTCCGCCTGCCGCGCTTCGATCCCGAGGTGCGGCGCTTCTGGGTTCTGGCCATTCCGGCCATCCTGGCCGGCGGCATCACCCAGATCAATCTCTTCGTTGGCACCGTCATTGCCTCGGGCGCCAACGACACCATTTCCATTCTTGCCTATGCCGACCGGCTCTATCAATTGCCGCTCGGCATTATCGGCATCGCCATCGGCACGGTGCTGCTGCCCGAACTGAGCCGCCATCTCAAGGCCGGCCGGGCGGAAGAGGCGGCGCGCAGCCAGGACCAGTCGCTGTTCCTGTCCATGCTGCTTTCCATGCCGGCGGCGGCGGCGCTGATCGCCATGGCCGAGCCGATCGTGCGCGTCTTGTTCGAGCGGGGCCTGTTCGACGCCCTCGACACCGCCCGCACCGCCGAGGCCCTGGTCGCCTTTGCCGTCGGCCTGCCGGCCTTTGTCTTGATTCGGGTGCTGCAGCCGGGCTTTTTCGCCCGCGAGGACACGGTGACGCCGACAATTTTCGCCGCCGTCAGCGTGGTGGTGAACATTGCCGTGTCGCTGCTGTTGTTCCCCACCCTTTTCCATGTCGGCATCGCGCTGGCGACCTCGCTGTCCGCCTGGCTCAACGTGGTGATGCTGGCGGTGGCGCTGGCGCGGCGCGGGCATTTTTCCCTGCCGCGCGGCCAATGGTGGGGCCATGCCATGATCGTCTTGATCAGCCTCCTGATGGGGCTGAGCCTGGCGCTTTTGGCCGAGCGGGGCGCCGGCCATCTGGTCAGCGGCGTGCCGCTCTGGCGCCAGGCCCTGGCGCTGTCCGGTCTGGTCGCCTATGGCGTTGTGTTCTACTTCACCCTCATCCATGTCAGCGGCACGCAAAGGCTCGGCGGTCTTCTCGCCCGGCTGCGTCGGCGCCGCTGAGTGTTTTCAACCGGGCCGGCTGCGTATAGAACGGAGCCATCTGCCTTTTTATCCGCGTCAGAGTTCCATGGCCTTTTCCCCTCGCGTCTTTTCCGGCATCCAGCCTTCGGGCGACCTGCACCTGGGCAATTATCTCGGCGCCATCCGCCGCTTCGTGCCGCTGCAGGATACCCATGAGACCCTGTATTGCGTGGTCGACATGCACGCCATCACCGTCTGGCAGGAGCCCAATGCGCTGCGCCGCGCCACGCGCGAAGTGGCGGCGGCCTTCATTGCCGCCGGGGTGGATCCGAAGCGCTCCATCGTCTTCAACCAGAGCCAGGTGATCCAGCACGCCGAACTGGCCTGGATCTTCAACTGCATCGCCCGCATCGGCTGGATGAACCGCATGACGCAGTTCAAGGACAAGGCCGGCAAGAATTCGGAAAACGTCTCGCTCGGGCTTCTCGCCTACCCCTCGCTGATGGCGGCCGATATCCTGCTCTACAAGGCCACTCAGGTTCCGGTGGGCGACGATCAGAAGCAGCATCTGGAACTGACGCGCGACATTGCCGCCAAGTTCAACAATGACTATGCCGCCTCGATCGCCGAACAGGGGCTCGATCCCGAATTCTTTCCCATCACCGAGCCGCTGATTGCCGGGCCGGCGACGCGCATCATGAGCCTGCGCGACGGCACCAGGAAGATGAGCAAGTCGGATCCGTCCGATCAGTCGCGCATCTCGCTGCTCGATGA
>JAHCJW010000086.1 GCA_026126125.1 Devosia sp.
GTTCTGCCCTCCGCTCGAGCCCGAGCGCGGCACCGCGTTTTTTTGAAAGCACACCGCCTCCTCAACGCTCGCCGCCCTAAACCTTGCAGTCCTCAGACCCGCATGGTCAAAAGGCTCCGCCGCCGTCGTTGTCCGGCTCGTCCGGACAATCTCGCTTTATCTCGGCAGCGCAGGGACCACCCCGGACAAGCCCGGTGGGGACAGCAAAGACAATCGCCCCCCTCTCAAACGTTCCAGTCCTCGCCCCAAACCTGCACCATATGGCCGGGCGACACCTCGCGATATTCGCGCTTGGGCGGCTCATAGTCCACCGGGCGGATCGGACTTTTGATCTCTTCCTTGTCGCGCCTTGGCGCCACCTCGCCCATGGCGCCGCCGATCGGGGCATAGAACGGCACTTCGGTGCGCAAGGCGCCGCCCAGAAGCTTGTAGAGCGGCAGGTCGAACAGCTTCAGCTCATCACCGCACAACTGGCGAACTACGATGGCGAGCCGAGCCAGAATCCCTTGAGCGGGGAATTGCTGGTTCGTCATTCGATGGTGGGTGCGCGGGCTCTCGAGACGATCCGAAGGCCTGGCCAACTCCCAGAGTCGCGCTGAATTCGGCGGCGACGGCGGCCACGAGGCTACCGATTGCCGGAAGGCGCTCGGCGCCCAGACGCGCCGACAGGCCCGAAATCGACATGGCGCCAACCACATCGCCGGCCGCGTTTCGCACCGGACTGGCAACGCAGGTAATCCCCTTGCTGCCCTCCTGATTGTCGGTGGCGTAGTGCTCGGTGCGCGCCCGCGCGATCTCGCTGCGCAGCGCCGCCGCGCGAGCGGGGATCAAAGCGGCGTTTCGATCCGGCAGGGCGATGATGGCTTCGGCGTCGGCTTCGGAGCAGGCCGAAAGCACGGCCTTGCCCATGGCCGAAGCGACGAGGCTCGCCCGCCCCCCGGTGCGGGCAATGGCGCGAACGATTTCGCGGCTTTCCACCTGCGCCATCACCACGATCTCGCCATCGTCGAGAATGCCGAAATTGGCCGTCTCATGCGTCAGGTCACGCAGCTTGCGCAGATGCGGCAAAGCCGGCGCGACGAGTGCCTGACGCTGCCCGAAGGTGGCACCGACCGAAAACGCCTGCTGGCCCACCGACCAGAGCTGGCGCCCGGTATCGTATTGCACGAAGCGCCGCTCTTCCAGCGTCGTCAGCAGCCGATGCGCCGTCGAGGGCGACAACCCCGTATGGCGCGCCAGATCGGTCAGGCGCCAGCCGGCGCCGTCCTCGGCCAGGGTTTCAAGCAGCACCAGGGCACGCGTCACCGACTGGACGGTGTGCTTATCGCCGCTCATCGGCTTACCAGCTCACGGCGATATATTTGGCTTCGCAGAATTCAAGGATGCCGTGATGCGCGCCTTCGCGGCCGAGGCCGCTCTGCTTGACGCCGCCGAAAGGCGCCGCCGGATCCGATGCCAGGCCGCGATTGAGAGCGATCATTCCTGCCTCCAGCTTTTCCGAGACGCGCAGGCCGCGCGCAAGATCCTCGGTGAATACATAGGCAATAAGGCCATATTCGGTGTCATTGGCACTGGCAATCACCTCTTCCTCGGTCTTGAAGCTCATCAGCGGCGCGATCGGCCCGAAAATCTCGTCGCGCACCAGGGGAGAATCCGTGGGCACGTTGCGGAGCACAGTGGGCGGATAATAGAAGCCATCGCCTCCTGGCGCCTTGCCGCCCGCCAGGGTCTCGGCGCCCTGCCCCACGGCCTCGTCGACCCAGGAGCTGATGCGATCGAGCGCCTCGCGGTTGACCAGCGGCCCGCACTGCACGCCGCGTTCATAGCCTGGCCCGACCTTGAGCGCAGCCATACGCGCGGCGAGGCCCTTCGAGAAGGCGTCCATGATGCCTTCCTGCACGAAGAAGCGATTGGCCGCGGTGCAGGCTTCGCCGCCATTGCGCATCTTGGCCACCATGGCCCCGTCAAGCGCCTTATCGAGATCAGCGTCGTCGAAAACCACGAAGGGCGCGTTGCCGCCCAGCTCCATCGAACAGGAAATCACCTGGTCGGCCGCCTCGCGCAGCAGCTTGCGCCCCACTTCGGTCGAGCCGGTAAAGCTCAGCTTGCGCACGCGCGGGTCGTGCAGCATGGCGCTGACCGTCGCGCCCGACTTGGAGGTGGTGATGACGTTGACCACGCCGTCCGGCACGCCGGCTTCACGGTAGATATCGGCCAGGGCATAGGCGGTGAGCGGCGTCTCCGTCGCGGGCTTGAGCACGCAGGTGCTGCCGGCGGCCAGCGCCGGCGCAATCTTGCGGGTGGCCATGGCGGCAGGAAAATTCCACGGCGTCACCAAAATCGACACGCCAATGGGCTGATATTGCACGAGGATACGATTGGCGCCGCCCGGTGCCACGGATAGATCGCCATTGAGCCGCACCGCCTCTTCGGAAAACCAGCGGAAGAACTCGGCTGCATAGGTCACTTCGCCTTCGGCATCGGGCAGCGCCTTGCCGTTTTCGAGACTGATCAGTTCCGCCAGCATCTGCTTGCGCTCGATCATCAGCTCAAAGCAGCGGCGCAGGATTTCCGAACGCTTGCGCGGCGCGGTCGCCGCCCAGCCGGGCCCGGCCTCATGCGCGGCGGCAACCGCCGCGAGCGCATCCTCGATCGAGGCATCGGCGACGCTGGACACGACCTTACCGGTCGAGGGATCGACGACATCGAGCCGGTTGCCGGTGCCGCCGTCGCGCCATTGTCCGCCGATCCACAGATCGTTGGGGATCGTGGCAGGATCGAAGGAGAGAGAAGTCTGGGTGCTCATCAGCTTGCCTTGGCGTGCTTGGTGTTGGTGGTCAGCATGGACAGATCGCCGGCGAATGCGGCAGCAATCAGCAGATCCATGCCGGTCCGGTCGACCGGACGGGGATTGTTCTTGATCAGGCGATTGGCGGCAAGAGCCTGCTCGGCGATCCAGGGCAACTGATCGGCCTTGACGCCAATTTCCTCCAATGTTTTGGGGACGGCAATGGTAGCAAGCAGATCCTTGATGCCGGCGATACAGGCGTCGGCGGCCTGGGCATTGTCCTCGTCCGCTTGGGCGAAACCCAGCAGTCGCCCGACGCTGGCAATATCCTCCAGCGCGTGATCGCGGTTGAACGCCAGCGCATAGGGCAGCATGAGCGCGACACCCAGTCCGTGCGCGGTATGGGTCAAAGCCCCCACCGGATATTGAACGGCATGGCACACCGAGGTTCCCGCCGTGCCGAAGGCCATGCCGGCCTGCATGGCGCCGAGCATGACGTCGGCACGCGCCACACTGTCGGTGCCGTCGGCAACGGCCTTGGCCAGGCTTCGGCCGATATTGCCGATCGCCGCCATCGCGAAGCTGTCGGTGAGCTCATTCTTGCCCACGAAGACATGTTCGAGCGTCATGCCGACCCTGTCCGCGCGCCGCGCCGTGGTATAGGCCTCGATGGCGTGAACCAGAGCGTCGGCTCCGGAAACGGCAGTCAGGATCGGCGGGCAACTCACCGTCAGCTCCGGATCGCAGATCGCGGTATCGGGAATGAGATAGGGGCTGGCAATGCCCACTTTTACGGCCCGGCCCGGATCGGCCACCACCGCGACGGGCGTCACTTCCGAACCGGTCCCGGCGGTGGTTGGCATGGCCACCAGCGGCAGGATGGGGCCAGGCACCTTGAACTCACCATAATAGTCGCTGATCGAGCCGCCATGCGCGCTCATGAGGGCGATGACCTTCGCCGCGTCGATGCAACTTCCGCCACCGATGCCGACGATCACGTCGGCACCAAATGCCGCAGCGGCCTTTACGCCTGCGTCCAGGCAATCCGCCGGAAGCTCCGCCTCGACCCCGGAAAACACCGCGACTTCGAGGCCCGCCGCCGCCAGTCCGGCCTTGACTTCGGCAAACGCCGCCTCGCCTGCCATGCGCCGATCGGTGACCAGCAGCGGTTTTCGGCCCAAGGCAGCGACATATCCCGCAAGTGCGGCCCGCTGGCCATTGCCGAATACGATATTGCGAGGCGAACGAAGAGCGCCAAACATGATCTAGTCCTCGGTGGTTTTGGCCGTTCCGGCCAGGTCCTGCAGGCGGGACCAGGTCACGTCTGCAATATTGATGCCGCTCTCAAGCGCCTGGCGGCGAAGGTCGCGCCCGCGCTCGCCGGGGATGCGCACGGCGCTAAACCCCTCGGCCGGGGCCTCCTCGCGCAACAGCGCAACGAAATCGGAGACGGCGGCCAGGGGCTGGTCGATGACGATGAAGAGGTCGGCCTTGGTGCAAGGCTGGGTAGAATCAAGCGTTCCGGCCACCTCCCGCCCGATGGCCGATCCGGCAAGGGCGGTCAAAAGCAGCTCGAAGGCGAGGCCCAGCGCATAACCCTTGGCGCCGCCAAACGGCGCGATGGCACCGTTGCGGGCCGCCGCCGCGTCAGTCGTCGCATCGCCTGCCGCATCCAGCGCCCAGCCGAGGGGGATGGAAGCGCCGCGATTGGCATGGTCGTGGATTTCGCCCATCGACACGATACTGGTCGCGGTGTCCATCATGAAGATGCCGTAACCCGTCGGCAGCCCGATGGCTATGGGATTGGTGCCGATCATCGCCCGCCGCCCGCCCCAGGGATGGACCAGCGCCTCGCTGGTGGAAAAGGCGATGAGGCATTTGCCGCTCTTGGCAACGCGGTCGGCATAAAAGCCCAGCATGCCGATATGATTGGCATTGGCCACGGCGGCGACGGCCACGCCCTGCGTCTTGGCGCGCTCGAGCAGCGCGTCGATGGCGGCCTGCGCGACGACCGGCCCCAACCCCTGCTCGCCATCCACCTTGAGAAAGCCGGGCGCGGTCCAGCTATGCCGGCCCTTGGTGAGCGGATTGGCCACACCATTGCCGATCCGCTCGACGATACGCGGCAGACGCAAGAGGCCATGTGAGGCAATGGAGCGCATCTCCGCATCGAGCAGCAGATCCCGCTGCAACACCGCATTCTCAGGCGGCACGCCGGCCGCCGCGAGCACGCGGTCCGCAACATCCTCGACTTCACTGACAGGCACTAACGGCATGGTCGAACACTCTATAACTGGCCGCCAGGGTCGGAGTGGCCCCGGGGGCGGCGGATGTGGTCCCGATACGCGATGCGATTGGCCAGGCGCCGGCGAGAGCAGAGATTCCGCATAAGGGTGGTGCGGCGCGCCGAATAACGCCGCTTTGGGCGCCAGTTCGACGATCTTTTCCAGATGCATGTTGAAAGAAAGCACCCTCAGGTGATGGCGAGGCCTGCGCACAGAACCGGCAGCGCGCCGAGGCCAATGAAACTCAGAACCGGGCCATCGGATAGCTGAACACATGCAAATCGACGCGCTTGATCTGGGTTGCTGTAGGTCGCATACGATGCCCCGCCAAATCAGATACCCTCCCGTGTATCCTATAGGATTACTGCCAGATAGGATATAGGATTGGGTTTGCGAGCCTGTCAAACGCAAATTCGGCGAGGCGGCGTTCTCTGCGGGAATACGTTGGGATGCAGGCCCCATCATTCCCGCTCTTACCAGCGACAGAAGGACAAGGCCCTTTGGCGATATCACAAAACCCGCATTCGAGCACGCAGATCAAGCGCCCGCCACGGCTGGGCGATGAGGTGTACAACACGATCTATACTCAGCTCATGAGCCAGAAGATCCTGCCTGGCAGCCGAATATCGATCGACAATCTGGCGCGTGAACTGGGAGTGTCGCAAACACCGATCCGCGAGGCATTGTCCCGCCTCGAGGCGCAAGGTCTCGTGGTGAAGACGCACCTGATCGGGTTCAGCGCCGCCAGCCAGATGGATCGCGCCCGCTTCGACCAGCTTTATGAATTGCGGCTATTGCTTGAGCCGTTTGCCGCCCGCAAAGCCGCCACCCTGATTACGCCGGAGCAATTCGAAACGCTCAAGCGCCTTGCCGCCGAGATGTCGATCAACGGCCAAGGCCGGGTCAGCTATAGCGACTTCGCCCGTCTCGACGGCCAGTTTCACGATCTGATCGCGCAAGCCAGCGGCAATGACCTGATCCAGGACACGCTGGCCGCGCTGCATACCCATATGCACCTGTTCCGGCTTTTCCATCACCAGCAGGCCGCCTCGACGGCCAATATCGAACATGCCGAACTGCTCTCCGCGCTCGAAGCCCATGACGGCGAACGCGCCGAAGCGGCCATGCGCACCCATGTCGAGCGCTCCCATGACCGGTTCAGCACGTTCTTTACCTGATCAGAGCCTAGAGATTGGCGAGGAAGTGATCGACGCCGGCCTGGGCCACCTGAAGATCCTGGGCCGGCGTTCCGGAGCTGACCCCGATCCCGCCCACGACGGCGCCATCGACCACGACCGGCAAGCCGCCCCCGACCACCATCAACCGCCCGCCTATGGCGCTGTTGATGCCATAGGCGGGGCTGCCGGGCTGGCTGGCGGCGCCATATTCGTGCGTTGCTTTCTTCGCGGCAGCGGCGGTGTAGGCCTTGTCGGTGGCGATGGTGATACTGGTCACCTTGCCGCCTTCCATCCGCTCGAAGGCGATGAGATTGCCGCTTTCATCGACGATCGCGATGCACATGGGCACGCCGATTTCTTCAGCCTTGGTCCGTGCTCCGGCGAGCAGGATACGGGCGTCTTCGAGCGCAAGTCTTTGAATGCTGATCATGGGTCAGACCTCTTGAGTATTGTAGCGCGCCTTGGCTTCGCGGCGGCGGCGATGAAGGATAGGTTCGGTATAGCCATTGGGTTGGCGCGTCCCCTCAAGCACGAGCTCCAGGGCGCTCTGGAAGGCGATGCTGTCGCTGGGAGCAGGCGCCATCGGGCGATAGGCCGGATCGTTTTGGTTCTGGGCATCGACCACCGAAGCCATGCGGATCATGGTCTCCCTCACCTGGTCTTCACTCACCAGGCCGTGCAATAGCCAATTGGCGATATGCTGGGCGGAAATGCGCAGTGTTGCCCGATCCTCCATCAATCCGACGCCGTTTATATCGGGAACTTTGGAACAGCCGATGCCCTGATCGATCCAGCGTACCACATAGCCCAGAATGCCCTGAGCATTGTTGTCGAGCTCGCGCTGGACCTCTTCGGCGGAAAGGTTGCGGCTGCCGAGCAAGGGAAGTGTCAGAATGGCATCTTGCGACGCTGGCGCCCTGCCCCGCAAGCTGTCCTGGACGCGAGCGACATCGATCTCGTGATAGTGCATGGCATGCAGCACCGCGGCGGTTGGCGAGGGCACCCAGGCAGTGCTGGCGCCGGCCTTTGGATGACCGGCCTTGGTGGCCAGCATTTCCGCCATTTCATCGGGTTTGGCCCACATGCCCTTGCCGATCTGCCCGTGCCCCGGCAATCTCGCTGCCAGACCGATATCAACATTGTTGTCTTCATAGGCCTGTAACCAGGCGGCGGAGCGCATGTCGCCCTTGGGCACCACGTTGCCCGCCTGCATCGAGGTATGGATTTCATCGCCCGTGCGGTCGAGGAAGCCGGTATTGATGAAAGCGAGGCGATCCTTCACCGCGCGCATGGCAGCACGCAGATTGAGCGTCGTCCGGCGCTCCTCATCCATGACGCCGATCTTGACGGTATTGCGCTCGAGGCCCAGCGCATCTTCCACCACTGCGAAGAGCGTATCGGCGAAAGCCACTTCCTCGGGACCGTGCATCTTGGGCTTGACCACATAGACGCTGCCATGGCGCGAATTGCGCGACCCAACGCTCTTGCGCAGATCATGCATGGCACAAAGCACCGTCACCATGGCATCGAGAAAGCCTTCCGGGATTTCCCGGCCTTCGGCGTCGTGCACCGCGTCGGTCGTCATCAGATGCCCGACATTGCGCACCAGCATCAGACTGCGGCCCGGCAAAAGCAGATCGATGCCATCCACGCCCCGATACTGGCGATCCTCGGCCAGACGACGTTCGACGGTGCGACCGCCCTTGTCGAAACGCTCCACGAGATCGCCGCGCATCAAGCCGAGCCAATTGCGATAGACAGCGACCTTGTCGTCGGCATCCACGGCCGCGACCGAATCCTCGCAATCCTGGATGGTCGTCAGCGCCGCCTCGAGCACGATATCGGACACTCCGGCCCGGCTCTGCTCACCGGCCGGCGTCGTGCGGTCGATGACCAGTTCGATATGGATGCCGTTATGCACGAACAAGAGGATGCGGGCGTCGCCGCGCTGAGCATGGCCAAGAAAGGCGGCAGGCTCGGAAAGAAAAATATCGACTTCACCATTGCGAATGAACAGGCGATCGCCGGCAACGCCATATTCCGTGACCGCCTCGTGCGATGCGCCTTTCAAGGGCAGCGCCAGATCCAGAAAGGCGATGCCCTTGCGGATCACTTCCGCGCCCCGCGCGGGGTTGTAAGCTTTGCCGGCCGCAAGGACGCCATCGGAGGAGATGGCATCAGTGCCATAAAGAGCGTCATAAAGACTGCCCCAGCGGGCATTGGCGGCATTGAGCGCAAAGCGCGCATTCATCACTGGAACCACCAATTGCGGCCCGGCCAGGCTGCCGATCTCCGGATCGACATGGCTCGTGCCAATGGTCAGCGGCGCGCTGTCGTCCACAAGATAGCCGATCTCGTGCAAGAAAAGCTTGTAGGCGGCGGCGTCAAAATCCTGCCCCCGACGCTCTTTATGCCAGTCATCGATCCGTGCCTGCAGGCGATCTCGCTCACCGAGCAGGCGCGCATTGACCGGCCCGAGCGTCTCGACGATCTGCTCAAGGCCCGACCAGAATTGTTCGGACGACACCCCCGTTCCGGGCAGCGCCTGTTCTTCGATAAAATCAACCAGAACCCTGGCAACGCGCAGGCTGCGTTTTTGTATAGCTTCGGTCATCACAATACCTCCGCGCCCGGCAATACGGTTGGCCGCTGGGGATCGGTATCCTAAAAATTCCGGTTTCCCGCATGGCGAAAACCGCCGAGCCCGTCGCGCGAGCGGGAAGAGAAGAAACGCCTGCCACGCAGGCAAAATCTGCGTCTCGGAATTGGCCTCAGGCTTGGGAAAACGCATAGCCCCCTTGCGCGAGAGAAAGTTTGCGATTAGACACGGCATCGCCTGAAGGGGTTTAGCTCAGTTGGTAGAGCATCGGTCTCCAAAACCGAGGGTCGTGGGTTCGAGTCCCCCAGCCCCTGCCAGGCAATTTCCAGATATCGTTGTGTTTGCCGCGCATAGCCATTGCTGCCATGCCCGAAAGGCGCTACGCGCTTGAGCATGAGCCGCAACAAATTTCCGCCCAAGCCCAAATATGACCCCGATACGGGGCCGGTCTATCTCTATGGCCTGCACACCGTGCGGGCGGCGCTGGACAATCCGCGCCGCAGCAAGATGGAACTGCTTGCCACCCCCAATGGTCTCAATCGCCTCAAGGAAGGCGGCGAGATCGGCAAGGTGCCGGTGCGAGAGACCACGCCCAAGGAACTCGATCGCCTGCTCGGCGGCGAGGCCGTACACCAGGGCGTGGCCCTGGAAGTCGATCCGGTCAGCCGCTTTGGCCTCGATGACATCAACCCGCTCCGGCTCGTGGTCGTTCTCGACCAGGTGACCGACCCGCACAATGTCGGGGCGATCCTGCGCACGGCCTGCGCTTTCGGCGCCGATGCGGTGATCACCACGGCGCGACACTCCCCGCGCGAAACCGGGGTGATGGCGAAATCGGCATCGGGCGCGCTCGATTTCCTGCCGATGATCGAAGTCACGAACCTGGGCAATACCCTGGAAACGCTGAAAACGCGCGGCATGCTGGTGCTGGGCTTTGATTCGGAAGCCCCCGCCTCGCTCAAACCGCGCAGCGGCGACACACCGCTGGCCATCGTGCTCGGCGCCGAAGGCAAGGGTCTGCGTCAGCGGACGCGCGAATTGTGCGACGAGATGGTGCGGCTCGACATGTCCGGCCCGATCAAATCGCTGAACGTCTCCAATGCGGCGGCCATCGCGCTGTTTGCCGCAACCGCCGGGAGGTCCTGATGAGTTCGTTCGAACCCTTCGCCATTGCGTTGCGTCTGTCCGGTGCCACCCTTGAGCAATATGCCCTGGAAACAGCGCTGAAGCAGCTGACAGTCCGTTATGAACCGGAGGACGCCCAAGGCAGTTTTTATGCCCAGGTAGAGATTCCGGTTGAGCAACCGGTGCGAGCCATTCTCGAATTGGCGGAACGTTCCGGGCCGGCCATTGCCGCCATGCTGGAAGACCGCCGGCTTGGGCGCGCCGTGCTGGACATGGCCTTCGACTATCCTGCCGAGGGCGAGGCAATGTCGGCCCGCCTTCCCGCCCATGCGGCAGCGGCCATCGCTGCCTATGGCATCGATATCGAGTTCTCGGTCTATCTCACCGATGTCGAGGACGACGAGGAATAAAAGGCCTCGCAACCCTCGACCGGCGGGATCGGCCAGACGACTAGAGAGCTGCCTCTTCCGCCGCGAGGCCCGCCGTGATCAGGTCGCGACCGAAAATGCTCTGATCACGCGGCACCAGACGGACCACCGAATAGCCCTTTTGTGCCAGTTGGTCGAGAAAGGCCGGCAGCATGTCGACGGTGCGCTGGTGGATATCGTGGAAGAGAACAATGCCACTGCCGCGCGCCTCCAGCCGGGCGATGGTGCGCTGCGCCACGACGGCAGGCGTATCCCGATAATAATCCTTGCTGTCGATATCGACATCGAGCACCACCGCACCGCTATGCAGCAGATTGGTGCGCAAAAAGCCGGTTTGTGACAGATAGGGGAAGCGGAAAAAGGGCGAAAGGCTCTTGCCCGATCCCGCCAGCGCAGCGGCGACCGCCTCCTCGCCCCTGACGATTTCCGCAATGGCCGCCTGACGCGACAACGTCGACAGATTGACGTGGTCATAGGTGTGGCTGCCAACGGTGTGGCCGCGCAGCGCTACCTTTTGCGTCAGATTTGGATTGGCCTGGGCCGCCGAGCCGAGCATGAGGAAGGTCGCCTTGACGCCATAATCGTCCAGCGTGTCGAGAATGGCCGGAGTTTTGCCTGCACGAGGACCATCATCGAAGGTCAGCACCACCTCTCCAGGACGCAGGATGATATCGCTGGTGCTCGCCACGGCAAGGGTTCGCCCGGCGATATTGCGGGGGGCAAAAATTTCGCGTGGCCGGGATTGCGCCAATTGCGCCACGGCCGGCGTCTGCGTGCCTGAGGTCGTCATCCGATCGGGCAGCGCGGTTTCGGCGAGCCGCGACTGGGAGCTGACAGGCTTGGCGCAATCGCCGAGCAAGGCCCCGACGACCACAAGAGAAAAAACAAAGCGTGAAAGCTGCACGATGCAAACTCGGAATGGAAAACCTTGTCCGCAACAATTTAGGATTATGGTTAAAATTCCCCTCGCGAAAGATTAAGAAAGTCTTTTTTGGCAATGGCTTGCAGGACTAAATTTCGAACCCGGCCTGCCTCCCTCCCCTCAACCTCGTTTCAGCAAGCTGGATGAGAAGCTGGCAGGCCGGCTTGCAGGCGGACACTGGACCACCGCTTCGCAGCGTCTCCCGCTGGCCTTGTCAGCGAAAGCTGTACCCACTTTGGCGAGACATGCTTTAGCCTTCGCGACGACATTGAGGGAATCACCATGGACACCAGCGCAAGCGCCGCAGAACAACCGAGGCGGCAGGTTTATTTGCAGCCGGTTATGGCGGGCGCGCTCGCAGCCCTGGTAGGATATGCCAGCACATTCACTTTGGTGCTGGCGGCACTGACGGCGGCGGGCGCTTCGCCGCAACAGGCGGGTTCGGGGCTGTTCTCGGTCTGCATCGCCATTGGCATTCTCAATATCGTCGTCGCCGCACGAGCAAAGACGCCGATCAGCTTTGCGTGGTCGACGCCCGGCGTGGCCTTTCTGCTGACGGTCGGGGAACCCGTTGGTTCGTTCCCGGCCGTGGCCGGCGCGTTTCTGGTGGCTGCGGGTTTGATCGCGCTGACGGGCCTGGTCAGGCCATTGGCACGCGCCATAGCCGCAATTCCCTCCGCGCTGGCCAATGCCATGCTGGCCGGTATGCTGCTGACCCTGTGTCTGGCGCCGATCACGGCAGTGGCAGAAATGCCATTGCTGGCGCTGCCGATCCTGCTGTCCTGGATGATCGCCCTGCGCTTCGCGCGGCGCTATGCGGTGCCCGTGGCGGTGGTGGTGACGGGCGTGGTGCTGGCGACGACTACGCATCTGCCCAGCGGCGCGCTCGATGGCGCCTGGCCAGCTCTGGTGCCGGTGGTGCCCGAATTCACCTGGGACGCCATAGTTCGCCTTGGCCTGCCCCTTTATGTGGTGACCATGGCTTCGCAGAACCTGCCGGGCATCGCCGTCCTGAAGGCCAATGGCTACAGCGTGCAGCCGGCGCCGGTTTTCGTCATGACCGGCATAACCAGCGCCATAACGGCATTTTTCGGCGGCCATACCAGCAATCTCGCCGCCATCACCGCCGCCATTTGTGCCGGACCAGAGGCGCATCCGGACAAAGACGCGCGCTGGCCTGCGCCGGTAGCCGCTGGAGCCGTCTATTTGCTGCTGGGACCGGCTGCGAGCCTGGCGGCGGCCTTCATTGCGGCATCGCCGCCGATCCTGATTCAGGCGGTGGCCGGGCTGGCGCTGCTATCAAGCCTGGCGGCGGCGCTGTCGGGCGCCCTGGCGGAGGAAGAAACCCGACTTCCCGCTATCCTGACTTTCGTCGCCACCGCCTCGGGCGTAACCATTATCGGGCTGGGCGCACCGTTTTGGGGATTGGTCGGGGGAATCGCGCTGTTGCTGATTCTGCGCTCACGGACCGGGACGTGAGCACCATCCATGCGGTGATTCTGGCAGGAGGGCGCGGATCGCGGCTGGGCGCGGTGCGAAAAGCCGATCTCCTCATCGATGGTCAGCGGCTGCTGGATCGGGTGGCGGCGCGGTTTTCCGGTATTTCGGGGAAATTTCTGCTGTCGATCGGTCGCTATGGCGAAATCGCGCTGCCGGCAGGCGCAGTGGCGCTGGCCGATGCGGAAAACGAATCGCAGGGACCCTTGGCCGGTATCGCCGCGGCTGCTCAACATCTCGCTGCCTTCGGGCGGCCGGATGACCTGCTGATCAGCGTCGCCGTGGATACACCATTCCTCCCCGCGGACTATGTCGCAAGGCTGGCCGCCATTTCCGGCGTGGCGGGATATGCCAGATTCGGGGAAATATTCTATCCGACCAATGCAGCGTGGCGGCTCGGCCCGCTGCGGGAAGCCTTGGCAAGGCACCCCGGAAATGCCGGACCCAGGGCCCTTCTGCGCGACATGGCGGCCGCGCCTGTTCAATGGAGCGGCACCGGGCCGGACCCGTTCGCCAATCTGAACTCGTTTGCCGATCTGTTGGCCCTGCAACGCCGCGCCCGAGAGCTTTCCCTTCGGGGCTAATCAGGCGGCGGGCGAAAAAGTCCCGGCAAGGGCCCGGGCCGATTGCGGTTTGTAATAATTATTCACAGGCAATTGCATCAGGGGCTTGGCAAACCAAATCAGTTTGGGTACATGGACCTCGCCTTCAACGCGAAGGCAGACAGAAAGTGTTCCGCGATAGCTCAGTTGGTAGAGCGTTCGACTGTTAATCGAATGGTCGCTGGTTCGAGTCCAGCTCGCGGAGCCATTCTTTCTCGTGCAAGGCATGAGAAATTTTATTGGGTATGCATTAGCTACCCTCCCTCTCGTTCATAGAAAAAATGCACTGTCGCCAGGCGCGAAATGACGCCGCGCAGCGACATGCATCGCTGCTCTTAGCGGTTGGATCATCAACTGCATTTTGGGCGAGCATGATGTGCCGGTCTCGCGCGCAGTCGCAACCTATTTTATCGCGGGATTCGCCTTCCGCCAGGTTTCGTATTCCTCGCGCGCATCCTCGTGCAGCGGATACGACCGTTGACGCGAGGCGCCCGGCATGA
>JAHCJW010000087.1 GCA_026126125.1 Devosia sp.
GCTAGAGCATCGGACCGAAAAGTGCACTCACGGTTTTCGGATAATCCGATGCGTAAACAAGGAATTAGAGCGGCAATTTGCGTTCGACAGAACGCACGCCGCTCTAACAGCCCTCCCGCCCTACAAATCCGAAATGGCGATGCGGCCGTTGAAGCGTTCGAGAAAGCTGGCCTTGTGGCGGGGATCGACGCGGACGACGAAATCCTGCCCCTGCTCGGTGGGCTCGGCTCGCTCGATGACTTCCGAATGGGTATGCAGCCAGCCGATATCGCTGCCGGCGCTGTGCGGAACATGCACGTGATAGGTGCGGCTGCGTTCCGCCAGGGCGGTTTCGATGGCCAGCTTGAGCGTCTCCAGCCCCTGCCCGGTCTTGGCCGAGACGGGCACCGTGGCCGCCACCTTGCCGGCCGGCGTCGCCGCCGCCAGCAGATCGCTCGCTGGATCGAGCATGTCGATCTTGTTCCACACCTCGATGATCGGCGTCGTTTCCGCCAACACACTGAGATCGGCAAGAACCTTGAGCACATCCTGCGCCTGGGCGGGATGGTCGGGATTGGCGATGTCACGCACATGCAGCACCACATCGGCGTCCACCACTTCTTCGAGCGTGGCGCGGAAGGCGGCGACGAGATCGGTCGGCAGGTCGGCGACGAAGCCCACCGTGTCGCTGAGCATGACCTCGCGGCCATGCGGCAGGTCGAGGCGACGGATCGTGGTGTCGAGCGTGGCGAAGAGAAGATCTTCAGCGAACACCCCTGCCCCGGTCATCGTATTGAAAATACTTGATTTTCCGGCATTAGTATAGCCGACCAGCGCCACGATGGGATAAGGCGCGCGGTCGCGCTGGCGGCGCTGCTGGGCGCGGGTGCGCTTGACCTTGTCGAGGCGTTCCTCGAGCAAAACGATGCGCTCGGTGATCTGGCGGCGGTCGCTTTCGATCTGGGTTTCGCCGGGGCCGCCCATGAAGCCCATGCCGCCGCTGCCGCGCTGGCGCTCAAGGTGGGTCCAGGAGCGCACCAGGCGGCTTTTCTGATAGTTGAGATGGGCCAGCTCGACCTGCAACACGCCTTCGCGTGTGGCGGCGCGCTCGCCGAAGATTTCGAGAATCAGCGCCGTGCGGTCGAGCACCTTGGTGCCGGTTTCCTTTTCAAGATTGCGCTGCTGGATGGGGCTGAGTGCGGCATCGACGAGCAAAAGCTCGATGTCGTCTTCCTCCACCCGCCGGGCGATGTCCTCAACATGGCCGCCGCCGATAAAGGTCGCGGGCTTGATCTCGCGTACTTTTATGGCTTCGGAAAAGATGATGTCGAGGCGAATGGCGCCAGCCAGGCCCTCGAATTCGGCCTGCCGCGCTTCAATGCTGCGATGCTGCGCCGCGCCCCGCACGTCAGGGCAAATCAAACCGGCGCGCGTCGGATGTTCGCGTCGGTCGATGAAAGGTTTTGGGCCGCCAAGGCCGCCCTCTTCCTCGTCAAGATGATCCATATAGGTCCGTCAGTCGTGGTCGGTGTTTTGCTCGGGGTCGAACAGCTGGATCGGCGCGCCGGGCATGATGGTCGAGATCGCGTGCTTATAGACCAGTTGCGACTGCGCGTCACGCCGCAGAAGCAGGCAGAAATTGTCAAACCAGGTGATGACGCCCTGCAGCTTGACCCCGTTCACGAGGAATATCGTGACCGGCACCTTCTGCTTGCGGACGTGATTGAGAAAGGAATCCTGCAGGTTTTGCTGCTTTTCGCCAGCCATTTTCGGCCTCTTTTTTCGCGGCATTGATTGTCGCTGTTGTCGTCGCAAAGTTTGCGCCCGGGCCGCTGAAGAACTGCCGCCCAGCCCCTCAAAACCCGGATTTATCATACATTAAGCAGTATGGCACACAAGCGGGGCGCTGCCTACCCGCGCTAAACGCATGCGTCGGCGCCATTTTTGAGGGTGCTCAGACACATGCTTCCGCCTCCTACAGACCCAGCGACTTGATCTTGCGGTGCAGCGCGCTGCGCTCCATGCCGACAAATTCGGCGGTTTTGGAAATATTGCCGCCGAACCGCTCGATCTGGGCGAGCAGATATTGCCGCTCGAACACTTCGCGCGCGTCGCGCAGCGGCAGGCTCATCAGATGCGCCGAAGCGTCGGTATCGCCGACCGTGGGCAGAACTTCGCCGATATCGGAGGGCAGCATGCTGGCGGTGATCACGCCATTTTCCGGCTGTTGGTCCTTCATCAGGATCAGCAGGCGCTCGATGGAGTTGCGCAGCTGGCGGGCATTGCCCGGCCAGTCCTGGGCCTGCAGCACGGCGATGGCGTCGTCGCCAATGGTCATGCGCTGCAGATTGTGCATGCGGCAAACCTGTTCGATGAACACACTGACCAGCGGCGGCACGTCCTCGCGCCGCTCCTTGAGCGGGGTCAGCTGCACCGGCACGATGGCGAGCCGATGGAACAGGTCGGAGCGGAATTCGCCGGCTTCGGTTTGCGCGGCGACATTTTGCGAGCTGGACGAGATGATGCGCACATCGATGGGCACGGCCTGGGTGCCGCCGACGCGCTGGAAGCGGTTTTCGACGAGGGTGCGCAGCAGCGCTGTCTGCACCTGCGGGGGAAGCGTGGTGACTTCGGAAAGATAGAGCGTGCCGCCATGGGCCCGCTCCAGCGCCCCGACTTCGACTTTCAACAGGCCGTTCTTTTCGCGGGCCTCGCGGCCGAACAGCACCACGGGCACTTCCTCGGGGGCGTAAAGCGAGGCGTTGATTTCAACGAACGGCGCGTCGCTGCGCGGACTGCGCTGGTGAATGAGGCGCGCCACGAGCCCTTTGCCGGCGCCGGAAGGGCCGGAGATGAAGATGCGCGAATTGGTCGGCGCCGACTTGTCGATGACGCCCTTGATCTGCTGGAGCGCCGGCGAACTGCCCACCATGTCGGCATTCTTGGCCGCCGAACGCTCCTTGAGCTCGGCCACTTCGCTGCGCAGGCGCGTCGCTTCCATGGCGCGCTGGGTGACGTGAAGCAGGCGGTCGATCTTGAAGGGTTTTTCGATATAGTCGTATGCGCCGCGGCGAATGGCCGACACGGCGGTTTCGACATTGCCATGGCCCGAAATCATCACCACCGGCATGTCCGGGTGCTGGCTCTGGAACACATCGAGCAGTTGCAGCCCGTCGAGGCGCGATCCCTGCATCCAGATATCGAGAAAAACCAGGCTCGGCCGGCGGCGGGCGATTTCATTGAGGCCGCTGTCGGCGTCGTGGGCCTGCCGCGTCTCAAAGCCCTCGTCTTCGAGGATGCCCGCGATCAGGTCGCGGATATCGTCCTCGTCATCGATGATCAGAATATCCAGTGCCATTTATTTATGAACAACCGCCGAAAGTAGCGGCTCCTCTTGTTGGGGGGGCGTCGGCGTCGAAGCGGCCGGCGTGCCCTGTTCGTTGGTTTTGGCCGGAGAATGCAGCGGCAGCGTGAAGGTAACGCACGCCCCCACCCTGCCCTGCTCATCCGGTTCGGCTTCGATCAGCTCGACGATGCCGCCGTGCTGTTCGATGATCCTGGCGACAATGGCCAGCCCGAGGCCAGTCCCCTTGTCCCTTGTGGTCATATAGGGTTCGAGCAGCCGTTGCCGGTTCTCTTTCGGCCAGCCCTTGCCATTGTCGGAAACGGAAACATGGGCGTTATTGCCTTCGATATGGGCTTCGACCTTAATGATTGGTTGCCAGCCCGGCTCGCGGGCGATGCCTTCAAACGCTTCGACGGCGTTCTTGATCAGATTGGTCAGCGTCTGCGACACGAGGCGGGTGTCGAACCAGGCATAGATCGCCTCGTCCGGCAGATCGGTGAGGATTTCCACCTCGGGCAGGCGCACGCTTTCCAGAAACACCGCCTGGCGCACCGTATCGCTGAGATCGGCCATTTCCGGCGCCGCTTCGGGCATGCGGGCGAAGGCGGAGAATTCATCGACCATGCGGCCGATATCGCCCACCTGGCGCACGATGGTGTTGATGCATTTGTCGAAGACGTCGCGATCGTCCTCGAGCTTGCTGCCATAGCGGCGGCGGAGGCGCTCGGCAGAAAGCTGGATCGGGGTCAGCGGATTCTTGATTTCATGGGCGATGCGGCGCGCCACGTCAGCCCAGGCGCTGGTGCGCTGTGCCGATTCCAGTTCGGTAATGTCGTCGAAAGTGACCACATAGCCCTTGGACTCGGTGATCGAGCCCTCGCGTGTAAGCTGGATCTGGTAAATGCGGCGGTCGGTTTCATTGCCGAGCTGGATCTGGTCGCGCACCTGGCCGCGACGGGCCGAGCGGGCTTTTTCCATGGTCGGGGCAATTTCGGGAAGCACGGCCTCCATCCGCTCGCCCATCAGCTCGAACTCGCTGCGGCCCAGCATCTGGCAGGCGCGGGCATTGACCAGCGTGACCGCGCCGAACGCGTCGAGCCCGATAATGCCGGCCGATACGCCCTCCACCACCGCCTCGGTAAACTGGCGGCGCTTCTCGTTCATCTCGTTGGCGTTGAGCAGCGCCTCGCGCTGATAGCGCAATTGCTGCGTCATACGGTTGAAACCGTTGGACAAATCGCGCAGGTCGCCCCTGCCCTCTTGCACCGGCACCTGCACGTCGAGATCGCCGGCGCTGACCCGGCGCGAGGCGATCATCAGGTTGCGGATCGGATCGACGAAGCGGTTTGCCAGCGCGATACCGATCCACAGCGCCGCGAGCAGCAGCACGACGGCCAGGCCGACATACATGATGGTGAAGGTGATCTGGAAGACGAGACGGTTGGATGCGTATTCGCGATATTCCGTTATATTCTCGTCGGTTAGACGCATATATTCAAGCACTTCCGCATCCACCGGGCGGGCGACGAACAGATAGGTGTCCGCATAGCCGCGCAGCTTGATCACCGAACCGACGAGATTGGTGCTGCCCGGCGCGATGGCGGTAGGAATGCCTTCGACCACGCCTTGGGTGATCCCCTGCGGCAGGCGCGGAAAGCCGCCGGCGGCATTGATCTGCGCGCGCATCAGCAATTGGCCGTCGATATCGATCAGCGAGGTAAAGGGCAAGGAGCGGGTGACGGCGAGCGCGGTCAGGATGCGCTCGAAGCGTTGCGGATCGTCGACATAGGTATTGTGGGCCTGTTCGAGCTCGGTGGCGACCCAGATGATATCGTCGCGCAAAACCTGCGCGTGTTCGAGCATATACGAGCGCGCGACGAGGCGGGAGCTTTCCACCATCGCGCGGGTGCGCTCGGAAAACCACTGATCCAGCCCCTGATTGAGTGAGATGGTGGCAACGACCGCCACCAGCGCCGCCGGGACACCGGCGACGAAGGCGAACATGCCCACCATGCGGGTCTGCAGCGCCGCGCCGGGCATGCGTTGCAGGCGCGCCTGGACCAACAGCACGGTTTCGGTGACCACCAGCGCCAGCACCAGCAGAACCAGAATGCCGGTGACGATCCAGATGATCGTCCACACGGTGGCGGAAGGCTCGATATTGGTGGTTCCGGACAGGATGAGGAACGAAACCGACGACATCAGCACCGAGGCGAAGACCACCACGAAGCCAAGCACGCGCAGGGGCCGGTTCGCCTGGCTGGAGAACAGCGAGCGGCGATGGGCGGGCGCGGGCGTGGTATCCGGCGGCGCTGTTGTGTCGCTGACCGTCTCGGTCATGAGGTGATCTCGTGTCCCTGCACTTTGCCTTGAACGGCGATTACGGCCCGAAAGCCCTTATCAATAGGATGGGGCCGCTCGAAGGCACCAATCCGAAACGCGGAGCCTGACCCAATTCGGCGGACCCTTCAAGATAAATGTTGCCAAAATGTGACAGTAAGCCCGGCTGTCCCCTATGAAACGGCGGCGCCTCATATGGACAAGCGATGTATCGTGGCGCACACAGAAGGCTTGATTTGCTCTGAGCGCCTGAATTGTCCTCCACCCATTTTTCTGCCAATGAAGCGGCCAGCCTGCGCGGCATGGCCATGGGCATTTCCGCCTATACGCTGTTTTCTTTCCATGACGCCTTTATCAAGGCCATTGTCTATACAATGCCGGTCATGCAGATTTTATTCGTGCGCAGCCTGGTCATTCTGGTCCTTTGCTTCCTCGTCGCGCGTCGAAATCTGTTTCGCGACGTCTGGCATTCGGATAATCGCGGCCTGATTCTTGGCCGTGGCCTTCTCACTCTTGCCGCCTGGGTAATGTATTACAGCTCCGCCGACAAACTTCAGTTGGCGGAGATGACGACGCTGTATTATTTCGCGCCGGTTCTGACCACGGTTCTTGCCGTGATCTTTCTCAAGGAGCGGCTGACTTTGGCGCGCGTCGGCGCCGCCGCGATCGGCTTTTTTGGTGTGGTCGTCGCCGCCAATCCAAGCGGCATGAACCTCGACCTGCCGGTGGTGCTGGTCCTCCTGGCCGCCTTGAGCTGGGCCGTGGCGATGATCCTGATGCGCAAGATTTCCCGCAAGGATCGCGCCGTTGTGCAGGTTTTCGCGCAAAACCTCATCCACGCCATCGCCATGGGCCTTGTCAGCGTGCCGCTCTGGCAGGGCATGGGGCCGGCGGAACTCGGCTTCTGCATCGCGGCGGGCATTGTGGGCGGCGCCGCCCAGTTCATTCTGGTGGAGGCGGCCAAGCTGGTGCCGGCCAGCGTGCTCGGTACGGTGGAATATGGCGCCCTGCTTTGGGCCTTCGTGCTCGGCTATCTGTTCTGGGCCGAAGTGCCGGCCACCAATGTCTATTTCGGCGCGGCGCTGGTGGTGGCGGCGGGGCTCATGCTGGCCTGGACCGAGCATCGTACGCGCCGCGGCCAGTTGCGGCGATAGAGCATGTCTGCCGAAAGGGGCAACGGGTTTGGGGCAGACATACGCAAAAACAACGAGCTAAGGCGAGTGGAGCGAAACTGAAGAAACGCGCCCTGCTTGCCCTCAGGGCTTGAACGGCACCAGTGGCGTATCCGCCCGCAGGTAGAGCGGATGCTTGGGCGAACCATCGGCATTGGTGCCGAAACACCAAAGGGCGAGCCCATCCTCGCGCAAGGTGTCGACGATTTCCCGCCCGGCCGGCGCCAGCGCCTTGTTGAGCTTGCCGTGGCAGAGCACGACCCGTTCCGCGCTGCCTGCCGCCAGGCGGATGGCGGGGATATTGGCCGGCGACACGGCAAGCACGCCGGGCTGTACCAGCATTTTGGGATCGGTGGCGCGATAGTCGCCGACATTGCATTTGACCATGCCGCAAAACCCCTCGCGGCGCGCAAAGCTCCATTCGCGCGCGCAGGTGGGATCGTCGACACTTGCATCGGCGGTCGAGGGGTTCATGCCGATGAACAGGATATGGCGTTCGGGAAAGCTCTCGCCCAGCCAGCGGCGCATGAGCTGGCGGTAGCGCCCGTCCGCGCTCATCACCGCATCGCCTTGGACGCCCTCGGCCAGGCGCAGCCGCACCTTGCCGCCGGGATCGTGGCTCAAACCACTCATGCGGTGAGATCGCTGGGCGGCACGAGGCCATGGATCAGCGACGCCGTGGTGACGGTATTGGCGAGAAGGCAGGCAATGGTCATCGGTCCGACCCCGCCGGGCACGGGCGTGATGGCGCCGGCCGTTTCGATGGCGCTCGAAAATTCGACGTCGCCGACCAGCTTGGTCTTGCCTTCGCCCTTCTCCGGCGCCGGCACGCGATTGATGCCGACGTCGATGACCACGGCGCCCGGCTTGATCCAGTCGCCCTTGATCATTTCCGGGCGGCCGACGGCGGCGACGACGATATCGGCCTGCCGTACCACCTCGGCCAGGTTCCGTGTGCGCGAATGGGCCACCGTGACCGTGCAGTTGTCGCGCAGCAGCAATTGCATCATTGGCTTTCCAACCAGATTGGAGCGACCGATGATGACGGCGTTCTTGCCTTCCAGGCTGCCCAACTGGTCGCGCAGCAGCATGAGGCAGCCGAGCGGGGTGCACGAAACCGGGCCGGGCAGCCCGATCTGCACCTTGCCGACATTGGCCGGCGTGAAGCTGTCGACATCCTTGGCCGGATCGATAGCCTCGATGACCTTGTTGGGATCGATCTGCTTGGGCACCGGCATCTGCACCAGAATGCCGTGCACCTGCTTGTCGGCGTTGAGACGCTCGATCAGCGCGAGCAGTTCGGCCTCCGTCACATCCTCGGGCAGCTCATATTTGAACGAGGCCATGCCCACTTCCACGGTCTGCTTGGCCTTGCTCGATACATAGACCTGGCTGGCGGGATCATGGCCGACGATGACCACGGCGAGGCCGGGGGTGATGCCGTGTTCGCTCTTGAGACGGGCGACATGGCCGGCGATCCGTCCGCGCAGGTTTTCAGCGAATGCCTTGCCATCGATAATTTTTGCGGTCATTGCGGCCTCGATCTGCTTGAATGCCAGCGCGGGCATGCGTTCCCGCGTTTTCGAGTTCGACATAAGGGATGCGGGATGATCCGTCCATTGCTTTGGCTGCCCCTGGCAGCGCTCTCATTGGCGCCGACCCTGGCGCAGGCGGCGACGCTGAAGGACCAGGCGCTGGCCCTGCACGCGCTGGCGGGCGGGGAATGGTGCGACGGGCCGACCAGCGAATGGGCACCCGACGACGCCTATGAGGAGTGGGAACTCAGCTATCAGCCCAGCTGGAATGACGGCGCCGACAAGGAGACCGCGACGCTGCTGCAGCTCTTCTGCATGTCCGGTGCCTACAACGTCACCTATTCCTATTATCTGTATACCGATCTCGAGGGCCTCAAGCCGATCGGCTTTGCCACGCCCCACTATGACGTGCGCTATGAGAACGACGATTCCGAGGGCGCGGTGGAGGAGATGACGATCACCGGAATGGGCGCCGAGATGACGCTGGTCAATCCGCAGTTCGATCCGGAGACGATGACCCTGACCAGCTATTCGAAATGGCGCGGCCTTGGCGATGCCAGCTCGGCTGGAACCTGGGTTTTTGTCGATGGCGCCTTTTCCTTGCGCCATTTCGAGGTCGACGCCAGCTATGACGGCGAAATCAATCCCGAGATCCTGCTCGACTATTCCCAAAAATGACGAAAAGCCCGCCCGTCATCTCTGCCGGGCGGGCTGGAGATGGGACTCGGTCCGCCGCGCTGTTGAGGGCTTGGGGGACAAGCGGCGGACCGTAATCCCGCTCACCGGTTGCATGGGTCGTTTGCGTCTCCGATGAACTGCCCCACAAGATGGGCATCAATTGCGGCAAGAAAAGTGCGGCTCACCGAAGTGTGAAGCAGGGCGCCCGCCCGCTCCGGCGCGTTGAGCAGCTGTCATATGGCCCCTATAGTGAAACCCCACGAAACCAGGCGCGATTCCACGCGACGCACCCGGCCCGAAATGGCCGGTAAACGAGGACAGTTATGAAGATCATCAGCCCCCCGCGCCTCCAAACCCAGTCCTTTACCGACCCCGAGGCCGCCTGGGCTCACATCGCCCATATCTACCGTCGCAACTGCGATTTCATCCGCAGCCATCTGCAGGCGCTGACCACGGGCACCATCCCCGAGGGACGGGTGCGGGCCTGCTATCCGCAGGTCGAGGTGCGCTCGACGAGTTATTCCAAGCACGAGAGCACCCTGCCCTATGGCTATCTGCACACGCCGGGCCTTTATCGCACCACGGTGACGGCGCCCGATCTGTTCCGCACCTATTTCCAGGAACAGTTCACGGTTCTGTTGCACAATCACGGCGGCACGATCGATATCGGCGAGTCCGAAACCCCGATCCCGCTGCATTTCGCCCTGCCGCCGCATGAACATGTCGATGGCGCGGCGCTCAATGCCCTCAACATTCCGCTCCGCGACGTCTTCGACGCGCCGGACCTCGCCAATACCGACGACGAAATCGCCAATGGCACCTATGTGCCGCCACGCGGCGGTCCATACCCGCTTTCCGCCTTCACCGCGCCGCGCGTCGATTATTCGCTGTTCCGGCTGGCGCATTACACCGGCACCGGGGCCGAGCATTTCCAGAACTTCGTGATCTTCACCAATTACCAGTTCTATATCGACGAGTTCTGCCGCATCGCCAAGCAGTGGATGGCCGAGAGCCATTCGCACTATCTGCGCTTCATCGAGCCGGGCAATGTGGCGACCGACAACATGCTGACGGGGGGCGGGGTCAGCGGCGAGCCGCCGCCGCGCACCCCGCAAATGCCAGCCTATCATCTGGTGGCCGATCGCGGGCGCGGCATCACCATGGTCAATATCGGCGTCGGCCCGTCCAACGCCAAGACCATCACCGACCATATCGCGGTGCTGCGGCCGCATGCCTGGATCATGCTGGGCCATTGCGCCGGCCTCAGGAATTCGCAGGACCTGGGCGACTATGTGCTGGCACATGCCTATGTGCGCGAGGATCACGTGCTCGACGCCGACCTGCCCCTATCCGTCCCCATTCCCGCCCTGGCCGAGGTGCAGGTGGCGCTCGAGCAGGCGGTCGAGGAAATCACCCAGACCGAGGGCATCGAAACCAAGAAGATCATGCGCACCGGCACGGTGGCGACCTTCGACAACCGCAATTGGGAATTGTGGGACCAGACGGCCATCACCCGGCAATTGAGCCAGTCGCGCGCCGTGGCGCTGGACATGGAAAGCGCCACCATCGCCGCCAATGGTTTCCGCTTCCGCGTGCCCTATGGCACGCTGCTCTGCGTCTCGGACAAGCCCTTGCATGGCGAATTGAAGCTGCCGGGCATGGCCTCGGATTTTTACCGCACGCAGGTCAATCGACATCTGCAGGTCGGGCTGAGGGCGATGGAGATCCTGCGCGACCAGCCGGCCGAGCGGCTGCATTCGCGAAAACTCCGGAGCTTTGCCGAGACGGCGTTCCAGTAGGTCCGGTTTTCTTCAGCCTCTGTTTGCCACCCTCGGCCTTGAGCCGGGGGTGTTTTGTTTAAAGAGGCAGCTGCCCGAACCATCGGCGCCAACAAAAAGCCCGGTGTCTCCACCGGGCTTTGGTAATCTTGAGACGAAGCGATCAGCGGCCCTTGACCACCGAATAGCCGGCATATTTGGCCGAGGAGCCGAGCTGTTCTTCGATGCGGATCAGCTGGTTGTACTTGGCCATGCGGTCCGAACGGGAGAGCGAGCCGGTCTTGATCTGACCGCAGTTGAGCGCCACGGCGAGGTCGGCAATGGTCGAATCCTCGGTTTCGCCCGAGCGGTGCGACATCACCGAGGTGTAGCCGGCACGATGGGCGGTATCGACGGCGTCGAGCGTTTCCGAGAGCGAGCCGATCTGGTTGACCTTCACCAGGATCGAGTTGGCGACGCCCATCTTGATGCCGGAAACGAGGCGCTTGGTGTTGGTGACGAAAAGATCGTCGCCGACGAGCTGCACCTTCTTGCCGATAGCATCGGTCAGCGCCTTCCAGCCGTCCCAATCGTCCTCGGCCATGCCGTCTTCGATGGTGATGATCGGATAGCGGCTGACAAGGTCTTCGAGGAAGCGGACATTGTCGTCCGAGGACAGCGACTTGCCCTCGCCGACCATTTCATATTTGCCGTTCTTGAAATATTCGGTCGAGGCGCAATCGAGGCCGAGGAACACGTCCTCGCCCGGCTTGTAGCCGGCCTTCTCGATCGAGCGCATGATAAAGCCAAGCGCTTCTTCGGCCGAACCCAGATTAGGCGCAAAACCGCCTTCATCGCCGACATTGGTATTGTGACCTTGGGCGGCAAGACCCTTTTTCAGGGTATGGAATATTTCCGAGCCGATGCGGATGGCGTCGGCGATGGAGGCGGCGCCGGCGGGCAGGATCATGAATTCCTGCATGTCGATCGGATTGTCGGCATGCTCGCCGCCATTGATGATGTTCATCATCGGCACGGGCAGGACATGGGCGTTCGGGCCGCCGATATAGCGATAGAAGGGCAGCTCGCTCGACTCTGCGGCGGCCTTGGCGACGGCCAGCGACACGCCCAGAATGGCGTTGGCGCCCAGCTTGCCCTTGTTGGCGGTGCCGTCGAGTTCGATCATGGTCTGGTCGATGGCCAGCTGATCGAGCGCGTCGAGGCCGAGCAGTTCGTCGGCAATGGCGGAGTTGACGTTTTCGACCGCCTGGGTCACGCCCTTGCCGTTGTAGAGCTTGCCGCCATCGCGCAGCTCCACAGCCTCATGCGCACCGGTCGAGGCGCCCGAGGGCACGGCGGCGCGGCCGAAGCTGCCATCGTCCAGCACCACATCGACTTCGACGGTCGGGTTGCCGCGGCTGTCATAGATCTGGCGACCCTGGACATGGATGATAGACGACATAGCAAAAGCCCTTCCCAGCGATGTTTTGGACGGTGTTCGCTTCTCCTAGACGGAGTGCATGACGAGGGAAAGAGGGGACAGGAAATTTTCTCGCCCCTGCCCTGTTTCCTGCGATGGCTCGCGCCTGTAACGTTACAAAAAACGGAGGACTCATCCCATGCCACTGGTCAGGCAGGTTGCCCATACCTGTATCTTCGCCCGCGACCTCGACGCCGTCGAGGCCTTCTATCGCGATGTCATCGGCGTCGCGCCGAAATTCGATTTCAAGCGCGGCGATGAGCGGATAGGTTTCTATCTCGATTTCGGCAACCGCACCTTTGTCGAGGTGTTCCTCAAGGGCGAGTCCCGCTTCGAGGACAGCAACCAGATCAACCATATCTGCTTTGAAACCGACGATCTCGACGGCTTTGTCGCGCATGTGAAGAGCAAGGGCGTCGCCATCACCGACAAGAAGCTCGGCGTCGACCACACCTGGCAAGCCTGGCTCGCCGACCCCAGCGGCGTAAAGCTGGAGATCTTTCAATACACGCCGGACAGCATGCAGTTCGGCCCGGACGGCACGGTGTGTCAGGTGGACTGGTAGGGAAAGCCTGACATCCGCGTTTGCTGCCCCCTCCCCTTTTGAAGGGGAGGTTGGGTGGGAGGAGCGGCAAATGCCTGCTCTACTCGTCCCGCTTATGCCCCTCGATATGCTTTTCCGCTCGGGTCTTCTCGCCGGCATCCTGAAGCTTTTGTGCCTTGGTGCGGCCGAATTTGAGGCGGTTGGCCTCAGCCGTCGCGTCCTTTTCGGCGCGAGCCTTGGCCTTGCGGGCTTTCGACAGGGAGAGGATTTCGGCCATGGGTTTGACAGTCCAGACGGCCACCTTTGTCGTCATTGCCGGACTTGTCCCGGCCATCCAGACGGCGGCGAGATGGGCCACCGGGACAAGCCCGATGGTGACGATGGCGAGAACATCGGCCCGAAAAGCGCGCTCACGGTTTTCGGGCCATCCGATGCGTTAACAACAGATTACCACCCTAAGGTGGCGCGCTCTCGAGGGAAAGTCCAGAGGCGCCCTGCCCTCGCCCCTCCCAGAGTCGTTTCAGTCAAAAAAACTGCGGCGGCTAAACCAGCCGGCTCTGCTCCATCGCCGCGGCGACGAAGCTGGTAAACAGCGGATGCGGCTCGAACGGCTTGGACTTCAGCTCAGGATGGAACTGCACGCCGATAAACCACGGATGGTCGGTGCGCTCGACGATTTCGGGCAGCTTGCCGTCGGGCGAGACGCCGGAGAACAGCAGGCCGTTCTTTTCCAGGAGCTTGCGATAGTCCATGTTCACCTCATAGCGGTGACGATGGCGCTCGGAAATGCGGGTGGAGCCATAGATGTCGACGACGCGGCTGCCACGGGTCAGTTGCGCCGGATAGGAGCCGAGGCGCAATGTGCCGCCGAGATCGCCGTCGCTGCCGCGGCTTTCCTTCTCATTGCCCTTCACCCACTCGGTCATCATGCCCACGATCGGTTCCTTGGTCGGGCCGAACTCGGTCGAAGACGCGTTCTTGATGCCGGCCGTGTTGCGGGCCGCCTCGATACAGGCCATCTGCATGCCGAAACA
>JAHCJW010000088.1 GCA_026126125.1 Devosia sp.
CTTGCGAACTCTTCGCCCTCAGGCCTGAACGAATGAGCGTGGTCGCCAACGGCGATGGCTGGCCCACGGCCTACGAATACCGGATTGGCGAACGCAAGCTGACAATCCCGGTGCTCGACGAGGATGCATCGCCCAATCTCATCCATATCAGGCATTTTCATCCATCTGACGATCATTATGGCGCGGGCTGTCTAGCCGCTGCCGACATGGCGGTCGCAACCCACAACGCGGCCGCCGACTGGAACCGGATGCTGCTCGAAAACGCCGCCCGACCGACAGGGGCGCTGGTTTATGAGACAAGCGACGGCAATACGCTTACCCCCGACCAGTTCGACCGACTCAAGGACGAGCTCTCGAGAGCCTTCAGCGGCTCAGCCAACGCCGGCCGACCGATGCTGCTCGAAGGCGGCCTGAGATGGCAGGCCATGAGTCTTACGCCGGCAGACATGGACTTTGCCGCGCTGAAGGCGGCATCGGCACGCGACATCGCGCTTGCCTTCGGGGTGCCGCCCATGCTGCTCGGCATTCCGGGCGACAACACCTATGCCAATATGGCCGAGGCCAATCGGGCGCTGTGGCGCCAGACCCTGGTGCCGCTGGTGGTGCGGGTGGCGCAGGAATTGAGCGTCTGGCTGGGGCCGGCCTTCGAGGGGGCGGAAGTGGTGCCGGACTTCGACGCGGTCGAGGCGCTGGCCGAGGACCGGGCGGCGCTGTGGGAGCGGGTGGGCAATGCCGGCTTTCTCAGCGATGAGGAGAAAAGGGCGATGGTGGGGGTGGGAGAGCGGTCTTAAGGCGTTGATGAGGGGGGAAATCACCATGGACGAACTCACCAAATCGGTCGTCGAGCGGGGCGATCTGGCGCATCTGGCGCTGTTCTTGTGGGCGAGCGGGGCGAGCGCGCTGCTGGTGTGGAGCCTCAAGGAACTCGCCGGAGCCAATCGGCGCTTCAATGACTTCGTAACCGAGATCGCCAGCCTTAACAGGCTGTTTCGCAAGGGAGACGAGTAGTGGGCGAAAAGACCAGAAGCCAAGAGGCGCAGCAGATTTTTCGACAGTTTGCCTGGAACCTGGCCGGCACGCTGGCCGACAAGGGCAGGGCGCCGGCGCCGCCGCAGAAACGCAGCGGGATCAAGCGCTGATGGAGGACAAGATCCCGATCGACGCCCATGGGCGTTTTGCCGGCTATGCCAGTATTTTCAATCGGCTCGACAGCGGCGGCGATATCGTCTTGCCCGGAGCCTTCGGCAAGAGCCTCGCTAAAAAGCGCGGGCGCATCCGTCTGCTGTTTCAGCACGACCCCAAGGATCCGGTGGGCATCTGGGAAGAGCTGCGCGAGGATGCGCATGGGCTGTTCGCGGCGGGGCGTCTGGTGCCCGGTGTGCCGCGCGCCGATGCGCTGCGGCGGCTGATCGAAACCCAGGCGCTCGACGGGCTCTCCATCGGCTTTCGTACGGTGAAGGCCAGCCGCAAGGGCGGGCAGCGCCTGTTGCATGAGATCGATCTCTACGAGATTTCGATCGTCACCTTTCCGATGATGGAAGAGGCGCGCATCGCCTCGTCCGTCTCGGCCGGCGCCGCCATCGCGGCAGCCACGAAAACTATCCGCAACCGATAGAAGGATGCCGACATGGATCGGATCAGTGACGGCCTTGAAACCAAGGCCGGCGCGGGGAGCGATATTGCCGCGCTTTTCGCCGAATTTTCGACCGCGTTCGAGGAGTTCAAGCGCACCAACGACCCGCGCCTGGGCGAAATCGAAAAGCGCGGCACGGCCGACGGGCTCTTCGAAGGCAAGCTCGACAAGCTCAACGCCGTGCTCGACGGGCACAAGGCGGCCATCGATCGGGCCAGCGCCGAACGCAGCCGTCCGGCCATCGAGGGCAAGGGCGCCGTGCGCAATGGCGAATATAAGGAGGCCTTCTCCGCCTATGTGAAGCGCGGCGAGGAAAAGGCGCTGCAGATCGGCGTCAATGCCGATGGCGGCTATGTGGTGCCGGCCGATGTCGAGACCGAAATCACCCGGCTGATGACGCATATCTCGCCGATCCGCGCCATTGCCGGCGTGCGGCAGGTGTCGAGCACGGTCTATAAGCGCCCGATCACGGTGACGGGGCCGCAGACCGGCTGGGTGGGCGAAGCGGCGAACCGCCCGACCACCACCAGCCAGACCCTGGCCGAATTGAGCTATCCGACCACCGAGCTTTACGCCATGCCGGCGGCGACCACCGCCTTTCTCGACGATGCGGCGGTGGATGTCGGGCAGTGGATCGCCGACGAGGTGAACGCGGCCTTCGCGGCGCAGGAAACCACCGCTTTCGTCACCGGCAACGGCGTCAACAAGCCCACCGGCTTTCTGGCCGCGCCGACCGTGGCCGAGACGAGCTGGAGCTGGGGTAATCTTGGTTATATCGCCACCGGCACTTCGGGCGCGCTGCCCGCCAGCCACGCCAGCGACGTGCTGATCGATCTCGTCTATGCGCTCAAGGCCGGCTATCGCCAGAATGCCAGCTGGGTGATGAACCGCAAGACGCAGGGCGCGATCCGCAAGCTCAAGGACAGCGACGGCAATTATCTCTGGCAGCCTTCGGCCACCGCCGATGGGCGCGCCAGCTTCATGGGCTTTCCGCTGGTCGAGGCCGAGGACATGCCCAATATCGGCGCCAATTCGCTGTCCGTGGCTTTCGGCGACTTCCGCCGCGGCTATCTCATCGTCGATCGCCAGGGGGTGAACGTGTTGCGCGACCCCTATTCGAGCAAGCCCTATGTGCTGTTCTACACGACCAAGCGCGTCGGCGGCGGCGTTGCTGATTATGATGCGATCAAGCTGTTGAAGTTCGGCGCGAGCTGAGGGCTTCCGCTCTTGCCGGCACACCTCCCTGCCCTCCCATCAAGGGGGAGGGTGACACCGGCGCTTGGGGCAAAGACCTTGCCAAACACACAGAAACGGCACCCTCCCCCGTGAGGGGAGGGAAACACAAGAACCGATGTTCCCTTGCCGGAAATCTTGCGGGCCAAAGCAATACTTCCCGCTCGATGGGGAACCCTGCTCTAAACATCAAGGATCAGAACAATGACTTCCTATCTCCTGGCGGGGCCCGCCGAGGAGCCGGTTTCGCTTGCCGAGGCCAAGGCGTTCCTCAAGCTCGACGGCAATGAAGAGGACGGGCTGATCGAGACGCTGATCGGGGCGGCGCGGCTGCATGTCGAAGGCATCACCGGCCAGGCGCTGCTCGCCCAGAGCTGGCGCATCGTGCTCGATGCCTGGCCCGATCCGGGCTGGGTGCGCCTGCCGGTGGCGCCGCTCATTTCGGTGACGGCGGTGTGCGCCATCGACGGGCATGGGGCGAGCCACGAGATCGGGCTGGCGCAATTTCGCGCCGAGGCGGATCGGCTGCTGGTGCCGCGTGCGGTGGCGGGCATGCCGATGCTGCAGGAGCGCGGCGGCATCGAAATCGATTATGTCGCCGGCTTCGGCACCGAGCCGGGAGCGGTGCCGGCCGATCTCAGGCAGGCCATGCTGGGGCTGGTGGCGCATTGGCACGAACATCGCGATGCGGTGATCGTCGCCGGCTCCGGCGCGGTGGTGCCGAGCGGCTTCGACCGGCTGGTGGCGGCCCATAAGCGGGTGCGGCTATGAGCGAGAAAATCCCGCCTATCGGCACGCTGACCGATCGGGTGCAACTTCGGCGGCGCGACAGCGTGGCCGAGCCCGAGGGCGGGCATGCAAGGGTTTTTGTGCCGCTGGGCACGGTGTGGGCACGGGTGCGCAGCCTCACCGGACGGCAGGGCAGCAATGCCGACGGCCGCATGGTGGCGATTTCCCATAGCGTGGTGGTGCGGTTTCGCACCGATCTGCGGCCCGGGGATCGCATCGTCTATCGCGGGCGCGATCTGGATGTGGTGAGCGCCGCCGACATGAACGGACGGCGGGCCTATCTCAGCTGCGCCTGCAGCGAAACGCAGGTGACCGGATGACCCACCCCATCGTGAGCCTGCAGGCGGCGCTGGTCGGGGCGCTGGAGGGGGACGCCGCGCTGGTGGCCCTGATCGGGGCCGGGGCGGTGTTCGACGCGCCGCCGCGCGATCGGCCCGCGCCCTATGTGGTGGTGGACCGCCACGATGTGCGCCAGCGCGACGGCGACCTGACCCCGGGCCAGGAGCATCGCGTCCTGATCCATTGCTGGGCCGACCAGCCGAGCCGCAAGGCGGCGCTGGCTTTGGCCGAACGCGTGGCGGCGGCCAGGGACGGGCTGGCGCCGGCTGGACTGGCGGTGACCCATGCCGAGCATATGCGCACCGAAACCATCATCGACGCCGCGACCGGGCTGGCGCGAGCGGCGGTGTTGCTGCGGTTTTTCAGCGAATAACGAGGGACAAAATGGCGGCGCAGAGCGGCAAGGACATGCTTTTGAAACTCGACCAGAGCGGGTCGGGCAGTTTTCTCACCGTGGCGGGATTGCGCACGCGCAGCCTGGCGTTCAATGCGGCGAGCGTCGATACCACGGACCAGGAAAGCGCTGGGCGCTGGCGCGAACTGCTCGCCGGCGGCGGGGTGAAGCGGGCGTCGCTGTCGGGGGCGGGGGTGTTCAAGGACCAGGCCTCCGACGGCTTGATCCGCAGCCTGTTTTTCGCCGGAACCATTCGCAACTGGCAGCTGATTTTACCGCATTTCGGGGTCGTGGAGGGACCGTTCCAGATCGTGGCGCTGGAGTTTTCCGCCGATCACGCCGGGGAGGTGACCTTCGACCTGGCGCTGGAAAGCGCGGGAGAAGTGAGTTTTGCGGCGGCGTGATCGTGAGCCTCAGCTATCGAATTTGTGAGGAAAAATGACCAACATTCATCGAGGCGAAATCGCTGCCGAGATCGGGGGCGAGATGCGGGTGCTTTGTCTGACGCTGGGGGCGCTGGCGGAGCTGGAGGCGCGGCTGGGGGCCGGAGATCTGGCGGGCCTGGCCGAGCGCTTTGCCGGGGGACGGGTGTCGGCGCGGGATCTGACGGCGATCCTGGGGGCGGGCTTGCGCGGCGGTGGGCAGGCCATCTCGGACGACGATCTGGCGCGGATGAGCGTCGAGGGCGGGTTGCGCGGGGCGGCGGAGATTGCCGTGCGTCTGCTCAAGGCGACGTTCGGGGACGAAAAATGACGCCGTTTCCGTGGAAGGAGGCGATGCGCTTCGGGCTGGGCGTGCTGCGCTTGCCGCCCGAGGCGTTCTGGAAAATGAGCCCGCGCGAGCTCGCGGCGGCTTGGGGCGCGGTGGTGGGCGAGGGCGCCGGAGGGCTGGACCGGCAGGGGCTTGAACATCTGATGGAGCGGTTTCCCGATGGCCGGTGATCTGTTTGGCTCGGAATTGCGCGACGAGTTGAGCGATGTGTCGCTCGAACTCGAACGCATCGGTACTCTGGCCGATGGGGTGGCGCGCACGGTCAGCAACGCCTTTCGCGGCGCCTTGAGCGAAGGGAAGTCGTTCCGCTCGGTGCTGGGCGATATCGCCAAGGCCTTTGCCGATATCGCGCTCAAGGCAGCGCTGAAGCCGCTGGGCACCATGGTGGGCGGGCTGGTGGAGAATTTGTTCGGGGCGGCCAATCCGGCGCTGGCGGGAGTGACGCCTTTCGCCAAGGGCGGGGTGATCGCAGCCCCGAGCTATTTTCCGCTGGGCAAGGGCCTGGGCCTGGCCGGGGAGGCGGGGCCCGAGGCGATCATGCCGCTGACGCGGGGGGCCGATGGGCGGCTCGGGGTCGCCGGAGGCGGCGGGGCGGTGAACGTGACGTTCAACGTGACGGCCCAGGACGCCCGAAGCTTTGCCCAGAGCGAGGCGGAGGTCAGCGCCATGCTGCTGCGGGCGGTGCGGCGGGGAACAAGAGGGGCATAGTCGGCGCCATATGTCCCCTTCCCCCGGGAAGGGAGAAGGCAGGATCGTGCGGAGGATAATATGGCTTTTCATCATGTACGGTTTCCGCTCGATATTGCGCTCGGGGCGCGGGGCGGGCCGGAGCGCAAAACCGATGTGGTGACGCTGGCGGGCGGCGGCGAGCGGCGCAATGGGCGCTGGGCGCGCTCGCGGCGGCGCTACAATGCGGGCTATGGCGTCAAGTCGCGGGCCGACATGCAGGCGGTGCTGGCATTTTTCGAGGAGCGGCGCGGGCGGCTGCACGGTTTCTTGTGGCGCGACGGCATCGATCATTCCTCGGGCGGGCCGGTGCCCGCGCCGACCGATCAGGCAATCGGGACCGGGGACGGGGTGCGGACGCAGTTTCCGCTGCAAAAGCGTTATGGAGCGGCGTTCGATCCTTATCTGCGGCCGATCCTCAAGCCGGTGGCGGGCACCGTGCGGGTGGCGGTGGCGGGGGTGGAGGCGATGAGCGGGTGGAGCGTCGATGTGGCCACCGGCGTCGTGACATTCGCCGTGGCGCCGGCATCGGGGGCGGCGGTGAGCGCGGGCTTTGTGTTCGACGTGCCGGTGCGGTTCGATATTGATCGGCTCGACATCGAATGGACCAGTTTCGACGCCGCCGAGGCGCCGAGCATTCCGCTGGTGGAGATCCTGCCATGAAAACCATCGGGGCGGGGCTGGCTGCCCATCTTGCACAGGAGGAAACGACGCTGGCGCGCTGCTGGCGCATTCGGCGCGGCGACGGCGTGGTGCTGGGCTTTACCGACCACGATCTGGGGCTGGTGGTTGCGGGGACAGCCTGCACGCCGATGCACGGGCTCGATGGCGGCGAGGTGCCGAGCAAGCTCGGGGCCCAGGTGGAAACCGGCGAGGTGCTGGGCATTCTCGACCACGCCGCGCTCAACGAAGACGATATTCTGCTCGGCCGCTATGACGGGGCCGTGGTGGAAAGCTGGGTGGTGAACTGGCTGGAGCCGGCGCAGACCCTGTTGCTGCGGGTCGATACGATCGGCGAAATCGTGCGCGAGGATGGGGTGTTTCGCGCCGAACTGCGCTCGGGACAGGCGGCGCTCAACGTGACGCGCGGGCGGCTCTATCAGGGATTATGCGACGCGGTGGCGGGCGATGGACGCTGTGGCGTCGGGCTCGATACGCCGCAATTTAGCGCCACCGGAACGGTGGTGACGGTGGCCGACCCGTTCCGGCTGGTGGTTGCCGGGCTCTCTGGCTTCGCCGAGGATTGGTTTTCCTTCGGCATGGCGCGCTGGGAGGGGGGAAGGCGTATGGGGCTGAGTGATGCGGTGCTGACCCACCGCAAGGAGGCGGTGGGCGACGTGCTGGGGTTCGGCCGGCGGGTGGGCGAATGGGTCGTGCCGGGCGATGTGCTCAAGGTGACGGCGGGCTGCGACCGGCGCTTTGCCACCTGCAAGGCCAAATTTGCCAATGCGGTCAATTTTCGCGGTTTTCCGCATATTCCGGGCAGCGATTTCGTGCTGCGCCATCCGCGCAGCGGTGATGCGCTGGACGGGCGGGCGGTGGTGAAATGAATCCCGATCTGGTGGTGGTGGCGGCGCGGGCCTGGCTGGGCACGCCCTATCGGCATCGCGCTTCGACGCCGGGGGCAGGCTGCGATTGCCTGGGGCTGGTGCGCGGGGTGTGGCGAGCGCTTTATGGCGCGGAACCCATGGCGGTGCCGGCCTATCGGGCGAGCCCGCGCGATCCCGAATTTGCCGGGGCATTGCGGACGGCGGCCGAGCGGTTTCTGTTGGCGGAGAGCGGGCCGCTGGCGGCGGGACAAGTGGTTCTGTTCAGGCTCTCGGGTATGGCTGAGGCGAAACATTGCGGCATTCTGGTTTCCGCCGACCGGTTCATCCATGCGCAGGAAAAGCTCGGCGTGGTCGAGGCGAATTTGACCGATGGCTGGGCGCGGCGGGTGAGCGGGCGGTTTTCGTTTCCGTAACACCGGCCATCGTCACCACCCGGCTTGTCCGGCTGGTCCTGCCTCGAAGCGCGGGGCGAGGGGATTGCCGGGACAAGCCCCGGCAATGACGAAGACTGAAATAGTGGTGGTCGGTCATTCAATTCTTGCCGCCAAGGTTCGGCACTCCAAGCAATCATGACAGGAAAATTCCATGGCCACTTTGGCTTTATCCCTGGTGGGGCAGTTTGCCGGGGCGATGGTTGGCGGGCCGTTCGGGGCGACGATCGGGCGGGCGCTGGGGGCGCTGGCCGGCAACGCCGTCGATGGGATGCTGTTCGGCGAAAAGCGCGAGGGCCGGGCCTTCGACGTCAGGCTGGTGGGCTCGGTCGAGGGGGCGCCGATCCCCCGGCTTTATGGCTGGGGGCGCCTGGCGGGCAATATCATCTGGGCGCGCGAGCTGGAGCGGTTGGGCGGGGAGACGGCCGGGGCCAAGGCCATGGGCGGGCCGGAGGACGAGGAAATCGGCGCCAGCTTTGCCATCGGTTTTTGCGAAGGGGAAGTGGCGCGGCTGGGGCGCATCTGGGCCGATGGGCAATTGCTCGATACGCGCGGGCTCAATCTGCGCTTTTATCGCGGCGATGCGGAGCAGTCGCCCGACAGCCTGATCGAGGCAACGCAGGGGCTGGGCAATGCACCGGCCTATCGCGGTCTCTGCTATCTCGTGTTCGAGAACCTGCCGCTGTCGCGCTTCGGCAATCGCATTCCACAGATTTCGGCCGAATTGTGCCGGGTGGTGGGCGAACTGGAGCCGGCGATCCGGGCGATCACCGTCATCCCCGGCGCCACCGAATTCGGCTATGACCCGGTGCCGCGTTTACTGGTGCTGGGGCCGGGGCAGGGGCGGGGGGAGAATTCGCACCTCTTGCCGGGGGTGAGCAATTGGACGGCCTCCATCGACGAGCTGGCCGATCTTTGCCCGAATTTGAAACATGTGGCGCTGCTGGTGACCTGGTTCGGCGACGACCTGCGGTGCGGCCAGTGCCGGATCGGGCCGCGCGTCGAGGCCTATGGGCGCACCGTCGAGGGCGTCGAATGGCACGTGGCGGGGCTCGCGCGCGACGATGTGCCGGTGGTTTCCTATCACGATGGCGGGCCGGCTTATGGCGGTACGCCTTCCGATGCTGCGGTCAGGGCGGCGATTGCCGATCTGAGGGCGCGCGGCTTTTCGGTGACGCTCTATCCGCTGATCATGATGGACGTGCCGGCGGGCAATGGCCTCGACGATCCCTATGGCTGGGGCGAGCAGGCGAACTATCCCTGGCGCGGGCGCATCACCTGCCATCCGGCGCCGGGGCTGCCGGGATCGCCCGACGGCACCGCCGATGCGGCGGCGCAGGTGGCGGCGTTCCTGCCCGATTATCGGGCGATGGTGCTGCATTATGCGGGCATCGCGGCCGAAACGGGTGTCGAGGCGCTGCTGATCGGCTCGGAAATGCGCGGGCTGACCACGGTGCGCGGGGCGGGGAACAGCTTTCCATTCGTCGCGGCGCTGGTTGATCTCGTCGCGGAGGCGCGGGCCGTGGTGGGGGCAGGCACCAAGCTCAGCTATGCCGCCGACTGGAGCGAATATTCGGGCTATCAGCCCGAGGGGCAGAAATTCTTCCATCTCGACCCGCTCTGGGCGACGCCCGAGATCGATGCGGTGGGGATCGATTGCTATATGCCGGCCGCCGATTGGCGCGACGGTGAGGGGCACGCCGATGAGGCAGGGGCCAGCAGCGCGCATGATCTCGACTATCTCGGGCGCAACATCGCCGGAGGCGAGGGGTTCGACTGGTTCTATCTCAGCGATGCGGACCGGGCGGCACAAGTACGGACGCCGATCACCGATGGCGCTCATGGCGAGCCCTGGGTGTGGCGCTACAAGGATATTGCGGCGTTCTGGAGCCAGCGCCATTTCGACCGGCCCGGCGGCGTGCGGGCGACGAGCCCCACCGCCTGGGTGCCGGCCTCCAAGCCGATCTGGCTGACCGAGCTGGGCTGTGCGGCGGTCGACAAGGGGGCGAACCAGCCCAATATTTTCGGTGACCCCAAAAGCGCCGAGGGCGGGCGGCCGTATTTTTCTTCCGGCGTGCCGGATCTCCTGATCCAGCGGCAATATCTGCGGGCGCATTTTCGCCACTGGACCGATGCGGAGAACAATCCGGCCGGCATGGTGGACCCCGAGCGCATCTATTGCTGGACCTGGGATGCGCGGCCCTATCCCGCCTTTCCGGCCGAGGACGGGGTGTGGGCCGATGGCCCGAACCATAATACCGGCCACTGGCTGACCGGGCGGCTGGGCGGGGCGGCGAGCGACGAGGTCATCGCCGCCGTGGCCGCCGATCATGGCTGCGCCATTGTCGCTGCGGCCGAAGCGCCCTTGATCGGCGGCATGGTGCTGTCCGGGCCGGGGCGGGCGCGCGACGCGCTGGAGCCGCTGCTCGAGGTAACGGGGCAAAGCCTCTTGGTGCGCGACGGGGTGCTGACGGCGCTGCCGGCGGGGCGCGGTGCGGCGATCATGCTCGACGCCGAAACGCTGGCGCGGCTCGACGCGCCGGTGATCACGCGCCGGCGTTCGGCCGCGGCGGAGCGCCCGGCCCGGCTGGCGCTGAGCCATATCGACCGGGCGCGGGATTATCTGTCCGCCTCCGCGACGGCGATCCGGCCCGGTGCGGGGCCGATGCTGAGCGAGGGCGTCGATATGGTGCTCGACGCGGCGGGGGCGCGGCTGGCGGCTGAGCGGCTGCTCGACAGGCGGGCCGTGGCGGGAGACAGCGTCGAGTTGGCGCTGCCGCCCAATTGTCTGGTTCTGGAGCCGGGCGATCGGATCGCCTTGCCCGAGCTGGCCGAAGGTCCGTTCGAAATCGTCGAAATCCGCGATGGCGCGGCGCGGCGGATCACGGCGCGCGGCCTCTCGCGCGGCGATGCGGTGGCGACGGGCGTCGACCGGCCGCCAGCAGTGCAGCCTCTGGTCACCATGGCGGCAACGCCGGCGCTGGTGGCGGCGCATCTGCCGGGCGAGGGGGCGCAAAGCCGGCTGGTGGTCGGGGCTTTCGCCAGCCCCTGGCCGGGCGGCGTCAGGGTGACCGACGAGAGCACCGGTGCTGCGCTGGCGGATCTGGGCCGGCCGGCGGCAATGGGCGAAATGATCGCCGGGATCGGGGCCGGGCCGACGGCGCTCTGGGACCGCGGCTCGGCACTGAGCATTCGCCTTTATGGCGGCCACCTCGCCGACGGGGCCGAAATGGCGGTGCTGGCCGGCAGCAACCGGCTGGCGGTCGAGACCGACGCCGGGGACTGGGAAATCATCGGCTTTGCCGGGGCGGAATTGACCGGGCCGGGAGAATATCGGCTGACCCGGCTGCTGCGGGGGCTGGAGGGCACGTGCGAGGCGATGGGGCCGGTTTCGCCCGGCCGGCGCGTGCTGGTGCTTGACGGCCGGGCAGGGGTTCTGCCGGTCGCGCCCGGGCAATTGGGGGAGGCGCGGATGCTGCGCCTTTATGCCGGCGGCGCCGACCTTGTCGGGCAAGGGCTGGTGGTGGCGCCGGGCCTGGCGCCGGCCCTGCCGCTCGCGCCGGGGCATTTGCGGGCCACCCGTCAGGCAGGGGACGCTATTGGCTTCTCCTGGCTGCGACGCAGCCGCGGGGACGCAGATGGCTGGGGCGTGGCCGAAACGCCGTCCGACGTCGTGCCGGAGCGCTATCGGCTGCGAATTTTCGAGGATGCCACGCTGTTGCGCAGCGTCGATGTGGATATGGCCGGCGCGACTTACACGCTCGCAGAGCAGCTCGCCGATTTCGGCGGCGTTCCGAGCCATTTCCGCTTCGCCGTGGCGCAGATGAGCCCGGTTCTGGGGCCGGGGCATTGGAAACAAGGGGAATTTGATGAGTGACACACGCTTTGCCGCCTGTCTCGAACAGGTGCTGGCCCATGAAGGGGGCTATGTCGATCATCCATCCGATCCGGGCGGCGCGACCAATATGGGCATCACCCACAAGACGCTGGCGCGCTGGCGCCATGTCTCGCCCTGGTGGGCTTTGCCCAAAAGCGCGGTCATGGCGCTGGGCAAGGACGAGGCGGCACGCATCTACCGGGCGCGCTACTGGACCCCGTGCCGAGCCGACCAGATGCCGGCCGGGCTCGACCTGGCCCTGTTCGATTTCGCCGTCAACTCCGGCCCGGATCGCGCCATCCGCACCCTGCAGGCCGGGCTGGGCGTGGTGGCGGACGGCGTGGTCGGGCCCTTGACCCTGGCGGCGGCCGAGAAGGCTTCCACCTCCAACGCGATCAACGATCTGTGCGATCGCCGCCTGGGCTTTCTCCGGCGGCTATCCGGCTTTTCCACCTTTGGGCGCGGCTGGACACGCCGGGTCGCCGCTATCCGTCAGGCGGCGCTGGCGATGGCGCCCGCCGCCGCCCCGTCCCTTTCACAACGGAGAATCATCATGGACGTGCTGACCGGCTACAAGACCTATATCGTCGCGGGATTCATGCTGCTGGCAGGGCTGGCGCAATTGCTCGGCATCGAACTGCCGGCGCTCGAGGGCAGCGCGGCGGGCAATCTCGTGCTCGAAGCGCTGGCGATCATCTTCCTGCGCAAAGGGTTGAAGGGGGATATCGGGCGCGCGTGAGCCCTTGCCGGGGCGGCGCCCGGAAAGTTTGAACGCCTGCCTTATTCATGTCCCATTCAGCAACGTGCCGATAAGGTCGGGTCATGAAAACACAAACTCCCAAACCCTCGGCTGCGGCCGCCCTAGCTCTGGCGCTCGCCCTGGCTTTTGCCGGGACGGGCGGCGCGCAGGCCCAGGCCTGTCTCGATAAACGGCAGATCCAGGAGGCGGTTGCCTCGGGTCAGATCATGTCGCTCGACGCGGTTCTCAAGGCCGCCGGCGTCGATCCGAGCGCTGAAATCCTCAATGTTCAGGTCTGTGACCAGGGCGGCGCTCTGGTATATGTTATCGGTGTGCTCTCGGCTGACGGCCAGGCGCAAAATCTGGTTTTGAGAGCGCAATAGCCGGGCTGGGGAGAAACGATGCGGGTTCTGGTAGTCGAGGACGATGTCAATCTCAACCGGCAGCTCAAGGAAGCGCTGACCGAGGCGGGTTATGTGGTCGATATCGCCCTCGATGGCGAAGAAGGCCATTATCTGGGTGATACCGAGCCCTATGACGCCGTGGTGCTCGATATCGGCCTGCCGCAGATGGACGGGCTTTCGGTATTGGAAGCGTGGCGCCGGACCGGCAAGATCATGCCGGTGCTGTTGCTGACCGCGCGCGACCGCTGGAGCGACAAGGTGCAGGGGATCGATGCGGGCGCCGACGATTATGTGGCCAAGCCCTTTTCCCCGCGCGAACTGGTCGCGCGCGTCGGCGCGGTGCTGCGCCGCGTGCGCCCGGCACTGGCGGGCGAGACCCTCGTCTTCGCCGATATCGAGATGGACACCGTCGCTCACAAGGTGCGGCGCGGCGGCAAGCCCGTGGCGCTCGGTCCGACCGAGTTCCGCCTGCTGCGCCACCTGCTCGAACATCCCGGCCGCGTCTTTTCGCGCGAACGGCTGCTCGACAGCGTCTGGGGGCACGACAGCGACATCGAACTGCGCACCGTCGACGTCCACATCCGCCGCCTGCGCAAGGCGATCAACCAAGGCGACCGCCCCGACCTGATCCGCACCGTCCGCTCGGCGGGCTATTCGCTGGATGCGGAAGGGGCGTGACTCCCCGTCACTCCGGCCTTTGCGCGCGCAGGATGCGCAGCACGTTGCCGCTCCAGATCTTCGCGATATCGGCGTCGCCATAACCCGCCTGCCGCAGCCGCGCCGTGACCTTGGGCAGCGCGGAGATATCCTCGATCCCGTCGATGCCGCCGCCGCCGTCCCAGTCGGCGCCGATGCAGACATGGTCGACGCCGCCGACCTCGATCGCGCGCAGCAGCATCGCCATGAACGTCTCGAAATCCGCCTTCCACATCTTTTCGCTGCGGTCCAGCTCGCGCCAGCGGCGG
>JAHCJW010000089.1 GCA_026126125.1 Devosia sp.
CGGGCATCATCGAGACCACCTTCAAGGAAGAGTGCGAGACCGACCTCTTCGGCGAGCAGGTCGTGCTCTGCGGTGGTCTCGTCGAGCTGATCCGCGCCGGCTTCGAGACGCTGGTCGAAGCCGGCTACGCGCCGGAGATGGCCTATTTCGAGTGCCTGCACGAGGTGAAGCTGATCGTCGACCTGATCTATCAGGGCGGCATCGCCAACATGAACTACTCGATCTCGAACACCGCCGAGTGGGGTGAATATGTCACCGGCCCGCGCATCATCACCTCGGAAACCAAGGCCGAGATGAAGCGCGTGCTGCACGACATCCAGTCGGGCAAGTTCACCTCCGAGTGGATGCAGGAGATCAAGTCGGGCGGCGGCGCCCGCTTCAAGGCCACCCGTCGCCTCGCCGACGAGCACCCGATCGAGGAAGTCGGCGCCAAGCTGCGCGACATGATGCCCTGGATCAAGGCCGGCGCCCTGGTCGACAAGGCCAAGAACTAAGACTGACGGACGGGGGCTTCGGCCCCCGTTTTCTTTTGTGGTGCGGCGCAGTAGGAAGGGCAGGGCGCGCCTGTCCGCCAGGAGAATGTTCATGACCACCGAAGACGATATCGCCCGCGTCAAGCGCCAGGAGCAGGACCTCGTCCTGCCCGCCCTCAACGAGGCGGTCGCCTTCGAGATCGGCGCCGCCATCCGCGCCCGCGCCCTTGCCGAGGGCCTGTCGCTGGTCGTCGATATCCGCACCCGGGACCGGCAGCTGTTTTTCTCGGCCACGCCCGGCACCAGCGCCGACAACGCCGAATGGGTGCGGCGCAAGATCAATTCGGTCCGCCGGTTCCAGCGCGCCAGCTATCGCCTGGTGCTCGAGCGCGGCGAGGGGCCGTTCCCGCCCCAGTCGGGTGCCGACCCCGCCGATTTCGTCATCGCCGGCGGCGGCTTTCCGCTGCGCGTGCCGGGTGCCGGCATTGTCGGAGCGCTGACCATTTCCGGCCTGCCCGGCCGCAAGGACCACGGTGTGGCCGTCGATGCGCTGTGCGATCATCTCGGCCGCGACCGCGCCGACTTCGCTCTTCAGGACTGATCCGATGAAACTGCCTTATCTCTTGCTCGACGTCTTCACTCGCGATCGCCTCAAGGGCAATCAGCTCGCTGTCGTGCCCAAGGCCGACGGGCTGCTCGACAACGAAATGCAGGCCATTGCCCGCGAATTCAACCTCAGCGAGACGGTGTTCTTCTGCAAGCCGGCGGCCGAGCGCAACACCGCTGCCATCCGCATTTTCACGCCCTATGAGGAACTGCCCTTTGCCGGTCATCCGACCATTGGCGCGGCGGTGGTGCTGGGTCTGCACAACAAGCTCAGCGCCGTGCGCATGGAGGAAAAGGTCGGCCTCGTCACCGCGCTGGTCGAAAAACAGGACAAATCCACCGCCGAGGCGCGCTTCTCGCTGCCGCGCCTGCCGGTCAAGGTCGCCGATCTCCGAGACGATCTGGGCATCGCCCAATGCCTGGGCATCGACATCGAGGACATCGGCTGCGGCCTCTACAAGCCCTCCGTCTATACCGCCGGCGTCACCTTCCACCTTATTCCCGTGCGCAATGCCGCCGTGCTCCGGCGCATCGAGCTCAATCGCGGCCCCTGGGACAAGGTGTTCCACTACGATCACAACTCGGCCTATGTCTTCACCCTGACGCCGGAAGAGCCGGAAAACGACATCGCGGCGCGCATGTTCGGCATGGGGCTGGGCGAGGACCCCGGCACCGGCTCGGCCGCGGCGGCGCTGATCGGCCTGTTGTCCGACCATGCCGACTTCACCACCGGCCAGGCCGATTTCACCCTGCGCCAGGGCGTCGAAATGGGGCGTCCCTGTCGCATCACCATGCAATTGCGCAAGGATAACGACCAGCTGACCCATGGCGGCATTGGCGGCCATGCGGTGATCGTTGGCGAAGGAACGCTGGATCTCGGGGAATAGGGCAAGAGGGGCGATGGCTCCTCACGCACGCATACTTCCGGCCGACACATGATATCGATTGCCTGACGCCCCCATTTTTCTCCCCGGCCCCCTTGCATCCCCTCGGCGATTGTCGCATTCTGCCCACTAGAACAGAGAGTATTCCCATGCAGCGCCGTCGCGCCAAAGCCATTGCCATCACCCAGAAGCAGGTTCTCCAGACCCGCTTGCTGGTTGCTGCCGGCATGCTGCTTTTGCCCGCGCTCCTTCTCCTTCTTATCGGCCCCTGATCACCGGCAGCTCGATCTAGCGAGCGGGTCGTCAGGGGATTGCGCCAAAAAGCCGAACATCAAAAATGTCCGGCCCAGCGAGCCATGACTCGGGGCCGATAGGAAAGAGCCTGAAATGACCGCCACTGCCAACAGCAACAAAGAACGCGTCTTCATTTTCGACACCACGCTGCGTGACGGCGAGCAGTCGCCCGGCGCCACCATGACGCTGGAAGAAAAGCTGCAGGTTGCCGAAGCGCTCGATGAAATGGGCGTCGATATCATCGAAGCCGGTTTCCCCATCGCCTCCAATGGCGATTTCGAGGCCGTGGTCGCCGTCGCCCGGCAGGTCAAGCGCGCCACCGTTGCCGGTCTCGCCCGCGCCATCAGCGCCGATATCGACCGGGCCGGTGAAGCGGTGCGCCATGCCCAGCGCGGCCGCATCCACACCTTCGTCTCCACCTCGCCCATTCATCTGGCCCACCAGATGAAGAAGACCGAGGACGAGGTGATCGAGATCATCGCCCGCACCGTGGCGCAGGCGCGCAATCTGGTCGACGATGTCGAATGGTCGGCCATGGACGCGACGCGCACGCCGATGGAGTTCCTCAAGCGCTGCGTCGAGACCGCCATCAAGGCCGGCGCCACCACCATCAACCTGCCCGACACCGTCGGCTACACCGTTCCTGACGAACATTTCCGCATGTTCAAGACCATCATCGAGAGCGTGCCCAATTCGGACAAGGCGATTTTCTCGGTGCATTGCCACAATGATCTGGGCATGGCGGTGGCCAATTCGCTGGCCGGGGTCGCCGGTGGCGCCCGCCAGATCGAATGCACCATCAATGGCCTCGGGGAACGCGCCGGCAATGCCGCGCTCGAGGAAGTGGTCATGGCGCTGCACACGCGCGGCGATGCCATGCCCTATTATTCCGAGATCGAAACCACCCATCTGGCGCGCGCCAGCAAGATCGTCGCCGCCGCGGCCAATTTCCCGGTGCAGTACAACAAGGCCATCGTGGGCAAGAACGCCTTCGCCCATGAGAGCGGCATCCATCAGGACGGGATGCTGAAGAACGCCCAGACCTACGAGATCATGACCCCGGCCAGCGTCGGCATCAAGGAAACCACGCTGGTCATGGGCAAGCATTCGGGCCGCGCCGCCTTCAAGGACAAATTGAAGGAGCTGGGGTACGAACTGGGCGACAACGCTTTCCAGGAAGCCTTCCAGCGCTTCAAGGATCTGGCCGACCGCAAGAAGCATGTCTACGACGCCGATATCGTGGCGCTGGTCGATGACGAGGTCGGCTCGGTCGGCGATCGCATCAAGCTGGTCGATCTGGAAGTGCTGTCCAAGACCGGCGGCACCCACAAGTGCAACCTCACCGTCACCATCGACGGCGAGGCGACCAGCGTGTCCTATGAAGGCACCGGTTCGGTCGATGCCATTTTCAACGCCATCAAGCTGGCAGCCGGGCAGAACCCGCATCTGGTGCTCTACGCCGTCGATGGCGTCACCGGCGGCACCGACGCCCAGGCCTCCGCCCATGTCCGTCTCGAAATGAATGGCCGTATCGCCTCCGGCAACGCCGCCGAGCCTGACACGCTGGTGGCCTCGGCCCGCGCCTATCTCAACGCGCTCAACCGCGTCATGATCGAGCGCGGCGCTTCCGCCCAGGGCGCGCTGGCAGGCTGATCCCGGAGGCTTTGGGTCTGATCGCTGGCGTTCACACAGGGACGGGGTAGATCCCCGTTCCAGTACCCAAAGTAAAAACTCCCCCAAGGGGAAGGCAATCGCGTATCTGTCCTCAATCCCTTTTCCATCCCTTTCATCGTCATTGCCGGGTTTATCCCGGCAATCCATCTCGCCTCCGCATGGATCACCGGGGATGCGCGCCCGGATTGCGTTCAAACACCGCCATTGCCCCAAGACGTTCAGAATTTCTTGCTGAATCCCCGTTAGACCTGAGCGTGAAGCGCCCGGCGGGATCACAGCATGTCTGCCGAAAGTGGCCCCGGTTTCGGGATAAAGACATGCGGTAAAACAAAGGGCTAAAGCATGTCTCCCGAAAGTGGCCCCGGTTTCGGGACAAAGACATGCGGCAAAACAAAGGGCTGAAGCGCAGGGCGCGAATCTGAAAGAAACGCGACGCGCTGTAGAGCAGGAGGCCCCTGGAATGTTCGAAACACGGTCTTCATGCTGAGCCGCGCCGAATTTCGGGGTGCCATGCTCGCTCTGGGCGTCGTGCTCGCCGCCGTGCTGGCCATAACCTCGCTTTCGATAAATCTGCCCGGCGCCTTGCTGTTGCAGAGCCTGCGGTTTCATCTTATTGCCGCCGGCCTCGTCCTGCTGGTGCTGATGGTGCTGGCGGGCGCCCGCTGGCGGGGGGCGCTGTTCGCGCTCGTCCTGGCTGTCGCCAGTGCCCATGGCGGCAGCATGGTTCTGGAATATCAGGCCCGGCGCGATGCGCCGCTCGGGGCCCAGATCGCCGAACTTTCTCTTATTGGCTTCAACGTGCTCACCGGCAATCGCCGGGCCGAGGAACTGGTCGATTTCCTCGTCGCCTCCAGCGCCGATGTGGCGGTGGTGATGGAAACGCCGGGCATTGAACGCCTGCTGCCGCGCCTTGGCGAGGCCTTCCCTTATCGAATCGGCTGCGAGCGCTCGCAAAGCTGCGATATTTCCATTCATTCGCGTCTGCCCATCGCCGGCGGCGAGATCCGCACCATGCCGCCCTTTCGCTACGAGCGGCTGGCCATCGCTCCGGTGACCATCGACGGTCAGGCGCTGACCATTGTCGGGGTTCACCTCTCCAAGCCTTATTTCGATGAAGCGTCCTGGTTCGAACTGCTGACACTCGATCGGGCTCTGGACACCATCGAGGGGCCGGTCGTGCTGGTCGGCGATTTCAACGCGGCGCCATGGTCGGCGCCCGTCGCGCGGATGGCCCGCGCGCAGGGGCTGGCCCCCGGTCCGTCCTATCCCGCCACCTGGCCCGTGCGCCTTGGACCGCTGGGCGTCCCCATCGACAATATCCTCACCCGGGGCAATGCGCGTATTCTCGATCTGTCGGCGGGGGCCGATAGCTTCGGCTCCAACCACCGGGCGCTGCTGGCCCGTATCGGCCTTTACGAGGCGCCATAGGCCGCCTTGAGCGCCAGCGGCAGCGTTTCCTCCAGAATGGCCATTTCGGCCTCTGGCGCGGCGCTGATGCGAATGTGGCGGTCGAGCCCCGGCGCCATCGGCTTGCGCACGAAAACCCCGAGCCGGCCCAATTCTTCCAGAACTCGCAGCGCGTAAGCGCCGTCGCGGCCGCAATCGAGGGTGACGAAATTGGTCGCCGAGGGTAACGCCTCGAGGTTGTTGGCGCGCGAGATGTTAGCAATGCGCTGACGAGATGCCGCAATTCGATCGCATATCCACAGCAAGTGCTGGTCGTCCGCGAGCGAGGCCAGCGCCGCCGCCTGCGCCAGCCGGTTGACGCCGAAATGGTTGCGCACCCGATTGAACGCGCCGATGATTTGCCGATGTCCGATAGCATAGCCGACGCGCAGCCCGGCAAGGCCGTAGGCTTTGGAAAAGCTTCGCAGTCGCAGCACGTTACCCCGATTTGTGTCGATGGCGGGCAGGCTGCCTTGCGGCGCCAGTTCGCCATAGGCTTCATCGAGCAGCAGCAGGCAGGTGTCGGGCAGAGCGGCGATGAAGTCCTCGATGTGCGCCGCCGGCCAGAACGAGCCCATCGGATTATCCGGATTGGCGATATAAACCATCCGGGCGCCGATGCGCCGCACCGCCGACAGCAACCCGCTCAGATCCTCGCTAACCCCTTGATAGGGAACGAGTTCGATCTGCCCGCCATAGCCGGCGACGTGATAGTTGAAGGTGGGATAAGCCCCCAGCGAAGTCACCACGCGATCACCCGACGAAATGAACAGGCGCACCACGAGGCCCATCAATCCATCCGCCCCTTCGCCGATCGCCACCTCTTCGGCGCTTATGCCCAGCCGCGCGGCCAGCGCGGTGCGCAGGTCATGATTTTCCGGGTCGGGATAGGCCCAGCTCATTTCCGCTGATTCCCTTATTGCCGCCAAGGCTTTAGGGCTGGGGCCAAACCCCGATTCATTGGCGCCGATGCGGGCCCTGATGGCAATGCCGCTGCGGCGCACCAGCGCCTCCGGCCCCACGAACGGCACTGTTTCGGGCAGGTTCGCGGCGACGGCGGTAAAGGGGGGCAGGGGCACTCGAACGCTCCGGGACACTGATTTGCGCCCAGTTTAATCACGGCGAGGCGGGGCCGCCATCGCTGTGCAAAACCAGTCGTCCCACCGGTTCTGCACAGCGCCGTTACGCGCCGCGCCGCAGGCGGCCAGCACTTTTGCTGTCAATGGGGCAATGGCTGGCATTTGAGTTAAATCCCAATCACTTGGGCAAGAGCTCGACAACTATGCGAGTCCAGTCTGCCGCCATGCCGAATCTCGGCGATTCCCCCACCGCCCCTTGCCAGGAGCCCGCCATGCCGCCCACCTATCTGCTAGCCCGCGACCACCTGCAGCGGGCCGCCGTCATTTTGCAGGGGGCCGATACCCGCTCGCGCCAATTGCGTCACATCATCGAGCGCACCATCGGCCTGATGGATGATTTGCGTCCGGAAACCCCGGAATTGCCGGATAATGTCTATAGTCTCGAGACTTACCGTCGCGACCGCTCCTGACCCCTTTCGCCTCTCTCCCTTTTATCCACACCCAATTTAATTCACATAAAATGCTCCAAGGTGCTGGACAGGTCAAAAACCCTTTGCTAGAGAGGCGCCACTTTGGTGACGGCGTTCACGAAAAGCCGGGTGCATAGCTCAGATGGTAGAGCAGCTGACTCTTAATCAGCGGGTCCAAGGTTCGAGCCCTTGTGCACCCACCAAAGTCTCCCTTACTTGATAAGGACTTACGATAGGCGGCCTTCGGGTCGCCTTCGTCGTTTCTGGGGGCAGGGCCGAGCGGCGCGCGAGGTCGATCAGGCCCATTTCCTGCCGAGCCGCCGATAATTCACTTTTCCGTGGGCGGCTTGAGGCGTATAGGCGGGCCGTGCTTTGCGCCCTCCTGAAAGTGACATTTCCATGTTCGGCATCGATCCGAGTTTTTTCAGCTCGCTTCTCCAGGTCATCCTGATCGACCTGGTCCTGGCGGGAGACAATGCCGTGGTCATCGGCCTGGCCGCAGCGGGTCTTGCTTCCGATCTGCGCCGTCGCGCCATTCTGATCGGCATTCTGGCCGCCACCGTTCTGCGCATCTTCTTCGCGCTCATCACCACCCAGCTGCTCTCGCTCGGCGGCGGGCTGCTGGTTGCGGGTGGCATCCTGCTGCTCTGGGTCTGCTGGAAGATGTATCGCGAGCTGACCGTCAGCAGCGAACAGGAACATGAGGCGACCGAAGCCCTGTCCGACGCCGATCACGATCGCGACGGTGCCATAGCCGGGAAAGCGCCGCGCAAATCGCTGCGCCAGGCCGTCATTCAGATCATCGTCGCCGACGTTTCCATGTCGCTCGACAACGTGCTGGCCGTTGCCGGCGCCGCCCAGCACCATTTCGAGGCCCTGGTGTTCGGTCTGGCGCTGTCGGTGGTGCTGATGGGCGTCGCCGCCACCTATATCGCGCAGCTGCTGCACCGTTTCCATTGGATCGCCTGGGTGGGCCTGCTGATGATCCTCTATGTGGCCGTGCGCATGCTGCTCGAAGGGGCGGGGGCTTTCCTCACCATTCCCGAGATTCCACTGCTCTACACGCCGCATGCCCCTGTCGCGGCGCATTAGGCTTCGCTAAACCAAAGCCTCAGTTTTGGGGCATTTGCGGTGCGGCACTAGCAATTTGCTCACTCCGACCCGTTACCGTCCCCGCAGTATTTCCATGCTGCGGGGATTTTCATGTCCGTCATTGCCGATCGCCTGCCGGCGCCCCAAGCGGCCGTTTTTACCGAGATTTCTCCGGCCGATCTGCCGCAATTGCGGCGCGAGTGCGTCAGCGGCGCCGCCTGGGATGCGGTGATTGCCGGGTTCGATGAGGTCTGCCAGGAGCAGATTCATGCCTTCGCCGCGGTGCGCTGGCCGGGCGTTACCTGCGAGCCCAACCTGTTTTATCTCGATGGCCGGATCGTCGGGGGGGCCTTGGTCATGGTGCAGGCCCTGCCGCTGGGAGTGGCGCGTATCGCGGTGCTCAAATGGGCGCCGATGCTGGCGGATGCGGGGCGAGACGACGCCGAACGCTTGCGCGCCGCCATGGTCGAGGCGGTGCTGGCCGAATATTCCCGCGCGCGCCGGATGATGGTGTCGGTTTTGCCGGCGGCCTCCACCCAGGCCAGCCAGCCCGCCTATCGGGCGCTGCGCGAGCGGGGGTTCCGTCGCGGATCGACGCTGTTGTTTCCCAATCGCTATATGGTGCGCCTCGGCCTTTCCGACAGCGAGCAGCGCAAGAGCCTGCACCAGAAATGGCGCTATCACCTGAACAAGGCCGAAAAGGGTGATCTGCATTTCGAGCGGGGCGGCCCCGCCGATCTTGGACAGTTCAAGGCGCTCTACGACGCCATGTCGGAGCGCAAGCAGTTCCCCGACCATTCTGCCTATGAAACCGTCGATGCGCTGATGGCGGTGGAAGAGCCGCTCCGGCCCGAGCTGTTCTTTGTCCGGCAGGGGGACGAGCTGGTGGCCGGGGCGCTTATCTTCAAGGCCGGCAAGCGCGCCGTTTATCTCTATGGCGCCACCAGTGACAAGGCGCTGCCGGCCCGCGCCGGCTATTTCATGCACTGGCAGATCATTGGCTGGCTGCGCGATAATACCGATGCCGATTGGTACGACCTGGGCGGCACCGATGGCTTTCTGGGGCTGCACCAGTTCAAGAAGGGCATGGTGGGGGAGGCCGGCGTCATTCGCCCCGTGCCGCCGGTGGTCAATTATGCCGACAGCGCCTGGGCTTATATGTTGGGCATGGGGGCCTATCGCGCCCGGGATCTGCTGCAGCATCTGCGCCGGCATCTCAATGCCTGGCGTAACCCCCGGGCCAAGCCCGACCAGCCCCCGCATGTGCCGCAAGACGATCTGCAATGAGCTTGCTGCGACGTCTGCTTTCACAATCGAGCATTATTTTCGGCGCGCGGCTGTTTGGCGCCGGCCTGATCTTCGTCGCCCAGGCGCTGATCGCCCGGCTTTGGGGGGCGGATCTGCTCGGCGAATTTCTGATCGTCGTCGCCAGCGTCAATCTGATTTCGGTGGTCATGCCGCTCGGCTTTCACACCATCGGCACCTATTTCGCCGCCGAATACCGGGCGCGCCGGGACAGGCGGCAATTGGCGGCGTTTCTGGCGCGCGCCTATCTGCATGTGGGTCTGACTTTCGCGCTAGTGGTGCTGGCGGGGCCGTGGCTGCTGGAGAGCGCCGGGCAGGGCGGAAGCACCGTGGCCCGCCATTTCCTGCCGGTGGCCTTGCTGGCGCTGGGTACGGCCGTCGTCTATGTCAATTCGGCGCTGCTGATCGGCCTCAAGCGGCCTTTCGCCGGCTTTTTTGCCGACACCCTGCTGCGTCCGATGCTGGTGCTCGCCGCCTTCCTGCTTGTGCTGGTGCTGGCGGGCACCCCGGATGCGGGGTTCACCCTGATGCTCTGGTATATCGGCCTCGGTTATGTGGCCGTGTCGCTGGTGCAACTGGTTTTCGTTTTGACCAGCCTGCCGCGCGTCGAGGATGTCGCGCCGCCCCGGCCGGCAGAAAGCGCGCGATGGTGGCGTTTTGCCTTGCCCTGGGTGCTGATCAGCATCGCCACCGACTTCTTCTTCGATATCGACCTGCTGTTGCTCAGCCATAGTCTTAGCCACGAGGATCTGGCGATTTTCGGGGTGTGCACGCGCATCTTCTCGCTGGCCTCTTTCGGCGTCGCCGCCGTCTATGCGGTGACGCTGCCCGATATGCTGGAAAGCGAAGCCAAGGCTGATCGCGCCGATTTCCATCGCAAGGTCGGCGAAGCCAATATGGTGGCCAGCCTGATCGCGCTGACGCTGTTCGCCATCATGGCGGTGTTGGGGCCGTTCGCGCTGATGCTGTTCGGCCCGGCCTTCAGCGCCGGCGCGGCGCCGCTGTCGATTCTGTGCCTCGGGCTGGTCGTCCGCTCGGTGCTCGGCCCGGCCTCGCTGGTGCTTTCGATCCATGATCGCCCATGGGCCAGCCTGCCGGCGATTGCCGTCGGCCTCACTTGCCTTGTGGGCAGCAACTGGGCGCTGGTGCCGCTTTTCGGCCTGCTGGGGGCGGCTCTGGCGGCTCTGCTGGCCATGACGGTCTGGTCGCTGGCGCTCTGGTTGACGGCGCTTCACGCCACGAGGGTGGATGTTTCGATCCTGCAATGGTTCCGCACGCGCCGGGCCGCGGCGGCCCGTCTTAGCCGCCGACCAGGCCTTTGAGCCGCAGGCGCAACCGGCCCAGCCGACCGATATTGACGCCTTGGTCATAGGGCTCGTCGGCCCGGGTGTAGAACTTTTCGATCAACAGATAGTCCTGCCCGAAAATATGCTGCTCGAGCAGCGCGGTTTCCTTGTAGCCATAGCGCTTGAGCAGCATGCGGGCGACTTCGTTCTCCGGACGCACGAAGGTGAACGCCTTGTGGAAGCGCTTGTTGTCCCAATGGGCGTCGAAGGCGCGCATGCCGAACATGCCCAGCTTGGTCTGGCGGTGCGAGGGAAACACCCAGCTCCAATAGCGAAACACCGCGCCCAGCTCCGGGCCCGAGACCATGGCGCCGCCGGGCACGCCGTCCGCACACATGATCATGATGTGCCAGGGGTCGATGGCAAGAAGGCTGTGGAGGAAATTCCTGTTAAGTCGCGCCGTTTCATGGGCCTTGAAGCGTTCGCTGTAAAACGGCGAGCTGGCGATGACGTCCGCCAGTTCGCGATGGATCAGCGTGATATCCGCCGAAGTGGCGGCTCTTATGGTCATTTCGGCCATGGTGGGGCTCCCATTCTCCATCCGGCGCGGCTCGGGACGATGCCGGACGAGGCAATTGTCGGCGCGTCGCGTTAAAAGACTATGGGCAGGCTCTCTGCTTTTGTCGCATCCGCAAGGGCTTGCGGGCGAGAGAGCGGCTGATTAGAACGGTTCTCGGGAGAGACCAGGAGGATGACAATGAGCGATCAGCTCTTGTTCCCGCCAAGTGCGGCTGCGCTCGCGCAGACTCACACGACTGCGGAAGAATACGATGCGCTTTACGCGCGCTCCATCAATGATCCGGACGGGTTCTGGGCCGAACAGGCCAAGCGTCTCGACTGGGTAAGCTTTCCCACCAAGATCAAGAACACCACGTTCGAATATCCGAATGTGTCGATCAAGTGGTTCGAGGACGGCGTGCTCAACGTCGCCGCCAATTGCATCGACAGGCACCTGCTCGAGCGCGGCGACGATATCGCCATCATCTGGGAGCCGGACAATCCGGCCCATGAAGCCGAATATATCACCTATCGCACGCTGCACGAAAAAGTCTGCCGTTGCGCCAATGTGCTGAAATCGCTTGGCGTCAAGAAGGGCGATCGCGTCACCATCTACCTGCCGATGATCCCGCAGGCGGCCTATGCCATGCTGGCCTGCGCCCGCATCGGCGCGGTGCATTCGGTGGTGTTCGGCGGCTTCTCCCCCGATTCGCTGGCTGGCCGCATCAATGACTGCGACAGCGCGGTGGTGATCACCGCCGACGAAGGTCGCCGCGGCGGCAAGACCGTGCCGCTCAAGGCCAATGTCGACAAGGCGCTGGAAGACTGCCCCGGCGTTTCAAAGGTGCTCGTGGTGCACAATACCGGCGCCGACGTGCCGATGAAGGGTAGCCGCGACGTCTGGTGGCACGAAGCCGCTGCCGGGGTCGAGCCCTTCCACGATCCCGAGCCGATGAATGCCGAAGATCCGCTTTTCATCCTCTATACCTCCGGTTCCACCGGCAAGCCCAAGGGTGTGCTGCACACTCAGGCGGGCTATCTTGCCTATACCTCGCTCACCCATGAGCTGAGCTTCGACTACAAGCCCGGCGAGGTGTTCTGGTGCACGGCCGATGTGGGCTGGATCACCGGCCACTCCTACATCGTCTATGGTCCGCTGGCCAATGGCGCGACGACGCTGATGTTCGAGGGAATTCCCTCCTGGCCCGATGCCAGCCGGTTCTGGCAGGTGGTCGAGCGGCACAAGGTCAATATTTTCCACACGGCGCCGACCGCGATCCGCTCGCTGATGGGCGCGGGGCCGGAATTCGTCGACAAGCACGAGATGCCGTCGCTGCGCCTGCTCGGCACGGTTGGCGAGCCGATCAATCCCGAAGCCTGGCTGTGGTATCACAACAAGGTCGGCAAGGGTCGCTGCACGGTGATCGACGCCTGGTGGCAGACGGAAACCGGTGGCCACATGATCGCGCCGTTCCCCGGTGCCATTGCCACCAAGCCCGGCTCGGCCACCAAGCCCTTTTTCGGGGTGCAGCCGGTTGTGCTCTCGCCGGAAGGCAAGTTGCAGGAGCAGACCAAGGCCGAGGGCGTGCTCGCCATCGCCGATAGCTGGCCCAGCCAGGCCCGCACCATCTGGGGCGACCATGGCCGGTTCGTCTCGACCTATTTCGAGACCTATAAGGGCTATTATTTCACCGGCGACGGCTGCCGCCGCGATCAGGACGGCTATTACTGGATCACCGGGCGCGTCGATGACGTGCTCAATGTCTCCGGTCACCGTCTGGGCACCGCCGAGGTCGAAAGCGCGCTGGTCGCCCATCCCAAAGTGTCCGAAGCGGCCGTGGTCGGCTTTCCGCACGACATCAAGGGGCAGGGCATCTATTGCTATGTCACGCTCAACGCCGGAGTCGAGCCGACCGACGAGGTCGCCGCCGCCCTGAAGCAGCAGGTCCGCACGGAAATCGGCCCGATCGCGACGCCCGACCTTATCCATTTGACCCCGGCGCTGCCGAAAACCCGATCGGGCAAGATCATGCGCCGCATCCTGCGCAAAATCGCGGAGAATGACTTCGGCGCGCTGGGCGATACCTCGACGCTGGCGGACCCGAGCCTGGTCGATGGACTGATCGAAGAGCGGAAGAATCGGTAAAGCCCCCCTTCCCCCTTTCCTTGTAAAAAGCCGTGTGCTCCTGCGAAGGCAGGAGCCCTTCTCCGGTCGGTTCTATCTTGCACCGGCAGGAGATGGGTCCCCGCCTTCGCGGGGATACACGGCTTTTTCAGGTGATGTCGCCTCTCAAATCGTCCCGTGGCAATGCTTGTACTTGCGGCCCGACCCGCACGGGCATGGCGCGTTGCGGCTGATTTCCAGCGCGGCATAGGGATTCTCGCCTTCCGGCATATCCGGGCGCGGCGCCTGCATCGGGGGCAGCGTGCTCGCGATCACGCCCAGGTCGCCCGCGTCGATGTCGGCGCTGTCGTCCTCGCCCGTGAAGGGGTCGATGTGCGTGGTCAGGAAGTCGGGCAGGTCCGGCAGCGGCATCGGCTCGGGGTCCTGGAACTGGAAGTCGATGCGGGCGACGGTGCGCGTCACATCCTCGCGGATGTTCGACAGCATGCGCTCGAACAGCGCGAAGGCTTCC
>JAHCJW010000009.1 GCA_026126125.1 Devosia sp.
TGACCTGAATGGTGGGAGATACGATGCGAAACGCTCGCAGATGCGGCGAGCGCTCGACCACAACCGAGGCGGCCGACCAAGGCAGGATGGTGCTTCCCAGGCCAGCGGCAACAGCCAGGCCGATCATGGGAATGGACTCGATCTCTGCCACCACACGGGGTTCGTCGCCGGTGCGGCGGAAGGTGAGGTCGGCAGCCTGCCGGACGGTGTTGATGCGGCGGGGCATGATCAGCTCGAGCGGCGCGACTTGCTTGAACTCGATGGTTTCCGTGTTGCAGCGGTCCGGCAGAACGTCAGGTTTGCAGATCAGATAAAGATCTTCGCTGAGGATTGGCTGGAACTCGACGCCGCGCATTTCGCCGGGATCATGGATAAACGCGATGTCGAGCTGGCCCGACATGATCAATTCGCTGATGATGCCGCCGATGTTTTCATGGACCTGCAAGACGATGTGCGGAAAGCGTTCTCGAACGGTCTTAAGCAGCGGGACGGCCAGGGTGCTGGCCGTGCTGAGTGGGGCGAGGCCAATGGCCACTTGCCCGCTTATCGTTTCGCCATCGATGCGGATGTCGGCCTCCGCCGCGTCGAGCTGCCGCAGCATGATCTGAGCGTGCTTGTAAAGGAGCTTGCCTGCGTCGGTGGGTTGGACGCCGGTCTTGGAGCGCACAAGCAGCTTGCGACGGAAATGGGTTTCGAGCGCCGCGACCTGCTGGCTAAGAGCGGGCTGGGCAATGTGGAGAATGGCGGCTGCCCTTGTGAAGCTGCCGATGTCGACGATCTTGATGAAGGCGCGAAGGCGACGCGTGTCCAGTGCTCTATACTCCGTTTTGTTCCACCATCATGACGCATTGGTTTGACGGTCACTTCATTAAATCAAGCTCTCACGTCATTGCGAGTCCCTCTGACCGAACCAGCGCGGCGCTGTGTTACATTGGGTTGGTCGGAAATGGGCGGCCAGCCTTCGCGTCATCATGAAATGCCAGCGCGACTGCCAAACGGATCACCGGAAACGGTGATGACCGTTGCTTTTTGCCATCCTGATTCCCGACGGCCGGTAGGAGAGCTGAAATATGGATACGGCGCCCGGGCAGGCACTGGAAACGTTGACTGCCTTCAGCCTTTTGGGCACATCGGCGTGCCTCTTTGCGCCGGCGACGGACTTCGACGTCACGACGCAACGCCGTATTCTGGCACTTGCCGCCTTGGCCGCGCATTGGCCAGGTATTCAGGAAGCCGTGCCGGGCGTCACCAATCTGATGCTGCTGTTCTCCTCTCCACCCCGTGATCCCGCAGCGCTGGCGACGCGTCTGGAAGAGGCCTGGGCCGCTACCCCTCCAGCCGAAATTGTCGGCCGTCATATCGAGGTGCCGGTTGTCTATGGCGGTGCCGGCGGACCGCATCTCGATGATGTTGTGCGCCATACCGGTTTGTCGGTGGATGAGGTCATCGCCATCCATACCGCTCCGGTCTACACGGTCTTCGCGCTCGGCAGTCATCCCGGCTATTGCTATCTGGGCGGGATGGACGCGCGGCTTTTCGTTCCGCGGCGCGAAGTACCTCTGCTCAGCATTCCCAAGGGGTCGCTCTCCGTTGCCGGCATGCAGACCGGGGTCGCCGCCTCGGCGGGTCCCAGCGGTTGGCACACAATCGGCCTTGTCGACATGGATTTCTTTGACCCCCGCCAAATGCCGCCTTCGCTGTTCACGCCCGGAGATACGCTGCGTTTCGTTGTTGAGCGGGTGATCCGTTGATCGGCTGGAGGTCGATATTTTCCCGGTATCCTGGATAGTGGAGGACTGCTGATGCAGATCGATATCAATGCTGACCTGGGCGAGGGTTTTGGCGCCTATCGGATCGCTGAAGACGAGGCGCTGTTTCCGTTGCTGACTTCGGCAAATGTTGCCTGCGGCTTTCACGCCGGAGATCCGACGACGATGGATCGGACAATCGGTCTGGCCAAGGACCATGATGTCGCCCTCGGCGCGCATGTGGGTTATGCCGACCGACAGGGCTTTGGTCGCCGCCGCATGGAGGTCGCCGCCGCCGATCTGCGCAATGATATCCTCTACCAGCTGGGCGCATTGTTTGCTTTGGCTGCGGCACGCGGCGTGCGTGTGACCCATATGAGTGCGCATGGTGCCCTGGGCAATGTGTCGGCGGAAAGCCGAGCTGTAGCAGAGGCGGTCGTGGAGGCGGGACGGGCCTTTGATCCCGACATGGTTTTCCTGGTCATGGGCGGCTCGGCACTTGACCTTGTGGCGCGCGAGGCCGGCAACCAGACGATTTCCAACTTTATTGCCGATCGGGCCTATGAGGCCAGTGGCTTGCTGGTGTCGCGCGCGCGGCCCGATGCCGTGATCAAGGATCTTGCAAAGGTAAAGGCGCGCGTGGTGCGAGCCGCGCGCGAGGGCGTGATCGACGCTGTCGACGGGACGCCTCTCAAGGTCACCGCGCGTTCTGTGCTCGTGCATTCCGATACGGCCAATGCGGTGGCGATAGCACAGGCCGTACACGCCGCCGTTGCGGAAGCGGGCGGCACACCGACATCGCTGCCGAAATTGCTTGGCCAAATCCAGTAAGGGAACAGAACAATGCCATTGTCAGATTATCGCACGGCGCTGGTGACGGGCGCTTCGTCAGGCATGGGCCGTGCCATTGCCGAGCGGCTGGCTGCGGCCGGGATCGAGGTTCATGCGGTGGCGCGCAATGCTTCCGCCTTGGCAGAGGTGAAGGGCTGCGTGCAGCATGTTGTCGATGTCAGCGACACGGCGGCGCTGGAAGCCCTGGCCGCCGAACTGGAAATCGATATTCTGGTCAACAATGCCGGGGTGTCGCGGCCGGGCAATATCGTAGGGGCGCAACGCTTCGACATTGACGAGCAGGTCGATGTCAATCTGCGCGCGGCGCTGCACCTGATCCGGCTGCTGCTGCCGGGCATGCTGGCGCGTGATCGCGGTCACATCGTCAACATCACCTCCATTGCCGGTCACTATGAGTTCGGCGGTCATACGGCCTATCATGCGACCAAGGCAGCAATGCATACGGTGTCGCGGCAATTGCGTGTCGATGCCTATGGTCGCAATGTGCGCGTGACCGAAATCTGCCCCGGCCGCGTCGCCACCGACATATTCGCCAAGGTCCACGGGCTCTCCGCGGAGGCTGCGCGGGAGCAGTATCTTGAAGGCTATGAACTGCCCACGGCGGACGACATTGCCGATGCCATTGAGTATGCCCTGGGGACGCCTCTGCAGGTCAATGTCGGGCTGATCGAAATCATGCCGACCTTGCAAGTGCCCGGCGGCCTGCGCACGGCGCGCCGCGATGAGCGGTCGTCCGGCGCCTGATCCTCTGCCTGAAATCGTCAACCCAGATGGCCCGGTCATGCAGTGACCGGGCTATTTCGTTTTATTCTCAACAAATTGGTTGGGTGTCACATGGCGGCCAAGATGGAGCGCGAGAATAAAAGTTTTGCCTTCGATCCATAGGGTTTTGCTTTCGAGTCATACCGACTCATTCTTGGTCATGGCGGCGATGAGTTTGCTAGCCTGTTGGTCATAGGAGATGGCGTTTCGCAATCTTCTGAGGGCAAGGGGAGAAATCATGACTTTTACAATCAATCGTCGAAAATTCATTCAGGCCAGTGCCGCAGTCGGTGCAGGGGTCGCCACAATGTGGCCAATGGCTGCGCATGCAGCCACCGTTCTCGACTTGTCCGAAGTTCTGCCCGAGGAAAACTGGCAGACGATCGAGATCCGCAAGTTTGCGGCCGCACTCCGGGAAGCGACGTCAGGTGAAATTGATATCCGCATTCATTCGGGCGGCGCTTTGGGCTTCAAGGGACCGGAGCATTTGCGCACGGTGGGTGGCGGCCTGGTGCCGATGGCCGACCTTCTCGGTTCCCAGCAGGTTGGCGAAGAGCCTCTGTTCAAGCTGGAAAACCTGCCCTTCCTGGTGCGCAGCCAGGACGACCTGCTAGCGCTTCACAAGTACTGGCGCCCGGAGATCGACCGCATTGCCAGCGAGCGCTTCAACCAGAAGTTCCTCACGGCCATGCCGTCGCCGATCAACTGTATCTATCTCAACGTCAAGACCGACGACATCAACGCTTTCCACAACATCCGCGTCCGCGGTGCTGCCCAGATCGACGTGGAAATCTTCGACCATATCGGTTTTGCCGGTATCCAAATTCCGTGGGGCGAACTGATCCCGGCACTGGCGTCGGGCCGTGTCGATGGCGTGGGCACCTCGCCGACTTCTGCCGTCGACGGCAAATTCTGGGAATTCATGAAGTATATCTACCCAACCAACCATGTGTGGGCGAGCAACTTCATTTCCATCAACCTCGACACCTGGAATGGACTGTCCGCAGTCAATCAGGAAATCATGCTGGGGTTGGCCGAAGAATATCAGCCTCAATTCTGGATGACGTCCAAGAACCTGGGCGACAAGGCGTTCGAGACGCTTCAGTCCAACGGCATGGAACTGATCGATATGTCCGATGATATGCGTCAGGCCATGCAGGAGCGCACCCAGCCCTTGATCGATGCCTACGTTGCCGAGGTTCCGGCCGCAGGGCCGATCATCGAGGCTTATCTGAAGGATGTGGGTCGCGCCTGAAGACTTGACCGGGAGCTGCCAAGATGTCCGACATGACCGTGCCAAATCGAAAGAATTCTGCTGTTGATGGCTTCATCCGTGTGGTGGACGTCCTGGCAATTGCCGCGACTTGGGCGGCCGGTGGGTGCCTTGTGGCACTCACCGGCCTGATGCTCGCCCAGGTCGGCGTCGCCACCATTTCACGATTCATTCCCGCAGTGCGGGGCGATATCCCGATTGTCTGGGAATATGGCACCTATCTGATGGGCTTTACCTTCATGCTGGGTCTGGCCATGACGCTGCGGGCAGGGCGTCATATTCGCCTTGCCATGCTGACGGAAAACAAGAGGCAGGGCTTTCAGCGGGGTGTCGACCTGCTCAACAGCGTTGTCGCCCTGATCCTTGTCGGCTTTTTGACCTACAGCATGGGGCGCGGTGCCTTCACCGCGATGTTGGCAGGCAGTACATCGATTGCGAGCCGGACGCCGCTCTGGATTCCCTTGTCGGTCTTTACTCTTGGATGCTGCTTGCTGTCGCTGCAACTCGTCGCGCGGATCGTCGCCAATCTTGCCGGCCGACCGCTCGAAGACCTGTCGCTGCGTGCTGAAGCGTCCCAGATCGACGAATAGCCGCATCTAAATACATTCAAACATTCGAGGGCGGCATGGAAATCGTTAGCCTGACTCTTGTCGTACTGCTGTTCGGCCTGTTGGCCTCTGGCCTGTGGATCGGCCTGGCATTGATCGTCGTTGGCGTTTTGATGGCGCTGTTGTTCAGCGGCATTCCCGTCGACCGTCTGTTGCCGCAATATACCTATAATATCTATACGACCTCCGACCTGATCTCTCTGCCGCTCTATATCCTGATGGGCGAGATCCTGTTCCGGACAAAACTGTCATCCGCGCTGTTTTCGGGTCTGGCGCCATGGACCGGAAAGTTGCCGGGTCGTCTGCTGCATCTGAACGTGCTGGCATCGACCATGTTTGCGTCAATTTCGGGCTCCTCCGCCGCAACTACGCAGGTGGTGGGCAAGATGTCCCTGATGGAACTGTTGCGGCGGGGATATGCGCCCGGCATTGCCATGGGCAGCCTGGCCGGTGCAGGTACTTTGGGATTTCTGATCCCGCCGAGTACCGTCATGATCCTTTATGGCGTCCTCGCCAATGAATCGATCCTTCGCCTGTTTGCCGCCGGCCTTATTCCCGGACTGTTGCTGGCGGCCTGTTTCATGGGCTGGATCATGATCCACGCGACCATCAGGCCCGAAGTTGTCCCAGAGTCGGAACGCGCCTTGAGCCGTGCACCCTTGCGCGAACGCGTGGCGGCCCTGCGTGATTTGTTGCCGGTGATGTTTCTGATCCTATGCGTTCTCGGCTCCATGTATGGTGGTCTGGCCACGCCATCGGAAGCCGCGGCCTTGGGAGTTGCCGGCGCGCTGTTGATCTCCGCCCTTCAGGGCATGCTCAACATGAGGGTGTTGCGTGAAGTGGTGCTGGGTTCTGTGCAGACGGCAAGCGTTCTGGGGCTCATCATTCTGGGCGCCACCATCCTGGGTAATATCAATTCGTTCCTCGGCATCACCGACTATGTGACCACCTTCTTTGGTGGCTTGAACCTTTCGCCCATGATGCTGATCCTGGTCCTGCTGATCCTCTATATCGCCCTGGGGACGGTGCTTGAGGGCTTCTCGATCATCGTCACGACCTTGCCGGTGGTGCTGCCGCTGGTTGTCAATGCAGGGTTCGATCCGATCTGGTTCGGCGTGTTCCTGGTCATCGTCGTGGAGATGGCGCAGATCACCCCACCCGTAGCGTTCAACTTCCTGGTCATCCAGTCCATGACCGGAGCCACCAGCACTCAGCTGACGATCGCGACCATTCCCTACTTCCTGATCATGGCAGCCTTCGTTTTTCTGCTCGCCGCGTTTCCGGCCATCGTCCTGTGGCTGCCCTCGGCGCTCTACGGCTAGCATGCACCACTTCCGGTCGCCCTGGGGTGACCGGTCATACCCCTTTGCTATGACGCCAGAGTGCGTTGCCGACTACGGGCGTCATGCAATCGGGGCTAACCAAGATCAGTCTTTCAAGGGGGCTCAAATGCCAGAACTCGCCGTACCGTTCCGTCGCGCCGACAGATTGAAGCGGATTGCCATTTCCGCGTCGGCGGCCATGTCGGACAAGGCGCGTGAGCTCAAGGCCGCCGGCATCAATGTCATCTCGCTGTCCTCCGGCGAGCCGGATTTCGCGACGCCCTCCCATGCCATGGAAGCTGCGCACAAGGCCGCACTTGCCGGCGACACCAAATATCCGCCCCAGACCGGCAGCGTCGCTCTTCTCAAGGCGGTCCAGCGCAAGTTCTCCCGCGAGAACGGCCTCGATTATGCTCTCGATGAAATCCTGACGGGCAATGGCGCCAAGCAGATCATCTTCGATGCGATCGTTTCGACCTGCAATGCGGGCGATGAAGTGATTATTCCGACGCCGGGTTGGATCACTTATGCCGATATCGTCAATCTTGCCGAAGCGACGCCTGTGTCGGTGGCATGTCGTGCCGAATATGGCTTCCAGCTGCGGGCAGAGGATCTTGAAGAAGCGATCACGCCCAAGACGCGCTGGCTGATTCTCAATTTTCCCAATAATCCGAGCGGTACAACGGGCGATGAAGCGCAATTGCGCGCCATTGCCGATGTTCTGCTACGTCATCCGCATGTCTGGGTGCTCACCGACGACATCTACGAGCATCTCACCTATGACGACACCAAATTCGTCACCATAGCCCAGCTCGAGCCAGCGCTGAAAAACCGCACATTGACGGTCAATGGCGTATCCAAGGCCTATGCGATGACCGGCTGGCGCGTCGGCTATTGCGGTGGTCCGCGCGAGCTGATCTCGGCGATGAACGTGGTGCAGCTGCAGGCAACGGGTGGCATCGCCACCGTGGCGCAGGCCGCTGCCGTGGCTGTGCTCGATGGTCCGCAGGGCCTGCTGCGCGAACAGGCCGAGATCTATCGTGGCCGCCGCGATTTGGTGCTGAAATTGCTTGGCGGCGCGCGCGGCATCGAATGCCACCGACCGTCCGGAGCCTTCTATGTCTATGCCAATGTGTCCGGCACGATCGGTCGCACGACGGCGGGCGGCACCAAGATCAACAATGACGTGGATTTCGTTACGGCATTGCTGGGTGAAAAGCATGTCGCGGCTGTTCAGGGGGCTGCCTATGGGATGAGCCCCTATGTCCGGCTGTCTTATGCGACGGATACGGAATCCCTGCGCGAGGCCTGTTCGCGCATTGTCGATTTCTGCAACACGATGGTCTGAAGCGGGCTGATATCATGAATGCGCCAAGCCTCGCTTCTGCCGTCCTCGATGCCAATCTCGCCATTGTGCGGCAAGGCCTCGTCCTGTCGACCTTTGGCAATGTCAGTGGCGTCGACCGGCAGGCCGGGCGTATTCTGATCAAGCCCAGCGGGGTGCCCTATGACGCCCTATCAGCCGAAGATATGGTGGAATGCGACCTTGACGGTCGCGCCACGGGTAATCGCCTGCGGCCATCCTCCGATATCATGACGCATGCGGTGCTCTATGCGGCATTTCCCGCGATCGGGGCGGTGGTTCATACGCATTCCACCTTCGCCACGATCATGGCCCAGGCCATGTGCCCCATTCCGGTCTTCGGCACGACCCATGCGGATTATTTTCATGGCACCATTCCGGTCACCCGACCGCTTGGGGCTCATGAGGTGGGCGATGACTATGTCGCCAATACCGGCCGTGTCATCGTCGAGGCATTCGAGGGGATAGATCAGCTTTCCATCCCAGCTGTTCTGGTTGCTGGGCACGGGCCCTTCGCCTGGGGGCGCGATACGGCGGAAGCCGTGCATAATGCAGTCATCCTAGAGGAAGTAGCGCGCATGGCCTGGCACGCACTGGCGCTGGCGCCTGGCCTGCAGCCGATCTCACGCGCCCTGCTCGACCGGCACTATCTGCGCAAACACGGTGCTTCGGCCACCTACGGACAATGAACGTCAGGACGAGGGGGATGGCGCAGTCATGATCGTCGCCGGGGTGGATTTCGGCACGCTGAGCGTGCGTGTGACCTGTGTGGACACCGAGAGCGGCGCTGTGTTGGCCCGAGCAAGCGCGCCTTATGAACTCAAGCGTAGCGCCGATGATCCATTGCTGGGCGGGCAGGCGCATGACGACCATATGTCCGCATTGGTCATCGCCACCCGCCAGGCGTGCCGCGATGGCGCCATTGATGGACGGCAGATCGCGGCGTTGGCCTGTGATACGACAGGCTCCAGCGTGGTGATGGTCGATGCCGACCTCAAGCCACTCGCGGACTATTATCTTTGGTGCGATCATCGAGCTCATCGCGAGGCGGCCGAGATAACGGTATTGGGCCAGGCTGAGGGCCTTGAGGCGCTTCGCTGGTGTGGTGGCACCTATTCGCACGAATGGGGCTACGCCAAGGTCCTGCATTTCCTGCGTAATAATCCGTCATCGCGCCAGAGGTTTGCTACAGCACTCGAGCATTGCGACATGGTCGCGGCAACGCTGTGCGGTATTCGTGACTTTGACGAGTTGCCGCGTAGCCTCTGCGCCGCCGGGCATAAATGGATGTATGGCGCGGCCTGGGGCGGGCTTCCCCCACAAGAGTTTCTGTCGCGGGTCGATCCGCTCTTCGATGGCATCAATGACAAGCTTCGCGGACGTTGGCTGGCGTCGGACGCCATTGCCGGACACCTGTCGCCGGAATGGGCGGAAAAGCTTGGCCTCAGTGCTGGTATTCCGGTGCCAGTGGGCGCCTTCGATGCCCATTGGGATGCCGTCGGCTCCGGTGCGTTGCCCGGCGATGTGGTCAATGTCGTTGGCACATCCACCTGCATCATCGCCATGGCCGAGGATGGGTATGAGCCTGTTCCCGGGCTTTGCGGCGTGGTTCCGGGAAGCGTAGTGCCGGGATGGACCGGCATAGAGGCCGGACAATCGGCGACGGGAGATGTGTTCGAAGCCATCGCGCGCCGTGGCGGGCTCGACCTGGGAGATGCTATGGCAGGTTACGGCTCCCTGCCACCGGGAGGCACCGGCCTATTGCGGGTCAATTGGGACAATGGAGACCGCACCGTCCTGGTCCGCTCCGATCTCGGCGCCCTGACGCTAGGCTGGGATCTCAATCACTCCGCCAGCGACGAAGTCCATGCGGCTATCGAGGGCATGGCGATGCATGTGCGGATCATCATTGACCGCATCGCTTCGGGCGGAATGACTATAGGGCGCATCATCAATGCCGGGGGCGTGTCGCAGCGCAGCGACCTGCTCAACCAGGTCTATGCCGATGTGCTGGATCGTCCGGTCTACGTTCCTCAGGAATCGCCGGTCGGCCTGGGTTCGTGCGTCTTTGCCGCAATGGCGGCGGGCGCTTTTGCGACAATTGCAGACGCGCAGCAAAGGCTGTGTCCGCCACTGCGCGTCTTTGCGCCACGCGCCTCGCATCGTGCCGGATATGAAACGCTGTTTGCGCTGTTTGCCGATGTCTATTTCGGTTTCGGTGAAGGCCGTTTCTTCGATGCCAGGGCGATCCTGCCGCAATTGCGCGAGATGCGATTGTCGGCCGCCCATTCACGGGGTGCCTCGCATTGATGGGGGAGCCCGTTGAAATATCCTTCATTTCTTCACAGGAATTGGCTTATTGCACATGACAATATCAATTGGCTGCCACGGTTCGACCTGGGATCTGGATTATGATCGGCAGTCCGATCGTCTGGACGATGTTCTTGATGTCATCGCGGCCAATGGCTTCGAGGGGCTTGATGCGCAGATCGCCCTTCTGGGTCGCTATCGCACCCAGCCCGAACGCCTGAAGGAGAGCATGGATCGTCGCGGACTGCGCCTGGCCGCGCTGACCGTGCCGTTCACCTGGCCGGCAGATGTGGAAACGCCGGAAGAGCGGGCGCTGGCGGACGAGTTCATCGCCTTTGTACAACACTTCCCGGGCGCACTGCTGAACATTCCCCCTCGCACCGGTCCCGATCGCGACGATCTTCTGGCGCGCCAGAAGGCCATCATGAACAGCGCCAATGCCTTGGCGCGGCGCTCGGCCGATCAGGGTGTTGTATCGTCGTTCCATCCTAGTTCGCCCGCCACCTCCTATTTCCGCACCAGCGACGACTATCGGGTGATGTTCGATTTGATCGATGCCGACCATCTGGGCTGGACGCCCGATCTGGGGCACATCGCCCGAGGCGGTATGGATGCCGTGGACGAAGTCATGGCGCACCGGGCTTTCGTCAAACATGTCCATATCAAGGATCACAGCAGCCATCCCGAGCCGGCCTGGCGCAAGATGGGCACCGGCGATGTCGATTTCGTGCGGCTGGCCCGAGAGCTGCGCGCCAGCGACTACCATGGCTGGATCATGGTGGAAGAGGAAACCGAGCAATCGGCCGCCAATCCGGACGAGGCCGTGCGCGATATCGGTGAATATGTTTCCAGCCTGTTGCGGCCTGCGGCAGAGGGGAAATAATCATGCCATTGCCTTCTTTCATTCTGCCTTCACTCCTGGTTCCCGAGGTCTATGGCCCATGGAAGGCCCAGAAAGGCTTCGTGCCCGCCCAGATCGAGGCGGCGATCAAGGATGGATTTTATCGCTCCATCGAGATCAGCCCTGTCTATGACGCAGACGATCGGGCAGCCGTCCGGCGTCTGACCAGCGAGAACGATCTCTATCTTTCGTGCTGGCTGACTGAAGTGCTCGATGTCGAAAAGCTGGACCTGACGTCGCTGGACGAACCGTTGCGCGCGCACTCGGTCGAGGCGATCAAGCAGCGGCTGCCCGCTGCCGTCGAAACCGGGGCGCGCACCGTGGCCTTTATCGGTGGTGCCGATCCAGGGCCAGACTTGCGCGAACGTGGTTATGACGCCTTCTACCGCAGCCTTTCCGCTATTTCGGCGGAAGCGTCCAATCTGGGCCTGACGGTCATGTTCGAACCGCTGGACCGGTTCGCGCACAAGAAGCGCCTGATTGGTCCGACCGCCGAAATTGTGGACGCCTTTGCCCGGGTCAGGGCCGAGCATCCCGATTTCGGCCTGGCTTTCGACACCGCTCATGCTGCGCTCAATGAAGAGGACATCGCCGCTTCCTTGACGCTGGCAAAAAGTCAGATCGTAAATATCCACCTGTCCAATGCAGTGCTCGACAACCGCAGCCCGCTCTATGGCGACCACCATATGGCGCCCGGCGCCCCCGGCTTCCTGACCGTGGAGCGTGCTGCGGCAATCGTCGTTCAGGCTGCGAGGGATGGAATGGGACGCCACCAGGGCCTTCCCGTCTCCGTCGAGGCGCGCGCTCGTCCCGCTGATGCTGACCAGGCCATGGCCATTCTCACCCGAACCTTCCTCGAAGAAGTTCTCATCGAAGCGGCGCGCCTGCTCGACGGGCAGCCTGGCTGAACCCACACGCATCGTCTCTCCAGCCAGTGATGGCGGCGTATGCCCGATGCGCTGGCTGAAGACCTTGCCCGCGCCGCACGAAATAGGAAAGTCCGTTGCCCTCCGAACCCAATCCCGATGATGGGAGCGATACCTTGCAGATTGTGACCAGCCAGCGGCAGGATCTGGCCCATATGGCCGCATTGTGCTCGAAGAACGGTCGTTGGCCCCCGAGACGACCACTCCCACCCGACAGGCACGGAGCACAAGGGGAGGCACTGGTGCTTAACCGTTGGAGAGGTGCGGACACAATTATCCGCTCTGATCGGCGCCATCGAGGGCAAAATAGCGGTCAGGCGACGGATTGAGGTGGAAACGGTGAAAACGTCCGGTTGGCGTGAAGACTATGAAGCTGTGACGCGATTGATGCGGGAACATCGGATCGGATATCTGCGTCTGCGACAGGGTGGGCGCACCATCGAAATGTCAATGGCGATGGCGGCTGCTGCACCTCGTCAGACGGCAAGCGTCTCCAGCCCATCAGACGGCACCTTCCTGTGCCAGCATCCCTGCCAGTCGGCGCCATTTGTAGAGGAGGGGGCTCAGGTCAAGGCGGGCGATATGTTGGCTCTGCTGGGCCAAGGGCCGCTGTTCTCGGTTATTCGCGCGCCGCGCGGTGGTATCGTGTCCCGTATTCTCGCCAGGCACGGCGAGGCAGTTACGGTCGGAGCGCCGCTCCTTCATCTCGCTTAGTCGCTATTGCTTGATCTTATACCCGAAGACCAAGTCCGTCTGACCACTTTGTCTGGGCGGCTGGCTAGCCTGACGACATCGGGCGACAGGGTCGCCCAGCCAGTAAAGAGGGTTTGGCCAATGCTGACAGCTGACGGACGTGTGGTGATGATCTCCGGCGCATCCCGTGGAGTGGGAAGGGCGGTAACGGACCGGCTCCTGGCGTCCGGTTTCAAGGTGTCTGGTGGCATGCGCGATCCGTCAAAACTGCCCGGCAGCGACGATGTGCTCTCGTGCCGTTTCGAGGCAGAAGAGACCGGTTCTGCCGAGGCCTGGGTGGCTCAGACCGTCGAGCGTTTCGGTCGCATCGATGCCATCGTCAATGCCGCCGGCATCAATCCCAAGGTCAAGGTTCTGGACCAAGGTGAAGACGAACTCGACCAGATGTGGCGCGTCAACGTCAAAGGGCCCTTGCGCGTGATCCGGGCAGCCTATCCCCATCTCGCTCAATCCGGTAACGGCCGAGTGGTGAATATGGGTTCCCTCTCGTCCAAGAGGGTGGCGTCCAATGTCGGCTATGCCATGAGCAAATTCGCCGTGCTCGCCCTTACTCACGGTATTCGGCGGGAGGGACGGGATGTCGGCATCCGCGCCACGGTTCTGTGTCCCGGCTATGTTGCGACCGACATGACAGTGGGAGAAACGGAAATTCCGAGGCACGAAATGAGCCAGCCAGAAGACATCGCCGTGCTTGTCGAAACGCTGATCAATCTGCCGAATAATGCAGCAATTTCAGAGATGTTAGTGCATTGCCAATACGAGGCGATGCTATAGGTTCACGATCAAAGCAATCGCTTATGCCCCAAGCTTGTTTTTCTCTTGGCGGCAAAAATTCGTCACCCATACCGTCACGATGCGACGCGGTTTTCTCAAGATCGTGACAACAGGGCAGCTCGAAGACAGAGGGGTCTTGAGCTGCCAGAGGAAGCGGGCTGTGCCCCGCGAAGGGAGTATTCAATGAACATTACCCGTAGGCTCGCGATGGCCATCGTTGCCGGAACGGCGTTCGTGGCCGCCAATATCGTGCCGACGATGGCACAATCGGTCACGCTCAATCTTGCCGAGCCGCTGCCCGACGGCAATTTCATGGTGGCGGCCAACAAGCAGTTCGCCGATGCCGTCGCTGCCGCCACCAATGACGAGGTAAAGATCGTTATTCACGCCGGTGGCGGCCTGGGTTTCAATGGGCCCGACCTGCTGCGCTCGGTGCGTGACGGCCTGGTGCCGATGGCCAATATGGCGGGCGTCCAGCAGAACGGCGAAGACTCCATTTTCGACGTGGAAGGCCTGCCATTCCTGGTCAACAATCAGGAAGAGCTGGCAAAACTGCACGGCCATCTGCGCCCGGCGCTCGGTGAGGTGGCGGCACGCTACAATCAAAAGTTCCTCTATTTTGTGCCCACTCCGGCCCAGTATCTCTATACCAAGATCGAGGTCGATACGCTCGATGGTCTGGCCGGGCTCCAGACCCGGGGCGGCGACAAGAGCACTGTCGATGTGGTGACGGCGTTGGGTATGGCAGGCATCTTCCTGCCCTGGGGCGAACTGGTTCCCGCACTCGCCTCGGGCCGCGTCGACGCGGTGGTGACCTCGGCCACTTCAGCGGTGGATGGCCGGTTCTGGGAATTCCTCAAGTACATTTACGTCGTCAATGGCACAGGCCTCAGCCACATCGTCAGCATCAATCTGGACAGCTGGAACCAGATCTCACCGGAGAACCAGGCCAAGATCGAAGAGCTCGCAGCGACGATGCAGCCTGAATTCTGGGCCCTGTCCAAGGCCCAGGGCGACAATGCCGTGAAGGTTCTGCAGGATAATGGCATGGTCCTGATCGACTATCCGCAGGCAATGCGCGACGATATCCTGACGCGGACCCGTCCGCTGCTTGATGGCAAGCTGGCTCAGATGCCCGAAGCGAACAAGACCATCGTGGGCACCTATCTGAGCGAAGTGGGTCGGTAACATGACCGATGAGAAGCAGGTAACGCATCAGTCGGCCTCCGGGCCGACTGCAGTTCTGACACGGTTTGCCATCCCCGTTGAACGTTTCGGGGAAAAGCTGGCCCTGCTCGGCGAAATCCTGGCCGTCATCTCTCTGTGCGCCCTGATTCTCATCGTCGTCGTGCAGACAATAATGAGCATGCTGGCCTCGTATTTTCCCGCGGCAACCAGCGCCATGTCGGTTTCCTGGGAATATGCGGGCTATCTGATGGGTACGGCCTTCATGTTCGGCTTGTCGCAAACCTTGCGGCTGGGCGGGCATATCCGCGTCAATCTGATTTTTGACGGGCTCAGGCCCGCCCATCAGCGGATCATGGACCTCGTGGCTACCGTCTGTTCCATCACCGTGATGGTGATCCTCGCACAGGCGCTCACCGTCATGACCATTCGCTCGATCACCAATAACAGCCTGTCCACCGCGAGCCTCACCCCGCTCTGGATTCCGCAGGGCGCCTTTGCCTTCGCGTCCTGGCTGTTCGCCCTGCAACTCGTTATCCGGGCGGTGTCGCTGATGGCGGGACGGCCGCCGGAACAGCCGCGCGAATATGTCGGGGCCTCTGCGGAATAGCGGCGCATCCGTCATGTCCACGTCAACACCAATTTAGAGGGTAGGCAATTGGATCTCTCCGCCATCGCCTTTCTTGCAATCGTCTTTGCCACCCTGCTCATGGGCATTTGGGTGGGGCTGGCCCTGCTGGTCAGCGCTGCGATTGTCGTCATGCTCTATACGAGCATTCCGATCGGGCCGCTGATGGCCCAGTACACGATGAACATCCTCACCACGCCCGACCTCGTGGCCCTGCCCTTGTTCATCATCATGGGTGAATTTTTGTTCCGTACGCGGCTATCCGAGCGTCTGTTCTCGGGCCTTGCGCCCTGGGCCGGGTTGATGCCGGGTCGGCTCATCCATGTCAATGTGATCGCCTCCACCATCTTTGCCTCGATCTCTGGCTCCTCCGCCGCCACAACGCAGGTGGTCGGGCGCATGTCGCTCACCGAACTGTTGCGTCGCGGTTATGGCCGCGGCATTTCTGTGGGCAGCCTTGCCGGCGCCGGCACTTTGGGCCTGCTCATCCCGCCCAGTTCCATCATGATCATTTATGGTGTTCTGGCGCAGGAGTCGGTTTTGCGCCTGTTCGCTGCGGGTGTCTTCCCCGGGCTTCTGCTGGCAACGCTTTTTGTGCTCTACATCGTGGTTTGCGCGCTCATCAAGCCGGACCTGGTTCCTGAAAGCGAGCGCAAGCTCAGCGCCATGCCGATGCGTGATCGCCTGGCGGCGACGGTCCATCTGCTGCCAGTTCTCGGACTCGTCATCCTCGTCATGGGGTCGATGTATGCGGGCTTTGCCACGCCAACGGAGGCCGCGGCATTTGGTGTTTTGGGTGCGGCACTGGTCGCCAAATTGGATGGAACCCTGAACCGGCAAAGTCTGCGGGAGATCGCCAAGGGCTCGGTGCAGACCTGTTCGATGATGGGCCTCATCTTGGTGGGGGCGACCATTCTGAGCTTTGCCACCACTATTCTGGGCTATCCGCAGGCGCTCAACAACTGGGTCGCCACGATGGACCTGTCGCCACTGATGCTCATCGCCATGATGCTGGTTGTCTATCTCCTCATGGGAACGTTCATGGACGGTTTTTCCATGATCGTGACGACGCTGCCGATCTTCCTGCCTCTGGCAGTGGCGGCCGGGTTCGACCCGATCTGGTTCGGTATCTTCATCATCGTGACCGTTGAGATGTCCAATGTCACACCGCCGGTGGGGTTCAATCTCTTCGTCATCAACAAGCTGACCGGCGACAGCGTTGCCTATATCACCAAGCACACGATGCCATTCCTGCTGCTGATGTGTGCGATCGTCTTCATCCTGGTGTGGTTCCCACAGATCGCCACCTGGCTGCCCTCGGCGCTGTATGGCTAAAAAGGCCATAAGCAGAAACTCCAGCAAGGAGGGGGCCATGTCCTCCTCCTTTTTCGTTCCGGCAGTCAGGCTTTGGCGTCGAGGCTGGGGTGGGCTTCACGCACGAGGCCGAGAAGTACCTCGTGAACGGCGAAGGCCGCGTCGGTCAGGCCTGTGCTGTCGGGTATGCAGATCGAGACCGGCATGGACATTGTCGGCGTCAGGGTCCGCGTGACGAGATAGCCTCCCTCCTGCATGGAGGCGGCCAGGCTGGTGGGCAGAATTACCGCGCCCAGACTATCGCGCAGGGCTGCAGCGAGGAGGCCGCGCGATTGGACTTCGGCCACGACAGTCGTCGCCAGGCCCGCATTGCGGCAATGGCGATCCACCATCTGACGCAGGAAAGACTCTTTGGCAGGCAGGATCAGTGGAGTTTTTGACAGAGCAAGGGCGTCGACGGGTCCCGTGTCTTCACCAATGATTTCAGTCGAGCCCAGAAGGCAGAAGTCTTCACGGTAAAGCGTTTTGTAATGAAGGCCTCGTGGCGGTGTGTCGCCATAAAGCAAGGCCAAATCGATCTTGCCGCGCAGGACCAGTTCGCTATAGGCGACGCCGAATATATCGCTGACCTGAATCAGGAGGCCCGGGTGAGTTTGCCTGATCCTGCGCAATAGCGCGGGGGCGAGGAGGGAGGCCGAACTCCAGGGCGCCAGACCGACTGCAACATTGCCACTCAGCTCGCCCGAAACATTCTTGATGTTTCGGCGTGCTTCCTCGAGCTGGCGATGAATAGTACTGGCGTAGCGATAGAGAACCAGTCCCGCTTCGGTCGGTGTGACACCGCGCGGGCTACGGACCAGCAATTTGGCGCCGAAGTCCTGTTCGAGCCCGGCAATCTGCTGGCTCAGTGCGGGCTGGGCCAGCCTCAGCACACCTGCGGCGCGCGTAACGCTCCCGAGGTCCACGACTTTAACAAAGGCATCGAGGCGACGAATATCCAAGGCTTTCTCCACCCTTGGCCGCCTTATATCACTGCGGCCGGCCGTATGGATACCGGGGCAGGGCCGCTATTGTGCAAGTTCTGTTGCCGGAGCGATGCCGCCGCCGGCCTCCTTAACCGCCTCCCGCACGGCTCGGGCGATCAGGCTGGCGCCCGGCGTGTCGCTATGGACGAGAATAGACTGAGCCCGCATGTCGAGTGAACCACCATCGGCCGTGCGCACCTTGCCCGAAGTGACGAAATGGGCGACGCGTGCCTTGACCTCGGCGAGATCCTTGATGACAGCGCCGGGCTGACCACGCGGCACCAATGTGCCATCGGAGCGGTAGGCCCGATCTGCAAGAAACATCTGGATGGTCTTGAGGCCGGCGGCGCGTGCTGAAGCTTCAACTGCGGTATCTGGCATGGAAAAGACGATAAGGCTGGGGTCGATCGCGACGATTGCAGCTGTCATGACGTCGGCAAGCGCGCGATCGGCCAGGGCCATATTACCGAAGGCTGCATGATAGCTGACATGGGTAACGCGATGTCCGGCGACTTTTGCAAAGCCCTGCAAGGCGCCGATCTGATAGATCAGCAAGTCGCGCATGTCGCCGTTGCTGACGGCCATGGTGCGGCGGCCAAAGCCGACCAGATCGGGCAAGCCTGGATGGGCGCCAATACCGACGCCACGTTCCTTGGCCTTGAGCACCGTGCGCCCCATGATCGTGGGGTCGCCGGCGTGAAAGCCGCAGGCCACGTTGGCCGAGGTCACCGTTTCGAGAAGCGCCAGATCGTCGCCGACAACGTAATTGCCGAAGCCTTCGCCCATGTCCGAATTGATGTCGAGTTTCATGCCCCGGCTTGCTCCTGATTGGTTGTTGCCGCGACCGCTTCGGCACATGCCTGACGCAGCTCGGAAAGGAAATCTTCGATGTCCCGCTGGGCTGCCTGTGCGGTTTCAAAATCCGTCTGGCGAAAGCGGACCTTGCTGCCCGGCTGCGCCTGCCCCAGCTGGTGCAGATCGGCTTCGATCACGCCGCCCATGCGTGGATAACCCCCGGCTGTGTTGGCGTCGCTGAGTTGAACGATCGGTTGCCCCGATGGGGGAAGCTGGATGATGCCGGCAACCACGCCATAGGAGCGCATTTCCATGGGAGCAGGCAATTTCAGTTCGGGGCCGCGAAGCCTGTAGCCGCCTCGATCACTTTGCGCTGTGACCAGCCAGACGGCCGTCCAGAATTGGCGCTGCAGCTCCGTTGGCAGGATGTCGAGTTCCGCACCTGGAATAACGCGGACGTCTAGTGTTCCTTGGGCAGCGGCAAGACCCGATGGTATATTGGCGCCAATTTCGACACTGGAATAGGGAAGCGTCGTCGTGGTGAGACGATCACCGGCCCGCAGTGCGCGCCCCTCCAGCCCCCCGAACCCATTGCGCAGGCTGGTGCTGCGCGAACCAAGAGTGAGCGGCACGCCAATGCCGCCCGCAACGGCAATGTAGGACCGGGCGCCAGTGCGCGGCTGGCCGATGCGCAGCGTCTGGCCCGGCTTGGCCGACATGCTCCACCATGGCGGAAGGGGCATGCCGTCAAGGTCGGCTGGCGCATCGGTGCCGGTGAGCGCAAAGCGGGTTTCTGTCTCGAAGCGCAGAGTAAAGGGATAGGTTTGTATCTCGATGGCGGCGAAATCGGCGCCATTGCCGACCAGAATATTGCCCACGCGGAGCGCCACGCTGTCCATGGCTCCCGACGTGGTAATGCCGATCGATCGAAGGCCAAAACGGCCCAGATCCTGGATGGTGTTGAGTTTGCCGCATTCGAGAATGCTGATCATAGCAGCACTCTTTCGGCGCGAAAGCGGACGTGGTCACCTGATTTGAGCATCGAAGGGTCCGCGGCAGTGGCGTCGAACAGGCGCATTTCCGAGAAACCGATGGCGTTCCAGCCGTTCGGCCCGGTGGTCACCGCGACACCGGTCAACATGCCGCCGATCGTCACCGAACCGGCTGGCATGTTCAGCGATGGCGTCGTCTTGCGGGGCATGTGAATGCGATGATCGAGGCCATGAAGGTAGCCAAAGCCCGGGGAACTCGCGACCGTCACCACGGTATAGCGTCCCTCTTCGTGAATGCGGATCACGTCGCTAGGGGTCAGCCCATTGCGTTTCGCGACGGCCTCGAGGTCGATTGCCGCTTCGCCACCATAGGTCACTGGAATTTCGATCAAACGGCCGGCTATCGTCTTGGGAGGCAGGATTTGCCAGGCCTTCTGGATGCGGTCCGCCAGGGCCATCGCGTCGAGGCAGCCGGTCCGGGTGAGCACGACAAGAAGATTGGTGACGCCCGCGACGATTTCCTCGACCTCTGGCCAGTCGGAAATATGGTCGGCCAAACCCCAGATGCGCTGTTGCACCGAGATCTCGAACTCGCCCGGCGCATCAAACATCAGGGCGCGCGAGCCGATATGGCTTTGCGCCAGGCGGTCGGCAACGAGAGGGGCAATCAAATTGGGTGCTGAAATGTCCATGGCCAATCGCAGGGGCAAGAATGGCACGACAATAGGTAGCAGCGGGCCTAGCGACAAAGCGCGTCTGGCTCTGTGGTCATAAGCATCAGCGATAGCGTTTATGCCATGAAGCTATTGCATTTTAGTATGACCCGATTTGCCCATGGATCACGCCAGATTGCCGCCAGTCGCGGGGGAGCCGTGGGCTGACTGATCGGCGTGCCGAATGTCGCTCGCGCGGTGGTTCTGAAACTTCTCCGCCCTGTTCATTGCCCGTCCCGGCGTCATTGGAGGAGATATTTCATGGCCCATGTCATTCGCAATTTTACCCGCCCGTCGAAGGCCGATATCGAGGCCATCGGCAAGTTCAGCCCGGCCACGATTCATGAGGCGCAGGGCAAGCTGGGTGCGCTCGATCCGCGCATCAAGCCGATCCAGCCTGGTCTGCAGCTCGTTGGCCCGGCGATCACGGCCAAGTGCCATATCGGTGACAATCTGATGATTTTCGAAGCCATCAATCTGGCGCAGCCGGGCGACGTTCTCGTGCTCAGCGCCGGCGACAATCCGGACCAGGGTGGCTTTGGCGACGTGCTCGCCGCTGCCTGTATCGGCAAGGGTATTGCCGGCCTGGTAATCGATGCGGGTGTGCGTGACGGACGCGGCCTGCGCCAGATCCGCTTGCCGGTGTTCTCGCTTGGCCTGTCCATCAAGGGTACGTCCAAGGACACGCTCGGCACCATCAACCATCCTGTTGTGGTCGGCGGAGAGTTGATCACGCCCGGCGACATCATCGTTGCCGACGACGATGGCGTAGTGGTTGTGCGTACCGATGATGTGGCCAAGCTCGCCAAGGCCTGCCAGGACCGCGAAGACAGCGAAGCCAAGCTGATCGAAATGCACCGCAGCGGCCGTATGGAAATCGAGGACCGCTATGCCATGATGCGCTCGAAGGGTTGCGTTTGGTCGGACTGACCAAATCCCGTAGATATCGAGGGGGATAGGTCATGCATGTTCTCGTTGTGGGAGCGGCCGGGATGATCGGTCGCAAACTGGTCCAGAGGCTTGTCGGCGACGGGAAACTCAATGGCGACGATATCGGCAGGCTTACGCTTGCCGATATCGTGCCTGTCCCCGTTCCCGCCGGCACCGCCGATGTGGTGGTGGTGACCGCTGACCTGTCGCAGGGCGGCGAAGCGGAGCGCCTCATTGGCCTGCGTCCCGATATCATTTTCCACCTCGCTGCCGTGGTTTCAGGTGAGGCGGAAGCAGATTTCGACAAGGGCTACCAGATCAATCTCGATGGCACGCGATGTCTGTTCGAGGCGATCCGCCTCGAGGGACAGAAGGAGCCCTATTGCCCGCGCGTGGTGTTCTGTTCGTCGCTGGCCGTTTTTGGGCCCCCCTTCGCTTCACCGATCGACGATGATTTCCTCACTGCGCCTTTGACCAGCTATGGGACGCAGAAGGCGATGGCCGAACTGCTGCTGTCCGACTATAGCCGCCGCGGCTTCTTCGATGGTGTCGGTATTCGCCTTCCCACCATCTGCATCCGGCCTGGCAAGCCCAATGCCGCAGCGTCAGGCTTCTTTTCCAACATCCTGCGCGAGCCGCTGGTGGGGCAGGAGGCCGTGCTGCCGGTCGAGGAGGGCGTGCGTCACTGGTTTGCCAGCCCACGCGCGGCCATTTCATTCCTGATTCATGCGGCAGGGATCGACCTTTCCGGGCTCGGTGCCCGGCGGAACCTGATCATGCCGGGGCTTTCGGCCACCGTGGCCGACCAGTTGGCCGCGCTTGAATCTGTAGCGGGGGCCGGGGCGAGACGGCTTGTGCGGCACGAGCCGGATGCGCGTATCCAGGCAATTGTCGACGGCTGGGCCTTCGACTACGCGCCCAGGCTCGCACTGTCGCTGGGATTTCGCGCCGAAACCACATTTGGCGAGATCATCGCCGCGCATATCGAAGACGAACTGGGAGGCAATCTACCGTGACATCGATCGCTTTGGTCACCGGTGCCGGAACGGGAATCGGCAAGGCCATTTCACGCGCCCTGGTGGAGGCGGGTTTTTCGGTCGTGTTGACCGGAAGGCGCGTCGAGCTGCTTGATGCGGTCGCGGCGGAAATTGGCGGCGACACCCTCGTTCACGCTGCCGATATTGGTATTGAAAGCCAGGTCGACGCGCTTTTTGTCGCCATTGTGGAACGCTATGGGCGTCTTGATCTATTGGTGAACAATGCCGGCATGTCGACGCCTGCCGTAGCGATAGACGAGCTGGATGTCGCGCTTTGGCATCAGGTCGTGGCAGTCAATCTCACCGGCGCGTTCCTGTGCACGCGGGCCGCCTTCCGTCAGATGAAGGCGCAGACCCCGCAGGGCGGCCGCATCATCAACAATGGCTCCATTTCGGCGACGACGCCACGCCCCCATTCGGCGCCTTATGCATCGACCAAGCACGCCATCACCGGATTGACCAAGTCTTCGGCCCTGGATGGGCGGGCATTCAACATCGCCTGCGGCCAAATCGACCTGGGCAATATCACCTCCGATATGACCACCAATATGAGTGCCGGCGTATTGCAGGCCAATGGCACTTATGCGCCCGAGCCGACCATTGATGTGGCGCTGGTGGGCAAGGCTGTCGCCGATATGGCGCGGCTGCCGCTGGAAGCCAATGTGCTGACCATGACGCTGATGGCAACCGGCATGCCCTTTGTTGGGCGCGGCTAATACTGATCGAGTAGAGGGACATTTCATGGCTGCAAGGCATTTCGATCTCACCGACCGGCTGTGTCTGGTGACGGGCTCGAGCCAGGGCATCGGGCTGGCTCTGGCGCGGGGGCTGGCTGAATATGGCGCGCGGATCGTGTTGAATGGCCGCGATCCGGACCGTCTGGCGCAGGCGGCCGAGATACTGCGCACCGAAGGCCGTGACGTCTATATGTCATCGTTCGATGTGACCTCATCCGATGAAGTCGCCGGTGCGGTCGAAAAGATCGAGCGCGATATCGGACCGATCGAGGTTCTGGTCAACAATGCGGGCATGCAGTTCCGCACGCCGCTTGAAGACTATCCAGCCGACCGTTGGGAGCAGTTGCTCGCGACCAATATTTCCAGCGTTTTCTATGTAGGGCAGGCAGTGGCGCGTCACATGATTGCCCGTGAACACGGGAAAATCATCAATATTGCCTCGGTGCAGGCCGAACTGGCGCGTCCCGGCATTGCCCCCTACACGGCGACCAAGGGCGCCGTCCGCAACCTGACGCGCGGCATGTGTACCGACTGGGCCAGGCACGGGCTGCAGATCAATGCCATTGCACCGGGCTATTTCAAGACGCCGTTGAATCAGGCGCTTATCGATAGCGCCGAATTTTCCGCCTGGCTCGAAAAGCGGACGCCAGCAGGACGGTGGGGGAATGTCGAGGAACTGGTGGGCGCTGTGGTATTTTTGGCATCGGACGCGGCCAGCTTCGTCAATGGCCACACGCTCTATGTCGACGGCGGCATCACGGTTTCGCTCTGACCGATGATGCGGCGTGTCGTGGTCATGGGCGTCAGCGGATGCGGAAAGTCGACCCTGGGTGAGGCAATCGCCGATCATTGGGGCCTGCCCTTCATCGAAGGGGATAGCCTGCACTCAAGCGAGAGCGTCGCCAAGATGGCGGTCGGTGTCGCATTGGAAGACCGAGATCGCTGGCCATGGCTGGATCGGGTCGGCGCGGCATTGCGAGAAACGACGGCTGGTGGCGTTGCCAGTTGCTCGGCCCTGCGCCGAGTCTATCGCGACAGGCTGCGCAATGCCGTGGGTGCGGACGTTCGTTTCGTCATGCTGGACTTGCCCCGCGACGTTCTGGCGGAACGGATGAAGCATAGGCCGGGGCATTATATGCCGGCGGCCCTGCTCGACAGTCAGCTCCAGACGCTTGAGCGCCCCGATGGAGAAGGTGATGTGCTGGTCATCGATGGTACGCAAACCATAGAGGCGATGGTCCGCGCGGTGACCGTCTGGCCGATGATCTGGCGACGTTGAAAGAAATGCCGGTGCCCGGAGGCCTCGGCCTTAGCGCGGCGTGCGTTCTATCGAACGCAAATCGCCGCTCTCATCCCGTGTTTAACCATCGGATGACCCAAAACCGTGAGGACAGTTTCGGGCCGATGCTTTAGTCATGCCATCTCGATCTGGACTTTCATCGCCTGTTCACGGTTGGACGCCAACTGGAAGGCCTCCAAAGCCTTGGCCATGGGCATGGTGTGGGTGATCAAGGGTTTTACGTCGATCAGTCCGCCCTGCATGAGTTTGACGGCGGTGGCGAATTCCTCGTGGAAACGGAACGAGCCCCTGAGGGAGAGTTCCTTGACGGTGATCGCCTGAACCGGCAGCGTCATGTCTCCGCCCATACCGACCTGCACCAGCACACCCTGGGGACGAACGGCGGCAATGCCGCTGGCCAAGGCTGCGGGCGCGCCCGAGCATTCCAGGTGAATGTCGAAATAGCCCTTGCCGGTCTGGAACGCTGGCATGGCGTCCGTGTCTTTGGCGGTATTGATGGCGCGGTCGGCCCCGGCGGTCAGCGCATGGGTCAGGGTCTGGTCGGTGATGTCGGTCACGACGATTTCGGCGGCACCCGCGCGTCGCGCAGCCAGCGCGCAAAGAACACCAATCGGACCGCTACCCGTAATGAGAACCTTCTTGCCAAGGATTTCGCCCGCCTGTCGCACGCCATGAAGACAGACTGCGAGAGGTTCTGCCATGGCCGCTTCACCCGATGTGAGGCCATTGGCGGGAATGCACTGGGTCTGATCGGCGACCAGTTCCTGGCGGAAGGCGCCCTGATTGTGAGGGAAGGGCATGGCCGAACCATAGAAGCGCATATTGAGGCAGTGGTTCTGCTTTCCTTCCTGGCAATACTGGCAATGGCCGCAGGGTCTGGATGGGCTGACAGCGACGAGATCGCCGATCGTGAGGCCCGCTACGCCTTCGCCCAAGGCCGCGACTCGGCCGGAGACTTCGTGGCCAAGAATCATCGGCTCCCGGAGCCGTACCGCACCAAAGCCGCCGTGGTTGAAATAGTGCAGGTCCGATCCGCAAATGCCGCCTCGCTCGATGCGGACAAGCACCTGGCCTGCGCCTAGGGCTTCTATGTCCCGGTCTTCGATCCGCAAGTCCTTGGCGGCGTGTATGACGAGTGCGCGCATCAGAGCCTCACAGAACATGCGTTGGAAGAGGGCGGCCATCGAAGTGGGCCGAGAGGTTGTCGAGCATCAGCGCGCCCATGGCGCGGCGCGTTGCCTCGGTGGCCGAGCCGTGATGGGGCTGGAGCAACACATTGCTCAATCTGCGAAATCGCGGATCGAGCCTGGGTTCGCCTTCGAATACGTCAAGGGCCGCCGCGCCGAGCCGGCCGGTTTCGAGCGCATCGAGCAATGCAAGCTCATCGATATTTGAGGCGCGAGACACATTGACGAGCAGACCATTTGGCCCGAGGGCGTGGATGACGGATTCGTTGACGATATGGCGGGTCGCCGCGCCGCCCGTCAGTGTGACGAAGAGCACATCGCTCCATTCCGCCAGAGCCAGCGCATTGTCGATAAAGGTAAAATTGGGAGCGTCGTTTCGGGGGGAGCGGTTGGTATAGGCGATCTCCATATCGAAACCGACCAGACGCCGAGCCACTTCCATGCCGATACGGCCCATGCCCAGAATGCCGACCTTCTGCCCGAAGGCGCGGCGCTGCAGCGACAGGGGACCCTTTTCGGCCCAGTTTCCTGTACGCACCCAGGCATCGCCGGCAACGATGCCGCGGGCCTGGGCCAGCATCATGGTGACGGCGAGATCGGCTACGTCCTTGGTCAGCACGTCCGGCGTATTGGTCACGCGAATGCCGCGCTCGCGGGCGGCGTCGAGATCGACCGCATCATAGCCAACGCCATAGACCGAAATGATTTCGAGATTTGGCAGCGCAGCGATCAGGTCGCGCTTGGCGCCGAGTTCGCCGCGTGTGGCGATGCCCCTGATTTCGTTGGCATGCTGACGAATGAAAGCCTCCTTGTCGGAGGCCTCGAAATAGCGGTGCATCGTGAATCTAGCGTCCAGCGCCCCAACGTCCCATGCGGGGTAGGGGCCCATTTGCAGAATGTGAGGTTTGCTCATCGCCGGCTCGTCCAGATCAATACAATGCCCAACAAGCTAGCAAACCCATATGCGCGCGTGATCTGCTCGTGCCGCGATATGGCGATAGCAAAGCCTTATGGTTGGGGGCCTTGTGGCGGTCTATCCATGGGCTGTTTCCAATGGACCCATTGCACAAAGTTCTGGCCCCATTCCGGCGATGGCGTGTTAGCCAATCACAAGGTGGCGGATAGATCCGTCTTTGGCAAACCACTGGACTTGGCGAACTCATGGACCTCGATCGTCTCAAGGAAATTCTGGACTGGATGGAGCGGTCTTCCGTTGCCGAACTGCAGATATCCGATGGCGATTTCGAGGTTCATCTGAAAAAGGCAGAGGGCGCGGTCGGTGCTCCGCCAATTGCGGCCGTTGTGCCCGAAAGGCCAGCCGGTCATGAGGTCGTTTCCACCAGTTTCGGTGTCATCCATCTGCGCCCCGCGCCCGATAGTCCGCCATTCGTGACCCTGGGGCAGACGGTCGTCGTGGGGCAGTCGCTCTGCACGATCGAAGCCATGAAAGTGTTCAGTCCGATCGAGGCTGAGCGTGCGGGCAAGATTGCGGCCATCCTGATTGAAGACGGCGCCGAAGTCGGCGCGGGTCACGCCCTGTTCCGGATCGAGTAGGTCATGTTCGATACGCTGCTCATCGCCAATCGTGGCGAAATCGCCTTGCGCATCCAGCGCGCCGCCAAAGGGCTTGGTCTTAGGACCGTCTGCGTCTACTCCCAAGCCGACGCTGGCGCGCCCTATCTTGAAATTGCCGACGAAGCGATCTGCATCGGGCCGGCGCCGGCGCGCAACAGCTATCTCAATGTCGATGCCATCGTGCTCGCCGCCTTGCAGACCGGGGCAGGCGCTATTCATCCGGGCTATGGTTTCCTGTCGGAAAATGCTGAGTTTGTCGATACGATTCAAGCAGCCGGACTAACCTTCGTGGGCCCCAGCGCCAAGTGCATCCGTACCATGGGCGACAAAGTTGCCGCCAAGCGCGCCATGATTGCCGCTGGCGTGCCCTGTGTTCCGGGCCCCGATAGTGCGCTTCCGGCCGATATCGCCTCGATCAAGGCGGTGGCCGATGAAATCGGCTATCCCGTTATTCTCAAGGCCGCCGGCGGCGGCGGCGGTCGTGGTATGCGCGTCGTGCGCAGCGGTGATGAATTGGCGGCGGCGGCGGCGTTGACCCGCGAGGAAGCACAGCGCTTCTTCAACAATCCCGACATCTATATCGAAAAATTCCTGCAAAATCCGCGGCATGTGGAGATTCAGGTGCTTTGCGACGCCCATGGCACCGCCCTTTGGTTGGGCGATCGGGATTGCTCCATGCAGCGGCGGCACCAGAAAGTGATCGAAGAGGCGCCGGCGCCCGGCATCGACCGCTCACTGATCACCGAGGTTGGCGAGCGTTGCGCAAATGCCTGCCGTCAGATCGGCTATGTCGGCGCCGGCACATTTGAATTTCTTTATGAGGATGGAGAATTCTACTTCATCGAAATGAATACGCGGGTGCAGGTGGAACATCCGGTCACCGAAATGGTTACCGGGATCGACATTGTCACGCTGCAGATCCAGGTGGCGATGGGGCTTCCCCTCACTCTCTCGCAGTCGGATATCGTGACGCACGGACATTCAATCGAATGCCGCATCAATGCCGAAGATCCCTATAGTTTCCTGCCCTCGCCGGGCACCGTGACGGGCATGGTCCTGCCGGCGGGGGAAGGGGTTAGGCTCGATACCCATATCCGTTCTGGCTACACCATTCCCAGCCAGTACGACTCGATGATCGCCAAACTGATCGTGCATGGCGAGGATCGTCAGGAAGCGCTGGTGCGCATGCGGGCCGCTCTTGCCGCTTTCGAAGTGCAGGGCATAGTAACCAATATTGCGCTTCAGGCCGACCTCATGCGTGACGGTGGCTTCGTCGCAGGGGGCGTCAACATTCACTACCTTGAACATTGGCTGACTGCGCGTTCGGCCCAGTCGGGGGCGGCGGCATGATCGAGATCTTGAGCACTGCACCACTGTCCATGGTGCAGGATACAGGGCGTGTCGGTTTTTACCGGGATGGCGTCGGGCGATGTGGCGCGATGGATACCATATCGCTTGCCCTGGGCAATCTGCTCCTCGCCAATGATCGCAATGCCGCGGCGATCGAAGTCCCCATTCTGCCCTTTTCCGTGCGGTTCTCCAAAGACGTGGATATCGCGGTCATGGGGGCGGATTGCGCGACACGCCTCGGCGATCTTGAATTGCCCCCTGACTGGGCTATTAGGGCGCAAGCCGGCGAGGTTCTGACCCTGTCGGCGCCGCGCTCCGGGTGCCGGGCCTATCTGTGCGTGGGTGGCGGCATAGATGTGCCGGAAGTGTTGGGATCGCGCAGTACGCAGTTGCGCGGCGAATTTGGCGGGCTCGACGGGCGCATGCTCAGGAAGGGCGATCAGTTGTCAGCCGGGCGAGGCGAGACGCGCTTGCCCCCTGCGGGCATGGGCGTTGGGCCGGCGCTGGCGGCACTGCCGCTGGGGGAGGGCGGTGCCGTTCATGTCCGCGTGCTGCCCGCTTCCGAATATGGCCTCTTTACCGTCGAGTCCCATGCCGCGCTCTGGGAGAGTGACTGGACCGTCACGCCGCAAAGCAATCGCTCCGGCTATCGGCTTTCGGGCAGCCAGCTGCGGATGGAAAGCCCCGTGGAACTGCGCTCGCATGGCGTGGTTCCCGGCGTCATTCAGGTGCCCGCAGGTGGGGCGCCGATCATTCAGCTTGCCGATGCGGCGACGATGGGAGGCTATCCCAAGATCGGCACCGTGATCGAGGCCGATCTGTGGCGTCTGGGGCAGGCACGTCCGGGCGACATGCTGCGGTTTGTCCAGGCAAGCTATGACGATTCCCTGTTGGCGCTCGATCAGGTGGAAACCTACCTGAGATCGGTCGAAGCCATGGCAACACGTTTGCGCGGGGCTGCAGCGGGGTGGATCAGATGATCACAGTCGACGATCTCGATCGCATGCTGGCCCTTATGGGCGAACATGGCCTGCAGATGCTGGACGTGCGGGAAGGCGAGACGCGCGTCCGGATCGTTCTGGGGCGGGGGCCGCCAGAACCCGTCAAGATGAGCGTGAAAACCATCATTAAGACTGAGGCAATAGGCACTTTTGTCCCGACTCATCCGCGTTTGGCGGTGCCAATGGTGGCTGTGGGCGACAAGGTGATGGAGCGTGAGATCGTTGGCTTCCTGGCGTCGGGGGCAGTGCTAATGCCGATCCGTGCAAGCGCTTCTGGCCACGTGACAAGCATTCATGCGAGGCCGGGTGAACTGCTCGGCTTTGGGGCACCAGTGCTAAGTCTGGCTTAGTTGTTTAGTGCCGGCATTTGGCGGCTGGGATCGATGGTGAACCGCTCCGGCCGTGAAGGCCGGCTCCATCCGTAGCAATTCCTCGAACACCACCAGCGCCTTCAGGCCGCTTCTGAGCGCCGTCACCCGGTCCTTGGTCCGCAGCGACAAGCGCACAACGTCGCTTTCCACCCGCCCGGTCCAGGCGCGGGGAATTCATTTGCGCACGTCATAGATCGCACCGACCTTTTCCACACAGGCGCCCTTGGCCGCCATGCTCGTCTTCGCCTCCAGAGCCAATCGGCCGGAGAACGGACCGACACGTGCAGATGCATGTGTCTCGAAGATTCTTCGGGAGCCTAAGTCGTTGAAAATACTGGATTTCAGGAAGCTGGCGGAGAGAAAGGGATTCGAACCCTTGAGACGGTTCCCCGCCTACACACTTTCCAGGCGTGCGCCTTCGACCACTCGGCCACCTCTCCGCATCGCCGGGAAGCGATCCGCTGGCGGATCGCTCAAGCCGCTTGGAAGGCGGCTGCGAGCGTGGCGCAATATACTCATGATCGTTGCCGGCGCAAGGGATCTTCGCCACTCTGTCACCATTGTTTTTTGCCGGGCTCTGCCATCTTGTGAGACGGCCGCCGAACATGCCACAAGGATAGACAGGCCAAAGACGCAGGCGGCGGTTCCCTGGCCAAGTACGGAAAAGGTGAATGCGGCTAGCCTTGAGACTATTGGGCACCTGGCTCATCGGCCTGGCGATGGTTTTGCTTGTCATCGACGGAACAAGGTCGCTCGCGGCCAATCACCTGGTCCTGTCGAGTTTGGGCAAGACATGGGCAGGTCTGCACGAGCCCAGTCTTGTGGCGGTGCGCGGGTTTTTCGATAGCCGTTTCTTTGCCGATCTGCTTGCCTCGCTCTTTGAAATCGTTCTGACCTATCCTGCCTTCGCGGTGATCGGCGTGCCCGGAATCGTACTGGCGCTGCTGGGCCGGCGCCGGCGTCCCGAGCGTTTTCTGCGCCAGGATGAAATCTGACCCTGTCGAAAACCGCTCCGGCACCCCATATTGGGGCGCGAAAGGAGACCGTCATGTTCTTCCGCAGCAAACCATCGACATTGCCTTCCGCCGCCGAGGCCCTGCCGGGCCGGACGACGCCAATGCCTGTTGCCCCCGATCATTTCGTCAATGGCAGCCCGCTCAAGGGGCCTTATCCCGAAGGCGCCCAGACGATCTATTTCGGCCTGGGCTGTTTCTGGGGCGCCGAGCGCCTGTTCTGGCAATTGCCCGGCGTCATCGTCACCGCTGTCGGCTATCAGGGCGGGCACACGCCCAATCCGAGCTATGAAGAGGCCTGTTCGGGCCTGACCGGACACACCGAAAGCGTCAAGGTCGTCTACGATCCCAAGCGCATCTCGCTCGAAACCCTGCTCAGGACCTTCTGGGAAGAGCATGACCCGACCCAGGGCATGCGCCAGGGCAATGATGTGGGCACGCAATATCGCTCGGCCATCTATACCACCACGCCGGAACAGGCCCAGATCGTCGCGCAGAGCCGCGCCGCCTATGAGGGGGCGCTGCGCGCGCAGGGGCTTGGCCCCATCACCACCGAGATCGCCGCGGCCGGCCCCTTCTATTATGCCGAAACCTATCACCAGCAATATCTGGCCAAGAACCCCACTGGCTATTGCGGGCTCAACGGCACCGGGGTGAGCTGCCCCATCGGCCTCGGCGTTGCGGCCCGATAGCCATGGCGCCGTGCCGACGCTGTTCGGCCGCGACGGTTTTGAAGCCTTCGTGCTGCGCCTGCCCGCCACGACCCTGGTGCGGCAATGGCACGATGATTCGGTGGCCAAGCTCGGCGGCAAGATTTTCGCTCTGCTCGATAAGGAGCAGGGCGAGGTCTGGCTCAAAGTGCCGGAAATGAGCTTCTCCCTGCTGTGCGAATTGCCGTTCATCCGGCCGGCGCCCTATTTTGCCCGCGCCTCCTGGGTGGCCATCGCGCCGCAGAGCCCGCTGCGCGAGGATGAGGTCGGCGCCTATCTGGTCGAAGCCCACCGTCTGGTCGCGCTGCGTCTCACCCGCAAGCTGCGCCGCGAGCTGGGGCTGTGTGGTTGAGCGGCATTGGAGGGCGGCAAAGGCGGGCCTTTCCGGTTTTTGTTGCGAATGATTTGCAATTGCATTATCGTCCGGACAATGATCTCGTCCGGAGACCGTCATGCATCGCCGCCTGCTCCTTGCTCTAACCCTCTTGGCCCCCCTTGCTCTGGGCGGGCCCGTCGCCGCTGAGGACCGGCTCAAGGCGGTGACCAGCTTCACCATTCTGGCGGATATGGCGCGCAACGTCGCCGGGGAGGCGATCGAGGTGGTGTCGATCACCAAGCCGGGCGCCGAAATCCACAATTACCAGCCCACGCCCGGCGATCTGGTTGCGGCTCAGGATGCCGATCTCATCTTGTGGAACGGGCTCAATCTCGAGCAGTGGTTTTCCCGGTTTCTCGACAATCTGCCCGACGTGCCCAATGCGGTGCTGACCGAAGGCATCGAGCCGATCGGCATCGGCGAGGGGCCCTATGCGGGCAAGCCCAATCCGCATGCCTGGATGTCGCCCACCGACGCCTTGGTCTATGTCGACAATATCCGCGCCGCTTTCGCCGCGCTCGACCCGGCCAATGCCGATCTCTATGCCGCCAATGCCGCCGCCTATGCCGACCGGATCACCGCCAGCGTGGCGCCGATTCGCGCGGCGCTGGCGAATATTGCCGAGGACAGGCGCTGGCTCGTCACTTCGGAAGGCGCCTTTTCCTACCTGACGCGCGATTTCGGGCTCAAGGAACTCTATCTCTGGCCGATCAACGCCGATCAGCAGGGCACGCCGCGCCAGGTGCGCGAGGTGATCGACGCGGTGCGCGCGCACGATATCGGCGTTATTTTTTCCGAATCGACCATTTCCCCGCGCCCGGCCGAGCAGGTGGCGCGCGAAACCGGCATCGCCTATGGCGGCGTGCTCTATGTCGATTCGCTCTCGGAAAGCGACGGACCTGTACCGACCTATCTCGACCTGTTGAAAGTGACCACCTCGACCATTGCCGCAGGCCTGTCCCGATGAGCGTTTCCTCCGGCATCGCCGTCAACGACATCACCGTCGCCTATCGCAACGGCACCACCGCCCTCAAACGGGCGAGCTTTTCCAGCCCGCGCGGCTCGATAACGGCGCTGGTCGGCGTCAATGGCGCCGGAAAATCGACCATTTTCAAGGCCATTATGGGGTTCGTGCCGGTGGTGTCCGGCTCGATTTCCATTCTCGGGCAGGAGGGGCGCCAGGCGCAGCGCAACAATCTGGTCGCCTATGTGCCGCAATCGGAAGAGGTCGACTGGAATTTCCCTGTCCTGGTCGAGGACGTGGTGATGATGGGGCGTTTCGGCCATATGAACCTGTTCCGCATTCCGCGCCCCCTCGATAGGGAGAAGGTGGCGGCGGCGCTGGCCCGGGTCGACATGACCGAATTCGCCAGGCGCCAGATCGGCGAATTGTCCGGCGGGCAGAAAAAACGTGTCTTTCTCGCCCGCGCCCTAGCCCAGGAAGGCGAGGTGATCCTGCTCGACGAACCGTTCACCGGCGTCGACGTCAAGACCGAGGATGCCATCATCGCCCTGCTGCGCGCCCTGCGCGACGAGGGCAAGGTCATCCTCGTCTCCACCCACAATCTCGGTTCAGTGCCCGAATTCTGCGACCGCACCGTCTTGGTCAAGGGCACGGTGCTCGCTTATGGGCCGACGGCGGAAATCTTCACCCGCGAGCGGCTCGAAGAGGCCTTTGGCGGCGTCTTGCGCCATTTCGTGCTGGCGGGGGCCGGGCTGCATGACGATGACGATCCGCGCCATCTCTCGGTGCTGAGTGATGATGAGCGGCCGCTGGTGCTTTATGGCGAAAAGGGCCGGATGAGCCATCAGCAATCGAGCGGCGAGAAATGATCGAAACCCTGCTTGAGCCGTTTTCCTATCACTACATGATCAACGCCATGTGGGTATCGGCGCTGGTGGGCGGCATCTGCGCCTTTCTTTCCGCCTATCTGATGCTCAAGGGCTGGTCGCTGATCGGCGATGCGCTTTCCCACTCCATCGTGCCCGGCGTCGCCGGCGCCTATATGCTGGGCCTGCCGTTTTCGCTCGGCGCCTTTCTTTCGGGCGGCATGGCGGCGGGGGCGATGCTGTTTCTGTCCCAGCGCACCAAGCTGCGCGAGGACGCGGTGATCGGGCTGATCTTTTCGAGCTTTTTTGGCCTGGGACTGTTCATGGTCTCGCTCTCGCCCACCCCCATCGACATCCAGACCATCGTGCTGGGCAATATCCTCGCCATCACCCCCGATGACACGCTACAACTGGTGATCATCTCGGCGGTGACCTTCCTGGTCATGCTGGTGATCTGGAAGGATCTGATGGTGACCTTTTTCGACGAGAGCCATGCCCGCTCCATCGGCCTCCGGACCACCTGGCTCAAGGTGATCTTTTTCACCCTGTTGAGCGCGGCGACCGTGGCGGCGATGCAGACCGTCGGCGCCTTCCTCGTCATCGCCATGGTCGTCACCCCGGGCGCGACGGCCTATCTTCTTGCCGACCGCTTTGGGCGTCTCATCGTCATCGCCATCGTCGTCGGCGTCTCGTCGAGCTTTTTCGGGGCCTATCTGAGCTATTTCCTCGATGGCGCCACCGGCGGGGTCATCGTTGTGCTGCAGACGCTGGTGTTCCTCGCTGCCTTCTTTTTCGCGCCCCGGCACGGCCTGCTGGCAACGCGGCGGCGCATCGCCAGGGAGAGCGCGAAATGAGCGCCGCCTCCGTTCCCTTTCAGGACCTGGCGCTATGGCCGTTCCAGTTTCCCTTCATGGTGCAGGCGATGATCATCGCCGTGCTGGTGGCGGTGCCCACCGCGCTCCTTTCCTGTTTCCTCGTGCTCAAGGGCTGGTCGCTGATGGGCGACGCCATCTCCCACGCCGTGCTGCCCGGGGTGGTGCTGGCCTATCTCGTCGGCCTTCCGCTCGGCGTCGGCGCTTTTCTTGCCGGCATGGTCTGCGCGCTCAGCGTCGGCTTTTTGAAGGAAAACAGCCGCATCAAGGAGGACACGGTGATGGGCGTGGTGTTTTCCGGCCTCTTCGGTCTTGGCATCGTGCTGTTCGCCGCCATCCGCACCGATGTGCATCTCGACCATATCCTGTTCGGCAATATTCTGGGCGTCGGGCAGGGCGATCTGATTCAGGCCGGCGCCATCGGCCTGCTGGTGAGCGGGGTGGTGCTGGCCAAGTGGCGCGACCTGATGCTGTTCATCTTCGATCCGCAACAGGCCGGCGCCATCGGGCTTTCGGTGCGCCTGCTGCACTATGGGCTGCTGGCGTTGATCGCCCTGACCATTGTCGGCGCCCTGCAGGCGGTGGGCATCGTGCTGGTCATCGCCCTGCTGATCGCGCCGGGGGCGATCGCCTTTCTTCTGACGCGACGGTTCGGCGTCATGTTGGTGCTGGCGGTGGCGATCTCGGTGTCGTGCAGCCTTTTGGGCGTCTATCTCAGTTTCTTCATCGACAGCGCCCCGGCGCCCACCATCGTCCTGCTGATGAGCGCCAGCTTCGTTGTGACCCTGGTGCTGACGCGGCGGCGCACCACGGCGATGGTCTGACGCCCTGTTGCCCCGATTTTCCGGCGGTCTCTCAGGCCGATTTCTGCGCCTCGGTCATGCGATTGTCGAGAATGATGCCGACGCGGGTGCATTCGCTGACGATCTCGTTGACGAAATCGGCCAGCATCGGGCGCTCCAGCGCCGCCAGCGAGCGCACCACCATGGCCGTGTCGCGATGCAGCGGCTCGAAATCGACCGGGGCGATTTCAACCAGGCGTCCCGCCGCGACATCGTCGGCGACGGCGGAATTGACGAAATAGCCCAGCCCCTCGCCCTTGATGGCCAGGCGGCGGCCAGGGCCCGTGGGCAGTTCGACGCTGGTGCGCGCCTTGCGGGCCAGCGCCGCCGCCGTCTCGGGATCGGCCTGCCACCAGCGCAGCGAAATGACCCGCGGCACCAGCGCCAGCACCTCTTCGATGCTCGGCTCGCTCGATAGCCTCGAGGCGATATCGGCCGAAACCACCAGCGGCACCCGCTCGCGCATGATCACCAGCGGCACCAGATCGACGATCAGCGGGTCGAGATTGGGCCAGCACAAAATGCCCATCTCGACCTCCCGCTCATGCAGCATGGCGGCGATCTGGGCCTGCCGGCCTTCATTGACCACCACGTCGACCGATGGATATCTCTGCTGAAAGCGCAGCAGGCTTTCGGTGACCAGCGGCGAAACCAGGCTGCGCAGCGAGGCGATGGCGATGCGCCCGCGCTCGACCCGGCGCAGCGCCTCGCGCGCCTCCTGCGCCGTGCCGATGATGCGGCGGGCAAAGGGCAGGAAGCTCATGCCCTGATCGGTGAGGCTCACCGTGCGGCCGCGCACGAACAGGCTCACCCCCAGCAATTGCTCCAGCGCCCTTATGCGCATCGAGGCGGTGGCCTGGGTGATGTTGAGATAGGCGGCCGCCTTGGTGAAGCTCTGATCGCGAACGATGCGGTCGAACGTGCGGAGTTGATCGAGGTCCATAAAAAACGCTTATCGAACTGACGAAAGAATGCCCCCAGGCTTGTCTAGCATCGGTTTTGTCGATCGAGAAGGCGTCAGTCCGGTTTTGCGTTCGCCTGGCGCGAGAGTTCGGCCTCGTGCTTCTTGCGCGCGCGGCTTTGTTGCGCCTCGGCCGATACCGCATCGCCCAGATGGGCGCCCCCGCGTTGTCTGGCCAGCGCCATCTGGCGCTGCCGTTCGGCCGCCGCCCGGTGCTTTGCCGCGTCCTCGGCGCAATGGGGGCAGGAAATATTCTCGACATAGTCCGCGTGCCGGCGGTCTTGCGGCGTCAGCGGGCGGCGGCAGGCGCGGCACAGCGTCGCCGTGCCCAGCTCCAGCCCGTGCCCGACCGAAACGCGCTCGTCGAAAACGAAGCACTCGCCCTGAAAACGGCTCTCCTCGGGCGGCACCACCTCGAGATATTTCAAAATGCCGCCCTTGAGGTGAAACACCTCCTCAAACCCCTGGCTCAACAGATAGCTCGAGGCTTTTTCGCAGCGGATACCGCCGGTGCAGAACATGGCGACCTTCTTGTCGCGCTGCGCATCGAGGTTTTTCGCCACGTAATCCTTGAATTCGACGAAACTGGCGGTGGCCGGATCGAGGGCGCGCTGGAACGTGCCCAGCCCCACTTCATAGTCGTTGCGCGTATCGACCAGCACCACGTCGTTGCGCTCGATGAGGCGGTTCCAGTCCTCCGGCTCGACATAGGTGCCGACCTGTCTCGAGGGATCGGCCTCGGGCGCGCGCAGGGTGACGATCTCGGGCTTGAGCCGCACCTTCATGCGCAGGAAGGGCGCCGCGTCGGCAAAGGAATATTTCACCTCGGCGCCCTCAAGGCGCTGGCCGAAGGGGCCGCTGGCAAAAAGATAATCGGCGAGCGCGTCGATGGCCTCGGCGCTGCCGGCCACGGTGCCGTTGATACCCTCGGGCGCGAGGATGAGCGTGCCCTTGATGGCGTGGCCGCAGCAAAAACTGGCCAGCGGGTTCTTGAGCGCTTCGGCGTCGGGCAGGGCGGCGAATTTGTAGATCGCCATCACCTTGTATGGATGCATGGGCTGGGGCACAGTGGGGGTGGTTTCGGCGTCGATCGGTTTCATCGCGCCGCTCATAGCATTGGCGGAACCCGGCGTCACGGGCCGCTATAAGCAAGACATCGGGAGCATTAATTCATGACCTACCGGGCCGATCCCGCACGCTATGACAGCATGGTCTATCGCCGCTCGGGCCGCTCGGGCCTGAAGCTGCCGGCGATCAGCCTGGGGCTGTGGCAGAATTTCGGCGGAACACGCGACTATCCCTCCGCCATGGAGATCTTGGGCTATGCCTTCGACCGGGGCATCACCCATTTCGATCTGGCCAATAATTACGGCCCCCCGGCCGGCTCGTCCGAGGAATTGTTCGGCACGGTGATGGCGCGCGATTTCCGTCCCTATCGCGACGAGATGATCATTTCGACCAAGGCCGGCTACAATATGTGGCCCGGTCCCTATGGCGAATGGGGGAGCCGCAAATATCTGCTGTCGAGCCTCGACCAGAGCCTCAAGCGTCTCGGGCTCGATTATGTCGATATTTTCTATTCCCACCGCTTCGATCCCGACACCCCGCTCGAGGAAACCATGGGGGCGCTGGCCCATGCGGTGCAGTCGGGCAAGGCCCTCTATGTGGGCATCTCCTCCTATCCCGAGCAGCAAACCCGCGAGGCGCACCGCATTCTCCAGCAGATGGGCGTCGCCACCACCATCCATCAGCCCAGCTATTCGGTGCTCAATCGCTGGATCGAGAATGACCGCACCATCGATGCCTGCGGCGAGCTGGGCATCGGCATCATCGCCTTCTCGCCGCTGGCGCAGGGCGTGCTTTCGGGCAAATATTCCTCCGGTGACAAGGAGGGAACGCGCGGCGCCAATCCCAATGGCTCCCTGCGCGCCAGCCATATCGAGCCGCGCGTGCTCCAGGCGGTCGATCGGCTCGGCGACATCGCCGCGTCGCGCGGCCAGACGCTGGTGCAACTGGCGCTGGCCTGGGTGCTGCGCCGGCCTGAAATGACCTCGGCGCTGATCGGGGTGCGCACGATCGAGCAGCTCAAGGACAATCTCGGCGCGCTCGACAATCTCGATTTCTCCGCCGAGGAGATTGCCGCCATCGATGCGGCCACCAGGGACGGGCAGATGGAGTTGCAGCCCCGCCCGCAGGGCTGGCTGCGCTGATCCTGCCGCCCATGATGGCAGGCGCGCCGGCCGGCGCGCCTGCCAATCCATGGTTTCCCCTGGCGGCGTTCTGCTTTAGGCTTTGTCCGCGACACGTTCTAAGGAGGCCGTCATGCGCAGCTTGAGCCTTGCCCTGTTGATCACGCTTGCGGGTCTTGTTCCCGCGCAGGCCTTCGCCCCGCAAACCCAGGCGGCGCTCGCTTCGCTCAAGCGCGGCAAGCTGGTGCCGGTCGAGGCGGTGGCCGTGCTGATGCGCACCTCCGAGCGCTGGTGCTATTTTGAAGCCGAGGGGCTGTGCTCATGGTCCGACATCTATCTCGAGGTGAGTGAGGAGGGCGCGCGCTACGAGATCGGCCATGCCTGGAACGACGAATACGATATCGTCTTTGTCGATCAGGGCGTGTTCCGGGACGGGCGCTATATCTGCGAGAGCGGCCATGATTGGCAACCCTCGATGCGCGCCCTTGCCCGGGCCGATGGGCGCGCGGTGGGTGGGCGCGAGCTGGAGGCGCTCAAAAACGATGTCGCGAGCTATATGAACCTCGATAGACAGGACTGTTTCGACTATGTGCTCGAGGGCATCGATGCCGATGCAGAGGTCGTGAGGCTGCTGCAGCGTCAATATGTCGATGGCGTCATCACCCCCGGCGCCGACGCGCCGGTCACCCTGCATTTCGACGCCGCCAGCGCGGCGTCTCTGGGCTGGTCCTATTGACGCAGCGGCGATGATCCTGGCGCCAGCCCTGCCTCGAGGGCCGCGAAGCGGGCGGCCAGCGTCTGGACGGCGGCGATCAGCGGCGCGATGAACTGATCATAGCGCAGCGCCTGATCGCTGTCGGGATCGGCCGGATCGGCCAGGACATGGCCGCCAAAGCTGGCAGTGCCGCACAAGGCCAGCGCCTCGAGCACGTCTTGGGCCAGAAGCCCGTAGTGATCTCCGGGGGCCGCGCCGTCGCTCCAGCGAAAACGCACCGGCCGCAGGGCGGTGATGAAATCGAGACCCAGATCGCTGGGGGCGATATCGCGCTTGCGCCGGACATCGGAGGTCTGGATGGTGCCGGTGGCCGACCAGACCGCGGACCAGCGCGCCGTCCCGCTCCCGAGGCTCCGCGCATTATCGGCCGCCGGAAACAGGGCGCCCGCCACGCTCACCGCCGCATCCGCCGGGTTGATGGCGATGGCGTCGCGCCAGATCGACCCGTCGGCGCTGACCTTGATGCGCCAGAGCGTGTCGCCCATCAGTCCCATTTCCGCGTGGCCGGTCCAATTGCTCTGGAACAGCAGGCTGGCCGTTTCGCCGCCGCCCGCCTTGTTGAGCTTGAGCTGGTGCCCGCCCCCCGCATGGGTGAACAAGCTGGCATCGCTGGCGACGGCCAGCCGGTTGGTGTCGTCGGCGCTGGTATTGACCCCCAATTGCGGCAGGCCCGCGCCGATGGCGGCAATTGCGACCCAGGCCGCGCCCGAAAACACCAGCACGGCCCCGCCGGTCCTGTCGAACACCTGCCAGCCCGGCGCGGGATCGTAGAACCGCCAGGCGCCGGACTGGAAGGCGGCGATTTCATCGCCATGGCCGGCCCAGGCTCCCTCGGCGCCCGCCGGCACGATCCAGGCTTCGCCGGGCAGGGGTGTCGCCGGCGGCGTCGTCACCGCGCGCGCCTCCACCACCGGCTGCACCAGCATGTCGAGCCGCTCCAGCGCCTCGTTATGCGTGATATATTTGAGCGCCTGGCCCGAAAGGATATAGGGCAGGTCGAGGCGGGCGGTCTGGTCCATCTGGGCTTTCCTTTGTTGAGAAAGCCGCAGTGTGGCGCCGGCCGCCGTCACGGGGACAAACGGCACCGGCGTCTTGCCTTTGCTCAGAAATCGCTGGTCAGGCCCTTGATTTCCCAGTCGCCATAGCGGCCCGGCTCGAGCCCGCCGCGACCGCCCTTTTCCTTCGGGGCCATGGCCGTGGCGGCATCGATTGCCTGGCGGCGCGCCTCGGCTTCGGCCAGGGCCCGCTGCGCCGCCGGGGGCAGGGGGCGCGCCGGCGCCGCGTTTGGCTCGTCGGTCATTTTCTCGGGTTCGGTGTCGGTCATCGGACTTTCTCGCGTTACAATGTCGGCAAAGCTTGCGCGGAACCATTCGGCTCCCAACATAATTGCGCAAGTCCAGCAACCCAAGGGGTCGAGATGTTCAACACCTTCCGCACCTTCGTCCTGCTCGCCGCCATGACGGCGCTGTTCATGGTCGTGGGGTATTTTTTGGGCGGCACCAGCGGCATGCTTTTGGCGTTCGCCTTCGCGGCGGCGACCAATCTCTTCGCCTTCTGGAATTCGGACAAGCTCGTGCTGCGCATGCAGAACGCCGTGCCGGTCGAGCGCAGCCGCGTGCCCGAGCTTTACGACATGGTCGATACGCTCTCGCGCCGCGCCGGCATTCCCACCCCGGCGGTCTATGTCATCCAGTCCGACCAGCCCAATGCCTTCGCCACCGGCCGCGATCCCAACAATGCCGCCGTGGCCGTCTCCACCGGCCTCCTGCGCCAGCTCGATACGCGCGAGGTGGCCGGCGTCGTGGCGCATGAGCTGGCCCATATCAAGAGCCGCGACACGCTGACCATGACCATGACGGCGACCCTGGCCGGTGCCATTTCGGCCCTGGCGCAGTTCGGCCTGTTCTTCGGCGGCGGCAATAATCGCGACAATCCGCTGGGCGGCATCGGCACGCTGCTGATGGTGTTTCTCGCGCCTTTGGCGGCGATGATCGTGCAGATGGCGGTCAGCCGCACCCGCGAATATGAGGCCGACAAGCTCGGGGCGGAAATCGCCGGCGATCCGCTGGGCCTGGCCTCGGCCCTGAACAAGATCGCCACGCTGGCTGCCCGTCAGGTCAATGTCGCGGCCGAGCGCAACCCGGCCATGGCCCATATGTACATCATCAACCCGCTCTCGGGCGCCCGCATGGACAACCTGTTTTCCACCCATCCCGATACGGCCAACCGCATCGATGCGTTGCGCAGGCTTGCGGCGACGATGGAGGTGGACGATAAGGGCCGCAGACCACAGCCCCGCCCCACGCCCGCCTCCAGCGGCCGCGACAATGGCGGGGGCTGGCGGGTTCCGACCGCCGGCGGCGCCGAAAGCGACAGCGGCACGCGCGGTCCCTGGGGGTAGTGAACGCGGCGCGGCTTTGCCCGCCGCACTGACAAGGCTGGCAGCGTGACGAGCAAACACGATCCCGCGGGGCTGAAGCTCCGCCTTGCCGCCGCCCAGCGGCTTCGCGCCGTTCTGGGTGGCGAGCATTTTTCTCCCTTGAGCGAAAAGGATCTCGCCAATGGGCGCGACCGGGCGCTGGCCAATCGTCTGGTGACCACGGCGCTGGTGCGCCAGGGCCAGATCGACGCCATGCTGGTCGAGTTGCTCGAAAAAGGCCTGCCGCCGCGCTCGGGCACGTTCGAGGCGGTTCTGCGCCTGTCGCTGGCGCAGCTGGTGTTCCTGCCCGATATCGGCGCCCATAGCGCCCTGTTTCTCGCCGTCGAGGCGGTCAAGCGCGACCCCAAGGCGCGCCACCTCTCGGGCCTGATGAATGCGGTGCTGCGCCGCGCCCAGTCCAATTCCGCCCGCTTCGGCCTGATGGACGACACCCTGCTGATCCCCGAGCAGTTCCGCGCGATCTGGACCAAGGCCTATGGCGCCGAGGCGGTGGAGAGTTTTGCCGAGGCGCTCGTCGAGGGCGCCCCGCTCGACCTCACCCTCAAGGACGACGAGCCGGAGCTGATTGCCGCGCTCGGGGCGCAAAGGCTCCTCCATGATTCGGTGCGCCTGTTGACGCGCGACCGCCCCGTCGATGCGCTGCCCTTTTACGCCGAGGGGCGCTGGTGGGTGCAGGATGCGGCCTCGGCGCTGCCGGCACGGCTGCTGGCCGCTGCGCCGGGCAGCGCCGTGCTCGATCTTTGCGCCGCGCCGGGCGGCAAGACCGCACAATTGCTCAAGGCCGGCTACGAGGTCACCGCGCTCGACAACGACGCGTCCCGTCTTGAGCGCTTGCGCGCCAATATGACCCGGCTCGGCTATGCGCCGCAGGTCGTGCTGGCCGATGCCGCCAATTATGAGCCCGCCCAGGCCTTTGCCGGCATCGTGCTCGATGCGCCCTGTTCGGCCACCGGCACGTTCCGCCGCCATCCCGAAGTGCTCTGGCGCCGCCAGCCCGCCGATATCGCCGGCCGCGCCCGGCTGCAGCAGGCCCTCCTGACCAATGCGCTGCGCTGCCTCGCCCCCGGGGGGAGCCTTGTCTATTGCGTTTGCTCCCTCGAGCCCGAGGAAGGCGAGGCGCAGGTCGACTGGGCCCTTGCCGCCCTGCCGGGGCTCGAGCTCGATCCGGTTCGGGCCGAAGAGCTGCCGGGCCTTGAACAGGCGGTGACGAGCCGGGGCCTCGTGCGCACCCATCCCGGGATGGCGCCGGGCGGGGTTGCCGGCGGCATGGATGGTTTCTTCGTCGCCCGCTTCCGGCGCGCGGAGTGAGGGCGAAGGGTTTTCCCGGTTAAAAAACCCTTGCCGCCCTCGCAATTCGCTTTCGTTCTGTTCAAATCAGGGTGAAGTCTTTAGACCGCTCTGCGTGACGCAAGCGGTCCCAAGCGGCGATCGCAGGGATTTTTGGACGTGGTTGGTATCTGGGGCAGCATTGGCACTGCCCGCGTTGCAAAAAGACGCGGAGGGCGGGAATGAGCGGTCAGCTCCTCTATGCGGCCCGCCGGCTATGCGCGCGCCTCGCCGATGGCCTCGTCACCACCAGTCTCACCCGCTGGACCTGGCAGGGCCTGGCCGAGCAGGGCTATAAGGGCGATCTGCCCGATTTCCGCCCGCCCGACCGCGACGCCGTGCGCGAAATGATGTCGGGCCGCTATCTTCTCGCCTCCAAGCTCATCGAGACCGGCGGCACCTCGCCCTTTGCCGTCGATGTCGAGCACCCCGATTGGTGGAACAATCTGCAGGGCTTTTCCTGGCTCCGGCATTTTCGCGACGTGCGCGATCCCGGCGAGCGCTTGTTCGCGCGCACTCTGGTGCTCGACTGGATCGGACGCGAGGGGAAATTCGATCCCGAGAGCTGGTCGCTGACCCTGACGGCCCAGCGCGTGCTCAACTGGCTCAGGCACCTGACGCTGCTGCTCGATGGGGCGACGCCCGACCAGGCCAAGACCATCCAGCGCAGCCTGGGCACCCAGGTGCAGAGCCTGCGCGTGCGCTCGAGCCTTGCCACCGAACCGGTCGAGGCGCTGTTCGCCGCCATCGGCCTGCTCGGCGCCGAATTGTGCGAGCCCGACGACAAGTCCAATGTCGATCTGCGCCTCGCCAAGCTCGATGCGCTCCTGGCGCGCCAGCTCGACGAAGAGGGCCTGCACCTCAGCCGCAATCCGCGCGTGCAATTGTCGCTGCTGGTCGAGCTGGCAAGCCTCAGGCGCGCCGCCGCCAGCCATGGCAGCCCCGCTCAGGCGGCCCTGTCCGACCGCATCGACCGCATGCACGAAGCGCTCGACGCCTTGACCCTGTCGAGCGGCGAGCCGGTCTATTTCAATGGCTGCGGACAGGTGCCGCACGACGTGCTGGTCGCCGTGCAGGCCAATGGCCCGACCGTGTCGCGCCGCTCGCGCATTCTGGGTGGCTACGGCATTCTGCGCAGCGGCCAGACGGTGATCGTCGCCGATTCCGGCCTGCGTCCGCCGCCCGGTTTCGATGGCGAAGCCCATGCCGGCGCCCTGGCCTTCGAGTTTTCCCACGGCAGCGAGCTGATCCTGGGCTCCTGCGGCCCGGCGCCGCTCGACATGCCCGAAACCCGCGATCTGTTCCGCCAGGCCATCGCCCATTCCTCGCCCACCATCGATGGCGAGGATGCCGCGCCGGCAAGCGGCAAGGGGGCGGCAAAGCGCCTTGTGCCGCCGCAAATGCAGCTCGATGCCTCAGAGCATATGCTGCTGCTGGCCAGCGCCGGCTATGCGCCCCGTTTCGGCGTCGAAATCGAGCGGCGGCTGACTTTGCTCGGCGATGGCCAGACCCTGGTCGGCCAGGATCGCCTCGTCGGCGCCGGCGAGCCCAATGGGCATCTGGCGATCCGCTTTCACCTGGCCCCCGGCGTCGCCGTGCACGCGCCGGTCGGCGAAGGCATGCGCCGGCTCACCTTGCCCAATGGCGAGGTGTGGAGCTTTCTGTGGGAGGGCGCCGATCTGCACGAGGACGACAGCGTGCGCCAGTCCGCCTATCTCGGCTTTCACCGCACCACCCAGCTGGTGCTGGAGGCCGATGCCGTGCCGGGGCTGGAAATCGGCTGGATTCTCACCCGCGAGCAGTAAACTCTGTCCGCCTGCCTTGGCCTCGGCCCCGCTTCATGCTAGCGGAGCGCGCAATTCTCCACACGCAACATGGCGAGACGCTTTTCATGAGCAAGACGGTGACGGTCGGGCGGGCACTGCTTTCTGTTTTCGACAAATCGGGCATGGCGGATTTCGCCCGTGGGCTTTCCGAGGCCGGGGTCGAGCTGGTCTCGACCGGCGGCACGCACAAGCTGATCGCCGAAACCGGCCTGCCGGTTCGCGAGATTTCCGAGTTGACCGGGTTTCCCGAAATGATGGATGGACGGGTCAAGACGCTCCATCCCAAGGTGCATGGGGGGCTCCTGGCGGTGCGCGACAATCCCGCGCACAAAAACGCCATGGATACGCATGAGATCGGCCCGATCGACCTCGTCGCGGTCAATCTCTACCCGTTCGAGAAGACCGTCGCGTCCGGCGCCTCTTACGACGAAATCATCGAGAACATCGATATCGGCGGCCCGGCCATGGTGCGCTCCGCCGCCAAGAACCACGCTTTTGTCACCGTCATCGTCGATCCGGCCGACTATCCGGCAGTGCTCGACGCCATCAAAGCGGGCGGCATTCCGTTCGAACTGCGCCAAAGGCTGGCCGCCAAGGCCTATGCCCGCACCGCCGCCTATGACAGCGCCATTTCGAGCTGGTTCGCCCGCGAGATCGATTTTGCCGACGTCTCCTATCGCAGCTTTGCCGGCACCTTGCGCGAAGTGATGCGCTATGGCGAAAACCCGCATCAATGGGCGGCCTTCTACGCCAATGGCGACAACCGTCCCGGCGTCGCCACCGCCACCCAGGTGCAGGGCAAGACGCTCTCTTACAACAATATCAACGATACCGACGCCGCCTTCGAGCTGGTCAGCGAATTCGATCCGGCCCAGACCGCTGCCGTCGCCATCATCAAGCACGCCAATCCCTGCGGCGTCGCCACCGCCGCGACGCTGGTCGAGGCTTATGCCAAGGCCCTGCGTACCGATCCGGTTTCCGCCTTTGGCGGCATCGTCGCCACCAATCGCCAGATCGACGCCGAAACCGCGACGGAAATCGTCAAGGTGTTCACCGAGGTGATCGTCGCTCCCTCCGCCACCGAAGAGGCGCAGGCGATCATCGCCGCCAAGAAAAATCTCCGCCTCTTGCTCACCGGTGGCCTCGCCGATCCCAAGGCCGAGGGCCTTCTGGTCAAGTCGGTCGCCGGCGGCCTGCTGGTGCAGGGCCGCGACAATCGCAATGTCGATGATTGCGAGCTCAAGGTCGTCACCAGGCGCCAGCCGACCGAGCAGGAACTGGTCGACCTCAAGCTGGCGGCCAAGGTGGCAAAGCACGTCAAGTCCAACGCCATCGTCTACGTCAAGGACGGCGCCACCGCCGGCATCGGCGCCGGGCAGATGAGCCGCGTCGATTCCGCCCGCGTTGCCCATCGTAAATCCATCGACGCCGCTCAGGCCGCCGGGATCGAGGGCGCGCTCACCCAGGGCTCGGTCGTGGCCTCGGACGCCTTCTTCCCCTTCGCCGACGGGCTCGAGGCTTTGGTCGCCGCCGGCGCCACCGCCGTCATCCAGCCCGGCGGCTCGATGCGCGACGATGAAGTGATCGCCGCCGCCGACGCCGCCGGCATCGCCATGGTCATGACCGGCATGCGCCATTTCCGCCATTAAGTAGCGTTTTGCGGGGCCATCGCCTGTCGGGTGCGCCCTCAGCCTGCATCCCCTCCATTGCCCGGCGCGTCCGGGCAATCCATCTTGCCTCCGCATGGACCACTGGGATCGCCCCGGTAAGACCTTCTTGACGCCCCTCTGTCATGTTTGGGCCTCATGCCGAGGCCTTCATGCGACTTGCCCTTCCTTCCGATCTCAGTGCCCTTCTCTCGACCGGTCTGCTGCGCTCGGTCGGATCGCTCGGCATCAAGGTGGCAACGGCTGGCCTGACCTATCTCACCTATGTGGTGCTCGCCCGCACCATGAGCGAGGATGAATATGGTCGCTTCGCCTTCGGCCTGGCGCTGGCCACCATGCTGGCCATTCTCGCCGGCATGGGCCAATCGACCGCCGTTCTGCGCCTCTGGCCGCAATTGCGCGGGCAGGGCGAAAGCGAAAGCGCCAGCACGACGCTCGCCGCCGGCGCCTCCATCACCATCGCCGCCAGCCTGGTGACCGCGGCGCTGCTGTGCCTTGTCGCCCTGGCTATCGCGCCCTTCCTGCCCGCCGGCGAAACCGCCAATCATTTCATCGGCGCCGCCTTCCTGATCCTGCCCATGGCGCTGGCCGAATATAATTCCTCGGCCCTTCGGGCGCAGGGCTCGCTGTGGACGGCGCTGCTGCCGCGCGACATTTTCTGGCGCGTCGCCCTGCCGCTTTCCGTGCTGGCGCTGTTCTCCCTGGGCGTGGTGCTCAGCGGCCCCGATGCGCTGACCCTTTCAGCCGCCCTGCTCATCGGCATGCTGCTGGCCCAGGTGCAACTGGCGCGGCGGCGCGGCTATGTCGTGCTGCCGGCCCTGTCCCTGGCCCCCGTCGCCGCCCATTGGCAACGCTGGGGAAAACTGAGCAAATGGCTGCTGCTCGGCGCCCTGATCGAGACTTTTACCCTCAATGCCGACGTCATCCTGGTCGGGCTGATGCTCGATCTCGAAAGCTCGGGGCTGTATTTCAACGCCTTCCGCACCGCCGGGCTGATGACGCTGTTCACCTTCGCCATCGAACTGGTCATCGCCCCGATGGTGGCCGAACATTTCCATGCCGGGGCGATGCGCAAGGCGCAGGCCATCACGGCGCTCTGTGCCTGGGCCGGCTTTCTGTTCTCGCTGGTCGTGTTTGCCCTCTTCGCCGTTTCGGGCGACTTCGTGCTTTCGCTTTTCGGCCCCTCCTATGCCGGCGGCGCGCTGGTGCTGGTGCTGCTCGCCTTCGGCCTTCTGTTCGATGCCGCCACCGGCCCGTCCAAGATCGTCATGATGATGACCGGACATGAGCGCGCCTATGTCGCCCTTTTCGGCGCCATCATGGGTCTGGGCTTTCTGGTTCAGATTGTCGTGATCCCTTTTTGGGGCGTGGTCGGCGCGGCGGCGGTGAATATGGGGGCGCGCATCCTCGCCCAGATCGCCATTGCCCTGTGGTGCCGCTACCGTATCGGCCTCGACACCAGCCTGTTGGGCGTCTTCGCCCTGCGCGCCGCGCCGCAGGCGGCATCCGGCTGAGCCGTACCACCGAGTACGGTTGTGCTTGACCCAAAACCCCGCTTGGGCTTAGAACCAATCCAAACTTCCATTCCCGCCCCTCGGAACGACACCAAGAATGACCAAGGCTCGCACGCTTTACGACAAGATCTGGGACGACCATCTGGTTCAGAACAATGCCGATGGCACGAGCCTGCTCTATATCGACCGGCACCTGGTGCACGAAGTGACCAGCCCGCAGGCTTTCGAGGGCCTGCGCATGAACAATCGCAAGGTGCGCCATCCCGAGCGCACTCTGGCCGTGGTCGATCACAACGTGCCCACCACCGATCGGTCCCTGCCCAATCCGGACCCGGAAAGCGCCACCCAGATCGCGGCCCTGGCCGAGAACACGCGCGATTTCGGCATCGAATATTACGACGCCTTCGACAAGCGTCAGGGCATCGTGCACATCGTCGGCCCGGAGAACGGCACCACCCTGCCCGGCATGACCGTGGTGTGCGGCGACAGCCACACCTCCACCCACGGCGCCTTCGGCGCGCTGGCCCACGGCATCGGCACCTCCGAGGTCGAGCACGTGCTGGCGACGCAGACGCTGATCCAGCAAAAGGCCAAGAACATGCTGGTGCGCGTCGATGGGCAGCTGCCCCCCGGCGTCACCGCCAAGGACATCGTGCTCGCCATCATCGGCAAGATCGGCACCGCCGGCGGCACCGGCTACGCCATCGAGTTCGGCGGCGAGGCCATCCGCGCCCTTTCGATGGAAGGCCGCATGACGGTCTGCAACATGACCATCGAAGGCGGCGCCCGCGCCGGCCTCATCGCGCCGGACGAAAAGACCTTCGCCTATGTCAAGGATCGTCCGCGCGCTCCCAAGGGCGAGGCCTATGACATGGCCGTCGATTATTGGAAGACGCTCTATACCGACGAAGGCGCCCATTTCGACAAGGTCGTGGTGCTCGACGCGGCCAAACTGCCGCCCATCGTCTCCTGGGGCTCCTCGCCCGAGGACGTGATCTCGGTGCAGGGCGTGGTGCCCAATCCCGACGATATCGCCGACGAGACCAAGCGGGCCTCCAAGTGGCGCGCCCTTGACTATATGGGTTTGAAGCCCGGCACCAAGATTACCGACATCAAGCTCGATCGCGTCTTTGTCGGCTCCTGCACCAATGGCCGCATCGAAGACCTGCGCGCCGCCGCCGCCGTCATCGGCGACCGCAAGGTGGCCAGCCATGTCTCGGCCATGGTCGTGCCGGGCTCGGGCCTGGTCAAGGAACAGGCGGAAGCCGAAGGTCTTGATCTCATCTTCAAGAATGCCGGGTTTGAATGGCGCGAGCCGGGCTGCTCGATGTGCCTGGCCATGAATCCGGACAAGTTGAAGCCCGAGGAGCGTTGCGCCTCCACCTCCAACCGCAATTTCGAAGGCCGCCAGGGCTTCAAGGGTCGCACGCATCTGGTGTCGCCCGCCATGGCCGCCGCCGCCGCCATTGCCGGCCACTTCGTCGATATCCGCGAGTGGCAGTAAGAAAGACCGACTGGTCGGGGTTTTATGCCCCGACCCTCGACGATTTCGAGGCCCTGGCGGCAGAGGCTCTGGCCGCGCTGCCCGAGCCCTTCAAGTCGCTGGCCGCCGATGTCAGCTGTTCGGTGGCTGAATTTGCCGAGGACGAGGTGCTCGAAGGCTTCGGCATGGAAAGCCCGTTCGAATTGATGGGGCTGTTCACCGGCATCGGCCTCACCGAAGACGGCGCCGTGCCCCAGACCGGGCAATTGCCCAACACCGTCTTTCTCTATCGCCGCGCCATTCTCGATTATTGGGCCGAACACGAAGAGGACACACTGGGCGAGATCGTCACCCATGTGCTGATCCACGAACTCGGTCACCATTTCGGCTTTTCCGACGACGATATGGAAGCCATCGAAGCCCGCGCCGACGCCGAAGAATAGGCCAAGCGCCCTCCGATCCTGCGAGCCAATCGCCCCGCAGAACCAGGTAACGGCCCACACGCCTTACGAGGGAAGGTGTTTCAGCTGACGCGATTGCGAAAAGGAAACGCGCCCTCGCCCTCGGCTCGGGGGCAGGGCCATGAACCCGGCAGCGCCCAGGCCCGAAAGATCAGCTCTCCACCACCACCTGCGGCGCCGAGGGCGCCTCGGCCTCCGGCGCGTATTTGTTGAGCAGCGGCAGCTGGCTCATCGAGAACAGCACGGTCAGCGGCATCACGCCCCAGACCTTGAAAGCGACCCAGAAATCGGTGGAAAAATTGCGCCACAGCACTTCGTTGATCAGCGCGAGCACGAAGAAGAACAGGCCCCAATTCAGCGTTAGCTTCCACCAGCCCTCGGGCTTGAGCTTGTAGACCTCGCCGAAGACATATTTGAGCAGCGATTGCCCGAACAAAAGCCCGCCCAGCAACACCGAGCCGAACAGCACATTGGTGATGGTGGGCTTGATCTTGATGAAGGTATCGTCCTGCAGCCACAGCGTCAGCCCGCCAAACACCAGCACGACGACGCCGGTGACCAGCGGCATGATCGGGATTTTTTTCAGGACCAGCCAGGAGAGGGCCAGCGACAGGGTCATCGCGCCCATGAACCAGGCTGTCGCCACGAAGATATCGGCCCGTGCATTGGCGATGAAGACCA
>JAHCJW010000090.1 GCA_026126125.1 Devosia sp.
AACAGGCGGCCGCCAACAAGGCGTGAGGGCCGTGCCCTCGTACGATCAACGCCTGCTGGGCTTGATCGGATAATGGAGCAGCAGGCGATAGCCGCCACGCATCATCTTGATACCATGCGCGACCAGCCGGCGAGACTTGTTCTTGCTCGGGTCGCTCTCGAAGTCCTCTTTGGTGCCAAGAAAGCCGAGCAGGACTTCGGCGATGGTGCGATAGCTTTCGCCGCGCAGCCGGGCGTCAAGCGCGCGCAGGGAGAGAACATGCCATTGCCGGAGCTGTGCAGGAACGGCCCGGAAGTCGGGACCGGGCGCACGGCCGTTAAGGGACCGCCAAAGACGGCGGGCGGCATGGGCGCGCAGCTCCATGAATGAATCCATGGGCAGCGTGACGGCGTAAAACGCAGCGGCGTCCGGCACGGCCTCGGGCAGCCAGAATTGATGCGCAAGGCCATCCACTTGCCAGACGCCGTGCCAGCCATCGGCAGCGCGGCGCAGCTCCAGACCGTCGAGATGCGCCAACGTCAATATCGGTTCGGTGTCACTGTCCTTCTGATCGACCGGCGATAACATGACCGCGTGCGGGTGAAGATTCGGACTCCAGATCGGAGTTGGCCGATTATGCGGCGCGTCGGGATCGCACGGGAAATCGCAACCCCCAGCGATGTGCGAACGCTTCAAGGTCGCGGGCAGCCGCTCCTTCGGTCGAGGCGATGGTCTTGCAGTCCCGACGATATTCGTCGTTGCGGCGCAAATATTCCCAAGCGAAGCCAGCGGCAGGGATGTGCTTTGTGTGCGCGTATGCCGCCGGAGATCGCCAATCGATGCTGAGCATGGCGTCACCTCCCCAAGCCGGGATGCTGGGCAGCGCCCGGCAAAAAGAGGTTCAAGGATCACCGAAAATATAGAAGCCGCTCTAAGCGGATACCTTGAGCGGCTAACCCGATCATTCTTTGGTGCTCTAGCTCGGCAACAGCCAGTGCTTTCGAGATGCCTGCCCGTATGAGTACGGACAGGCAATCATGTTTTCACCTGTTAGAAAACACATGCACTTCGTCATGTCCGATTTCGATGGTGAACAGGTCGCCGCTCATCTCGGCGTCGCTCGCCATCGCCTGCCAGTCCACATAGTAGCGCAGCGCCTCGGGGATCGTGACACTCTCGGTGGTCAGTTCCTCCATATAATCGGCAAGGCTGGTGAACTGACCGTGATAGCAATCCTGTAAGGCGGTTTCGGATTGGTCCATGTCGCCGCCGAACTGCTCCAGCAGGCCCGCGCCTAGTGCGCCATGCTCTGCGATGAAACCCGCAATCCGCGCTACGCTGTCGATGCCGGCATATTCGGAGATGCTGACGCCCTCGAAGCCCTCATAGTCGTGAATGGCGTATTCCTCCGCATCCTCGACAGGGGAACGGGCAAGCATCGCGGCAATCTCGTCCCTGATCCGGCCGGCGTCCTGATCCGCGTCGATCCAAGCTCCATGCAGGAAGCCGTTATTGTAAGCTGCAAGGCAAGCAACATAGATGCGGAGGCTGCTGTCGGATACGTTGGTCATGTCTCTGATCCTCGGGTCTGAAGGTCAGCGAAGCGGAACGCCGCGCCTGACCTTCTGGCCGTCGCCGAGACTGGGGTAGCAACGAGCAAGGGCGGCCGGGGTGGAGGGGGATCACCCGGCCTGCACAAGCGAAGCGCGGAAGGCTGGGGATACCGCCCCGGACGGTTTCACTTACCTTGCTGGCGCGAGGGCAAGGCCCTTAGCAAACTTGTTTAAGATCACGCAGCGACAGCCGCGCCGGCCCGGAGCCGGACGCCCTGTCCTGCACAGCCCTTCACTCAAATAAAAGCACTTCTCTGAGATTGGATATGGGCCAAATGGTTTGGTAGGGTTCCCGCCGCGACAGCCCTTAAGGTTTCACTAATCGCGATACGCATGAAAACCTCATAGTCGAGGCGCACAGCGCTGACACTACGAAGAGCTGCTAGAATAGCATGGTACAAGGCTCGGCTGATCATTTTACCGAAACAAACAACACCTACGTCATCCGGCTGTACTGAAACCACTCTCTTGGGCCGTCTTTGATAGCCCGCCATCGTAAGACGTTGTGAAAGCGCATCCTGTCGAGCTGTTGGCGGATCGTTCATATCAATTGTCGCCAACGGTTTCTCGCGATCAAAAATTCCGCTCCGTCCGCGAGCGCATAAGCTAATATCGATTTCAGTCCAGCGGCTCAGTCCAGTACCCATACGTGAGATGCGCTCTCGACAATTCTCTATTGCAGCGGCGCTAGCCGCTCCATTTCCTAGAAAAATCGATATGATGTTTTCTAGTACGGTAGGGCTAACAACATCATTCTCCCAGCTATAGCCCATTGTCCAAGCCACTCGCGGACCGTGACAGTTACCTCCTAAAATACGCTCGTAATCGGCATCCATACAGATGGATACCGTGGATATGTTGCGATCTCGGACATCTTCAGCCAGCCGCTTCAGTGTAGACTTACTTCCAACCGACTTCACATGGTAAGTTTTATCTATTTGGTAAAACCCAATCACGCCCTCCCAATATAACGAGTCTAGTGTTCCATCGGTTCTTGATGCGATAATTGCGTTTTCGTACGATAACGATTCTCCCCCTTCGCAGAAAACAACAACATCCACTTTATAGAATATATTTAAACTATGAAGCGCGCTCGCCGTCCGTCGTAACGTCATTTTACAAGCGTCTCCATGTCGATAGCCTTCTCGGAGAGCGGGCCAACGATGTCGGGAGAATGAGTCGCGGCAATAATCTGGGCATTTGGATTGAGCGCACGAAGGCTGCCGACGAGACGTTCTTGCCACAAAACATGAAGCGACAACTCGGGTTCGTCAGCTATGAATATTGCCGGCATTTCACGCTGAAGCAGCGCTTCGCTCATCAAAATCAGAAGCTGCTTCTCTCCACTAGAAAGCATCTGGGGGGTGAGAGGCTTTCCACTACGAGAAATAAAAACCATCTCATTGCTCTCAGAGAATGTCATTCGCTTCCGCTGAAACAAATCGTCGGCTATCTCTTGAAAGCGATCTTTCTGACTGAAGATGGTTTTCAATCTTTCCTGCAGAGCCTGCCATCGCCTCACAACATCTTCAATACTGTACAATCCAATCCTAAAAATGAGTTCATCAGACGTAAGTCCCGTGTTTTCATTTTTATCGGATTGTTTTTTGTACTGAGCGGCGCGTTCAGAGAAGCTCGAAAGAAGTTTTCTTGTATCTCTCTGAACATGAAGCTCCTTAAAGATTGTCTGAAGAGCTTCTGTGTACTGAGGTACGAGATCGAGTCGTTTTACATCAAACGGATCAACATCATCCTTGTGCTCAATAAGAGACACAAAAAGATGTTCTTGGAATGCTCTTATTTCATCGTCTTTTTGACGAGATAGGGTCGCAAAATATCTGACAAGGTCGTTTGATAGCGATTCCAGCTTTTGATCGACAGTAGACTCGTATGTGCGATCTTCACGAGGCCTTTCGTTTGGAGATGTTCTGTGGATTGAAAGCCATTTAACAGAAACGAGTTCGTTAAGAACTGGCATCAATCCGCTCTGAAATCGATGGTAGTAATCGAAATATCGCGGATCGTGCCGAACACGACGCAATATCATTTGTTCTTCGCTATCATCCAGCGAAAATCTAACCTCCTTTGAGTTGGCTCCACCCGGACTTATTCGATAGTCTATCAGCTCAAACGGACGGTCTTTTTTTCTCGCCTTCGAAACAACGATCGTTGGCTTTTCTCCCTTCTTGTTTGGCACAAGATTAATGGTGATGCGCCGAAATGGCATTCTATCCAAAGTTTTAAAATCGGCCGTAAGCGCCGCAGCTAAAAGGTTGATGAATGTAGTCTTTCCCGTGCCATTTTGACCAATAAAAAAAGTCACATTCGGATCCATAGAGACTTCAAAGTCGTAGGTTTCCCAAAATCCCTCTATTGAGACACGTGATATGAGGTGCATTGTTAGACCTACTCTTGTTGACAGATTTGGATAGTGAGCTAGCGATATTCAGATTTCAACAGCGAATCCGCCCGCTCTTTACCTGTGCGTTCTAAGGCGTGATTACCTCGACAGATGTTTTTCGAGAGCTGCGTTAGTTGCTTTAAATAAGCGTTCGAACTGGCCCTCACTACGCGCAGGTAAAGCCGACGACGGGTCGTTGGCCATTTTTTGAAGAAACAGGCGCGTTGGCCGCGTTTTATGAAAATTAATCGAGAGCGCACTGAATGCTGCTTCGAAGCGGCGGGCTATGCGAGGAATGCGGGCATTCAATTCCAACGTTTTACCCTTCAGTTCCTTGGCGTAGGCTTCGCGCACAAGTGCTTCGTAAACAGCCGAGTCCAGTATATCTTCGATGTCGGCCTCAGTGGGGGGAGCTTCGAATGCTTCGCTTATGAAAACGATGTTATCCGACCGGATCAGCTTGCCTTTTACCAAATCGTCGCGCGTTGCTTTGGCGTCCTTTTCGTCATCGAATAGGACAAGCACGTTCAGTTGTTCGGACGTTAGCAGCGCTACCATGTAGTGGACTTTTTGAGCGCCGCCGGCTGGCGTTATGGTCAACCGGTCATCGAGGCCAACTTTGCCTTGCTCGTTCAGATATGCCGAAACCGCCGAAAGAATCCAAAAGTCGGTGACGCCTTCAACGACCAGGTTGTTCGGCCCGATGAACAGGCTTTGGGCAAGGTCGTATCCAAGCGCGGCCTGCAACGGAAACAGGGTGCGGGCGTCACCGTTCGGGTCGTTGGAAACGGTCGTGCCTTCTTCTTCGGCAATATTGACCGTTCGCACCCAATCCAATTGGTGCGTTGGAACCATGAACGGTGAATGTGTCGTATAGACGATTTGGTTGGTGAAATCGTCTTCGAGGTGTCTAAGCAAATCACCTTGCGACCGCGCGTGGAGATAGAGACCCGGTTCGTCCAATAGCAAAATCGCGCCATCGGCTTCGCCGTCTTCGGTATCCGCCGCGAACACGACATAGAACGCGAAAAACCATTGGAAGCCACGGCTTCTTTCATCAAGGTTCACTTCAACGTCATAAGTGCTGTTAGGATCGGAAATCAGCGTGTCGAAATGGTGTGCGTCGAGGTTGAAGCGTACCTTCAGTTCGCGGTCCTTCCACCGCTTGCGAATGGCGGTCGTGACGACGGCACCAGCGCGGTTCGCCAATTGCCCACGTGTTTCTTGGTCATCGCTTTGCGACAGTTCGTTGAGCTTTTCAGGGCTAAGCCCGGCAACCTTACAAAGCTTTTCAAAGTTTACGTCGGCTGGTGTCTGCTGCCCTTCATTTTTACGCTTGAGGAAGCGAGCAATGTCCTGATGACCTTGTATTTCGGGATAGTCTTCAAGATACATAAACTTTGGCAGGCGTTCGATAATCCAACCGCGAGCCTTCGAGTGTGCTTCCTCGTTTCCCGGGATGGCTTCGGCCATCTCTTCCAATGACACAATTTTTTGGTCTTGGGCGTCTGTAAGTTCAATGTCCGCCGCTGCGAGCGCCTGCCGAAGCGCAGCAAGCGCCGAGGTCGCCGTTGCAGCCCAATTCGCGGCAGTCACTCCTGCACCGATGGCAACGACGAATGCGTCTGAAGCCCGCTCCAACTCGGCCTTTGCTTCGCCCGTCAACTTCGAGGCTTTTGCCTTGACCGCCGCGTCAATCTTACGCGCTTCGGCTTTGATCGCAGCGAGGTCGAAAGGGGTTTCCGGGGCGTCGATGCCAACATACCGTTTGTCGCCATATCGACGGCCAACAGTTACCTCAGACACACCTTCAGCGGCCGGCCAGATCTCAGCTAGGCGTCGCTGTTCGTACTCGCTCAATTGCCATGTGGAGTCGACAACCGGGGTGTGGTCGCTGCATTCTGAAAGCTTACGATGTCTCGGAAAATCCTTGATGGGATTGAGCACCTTGAAGCCGTCTGCTGGGTTTAGGCTATGAAGCGCCCGCAAGACGTTCGACTTGCCGCTCTCATTTCGACCTAGCAACGCCGTGATACGTGAAACATCGACTTCACCGCTGTCGTTGATGGATCGAAAATTCCTTACGCGAAAAGACTTGAGCTGCATTCGACATCCCCCTGAAGAACGAGGATAGGCGGTTCGTGATCCCGTCTCAATCAGTATGTGTCATCAGGACCAGCTACGAGGCTGCTGCGGAAGGGCCGCCACCATGGGCTTGGTGGTGCACAGCGTCCGCGCATGGAATAATGCTGAAGGCTTTCCTCAGCTATCAGCTAGAAGTCGCTAACGATCCTCAAGTGCGGTGATCGAGAGTGTGCAAGGGGTAAGGAACGCGGCCAGCCAGAGCCTCACGGGTCATTTTGGAGGGCTATGGCGTACGTGTAGTTCTCGGTTTCTTCGGCTTCGGCCCGCCACTTTTTGCCTCGCGCTTGTTCCACTTCTTTTCACCGCTCCGGCGGGGCGGCCTGCTGGCCGGTCGCGCAGTCGCGCTCCGGGCGGAGAGTTGAACTTCGTCCTGCACTCTCCGCCACAAGCCGGTGCTGCGCTATGGCCCGTAAATCCTGAAGATCAGGGTCTAGGCGTCTTGCTGCGGTGGGTCACGCCGTCCTTGGGTTCAAGAGCAGCAGCGCAATGCCGGTCAGAGTGAGGGTGGCGCCGCTGACGATCGCGCGGATCGTGTTCCAGAACTGCCAGGGAGCCGAATAGTTTTCCCAGATTTTGCGCGCCTCGGCTCCATCCTGCGGGATGGCGAGCGCGCCGAGCGCCTCGTTCATCGGAACGTTGACATTGACGGTGAGGATCAGGCCACCGAACAGGTACAACAGGCCAGCGCCCGCAAAGATCAGGCCGGCGGCTTTTGACCGGCAGAGCCAGGCGAGCATTGCCGTCGCGATAAGAATGAAGGGCGTCCCGAAAAACGCCGGCGCGAACACCGCGTTTCGCACCGAGGCGTTCATGGCCTGCATGGCGGCGATCGCCACCGCCGGATCGGCCGCATCCAGCCCCCACATCGTCGAACAGACCCACGCATAGAAGAAGCCGAAGATCGCGCCGCTCGACAGCAGCGATGCAAGGGAAAAAACGTAAAGCACGGGTTTCATCTTGAAGGTCTCTCATGGGGGGATGGCAAAGAACGCCCGCCGGCGGCTGGCGCATGGAGTTGCAGGAACAGGGCCATGGCCTCGCTTGCCCGCCGCTCGATTTCGGCCGGAGGCAATTCGTCCATGGCGCCGATGACCCGGCGAACCTGAAGATCGCCGATCAGCACGCGAAGATAGATGTCAGCAGCACGGGCCGGATCGTCGCAGGCGATACGCCCGGATCGGCTCGCGGCCTCAAGCAGGTCGCAGACGAGCGGCGCGATGGTGTCGCGTCCAAATTGGGCAATCGCCGGACCGAGCGACCCGGTGTCGCCGACATCGCCCGCCGCCGCACGGTTGAGCACGATGGCCTTGTCGCCGGTCACGAGTGCCAGGAGGATGGGGCCGAGCGCGGCCAGCGTGTCGAGTGGATCGCTTTCCGCCTGAAGCGCGTCTTCCAACAGCGCTTTGGCCTCTCTGGCATTGGCTTCGATCAGCGAGCGAAACAGGCCCTGCTTGTTGCCGTACCAATTGTAGAGCGTTTCATTGGACACCGACGCCCGCTGGGCGATGGCCAGCAGCGACGCGGATTTGTACCCGAACTCCTTGAGCACCGCATAGGCGGCCGCTTCGATGCGCGCGCGTCGCGCGATTTGCTTGGGTGTAGCCATTCTGGGTACCTCATTGAAAAAACCGTACTTAAGTGTACGATTTTTGTCAACGTACGCCGCTGAGGAATGGCCTGCCCTCGGCCGGCCGCAAGCCGCTGCGATCGAGGCCAATGGGAGATGCCTGGACTGGGCGCAACGTGATAGTCTGATCGTGTTCTCGACATCGATGGCCCGGATCGCCACGGGCGGAGAATCTCATGGTGCGTGTCCCAGTCGACCCTTCCACCGACGCCAGCGCCCCCTTCTGGGCCAGACCGGCCGACGAACTCGTCAGGCAACTGGGCTCGACGTCGGGCGGCCTCGCCATGGCCGAGGCGGAAGCGCGGCTGCGCAGCGGCGGCCCCAACGCGCTCGGCCGCAAGGGTGGCCATCCGGCCCTTGCCGCATTCGCGCGCCAGTTCCGCAGCCCGCTGGTGCTGATCCTCATTTTCGCCGCCGTGGTCTCCGCCTTTGTCGGCGAGGGAAGCGAGGCGACCATCATCGCGCTCATCGTGCTGGCGAGCTGCGTGCTGTCCTTTACCCAGGAATATGGTGCTTCGCGCGCCATGGAGGCGCTGACGGCGCGCATCGCACGCAAGGCGAGCGTGCGGCGCGACGGCACGGAGACCCAGGTCGCCGTCGAGGACATCGTGCCCGGCGACATCATCCTGCTCTCGGCCGGAAACCTGATCCCGGCCGATGGCGTGCTGCTGGAGGCGCGCGACTGCAATGTCAGCGAATCCGCGCTTACCGGCGAGACGTTTCCGGTCGTGAAGGCGCCGGGCCTCTCCGCGCCGGACGCCCAGATTGGCGGGCGCGGCAACGCCGTGTTTACCGGCACCTCGGTGCGCAGCGGCACGGCGACGATGCTCGCCGTGCGGACCGGCCAACACACCGAATTTGCCGCGATCGCCGCGACGATCACCCGCAACGCCCCGGAAACCGAGTTTGCACGCGGCGTGCGCCGCTTCGGCTATCTGATGACCGAGGTGATGCTGGTCATCGTCATTCTCGTCTTCTTCGCCAATCTGCTGCTCGAGCGGCCGCCCATCGACTCGCTGCTGTTCTCGCTGGCGCTGGCGGTCGGCCTCACGCCCGAGCTTCTGCCGGCCATCATCAGCGTTACCCTGGCGCGTGGCGCCCGCACCATGGCGGCCGGCGGCGTCATCGTGCGCCGTCTCGATGCCGTCGAAAACCTTGGCAGCATGGATCTGCTGTGCACCGACAAGACCGGCACATTGACCGAGGGCGTCATCCATCTCGATGCCTGCATGGACCCGAACGGCGCGGCCTCGGAGCCGGTGCGGCTCTGGGCGCTCCTCAATGCGACCTTGCAGACCGGCATGGCAAACCCGCTGGACGAAGCCATCGCGGCGGGACGGCGCGACGACGACGATCTTGGCCCATACGCCAAGATCGATGAGGTCCCCTACGACTTCATCCGCAAGCGGCTATCGGTCGTGGTCAGGCAAAGCGGCGAGGACGAGGACCTGCTGATCTGCAAGGGCGCGGTGCGCAATGTAATCGAGGCCTGTTCCACGGTAGGCGAGGGGACGCAAAACCACCCGCTCGACGCGGAGCGCGCCAAGGCCATCGATGAGAAGGTGCGGGAATGGAGCATGCAGGGCTATCGTGTCCTTGGCGTCGCCATTCGGCGTCTTCCGCGCCAGGACCGCCCTGGCCGCGCCGATGAAACCGGCCTTACCTTCGCTGGCTTCCTGTTGTTCCTCGACCCACCCAAGGCGGGCATGGCCGAAACGCTGAAGGCGCTCGCTGCGCGCGGCATCCGGATCAAGATGATCTCGGGAGACAACCGCTATGTCGCCGTGCATCTGGCCGAAACGATCGGCCTGTCGCATCGCAACGTTCTCACCGGCAGCGAGCTGGCCCGGCTGACCAAGGAGGCGCTGTTGGCGCGGTTGGCCCGCACCGACATCTTCGCCGAGATCGATCCCAACCAGAAGGAGAGGATCATTGCCGCCCTGCGCCGGCGCGGCCATGTCGTCGGCTATCTGGGCGACGGCATCAACGACGCGCCCGCGCTGCACGAGGCCGATATCGGCATTTCGGTCGATGGCGCGGCGGATGTGGCGCGCGAGGCGGCGGACATGATCCTGCTCGAGCGCGATCTCGGGGTGGTGCTTCACGGGGTGGACGACGGGCGCGCCACCTTCGCCAACACGATGAAATACATTGCCATCACCACCAGCGCCAATTTCGGCAACATGATCTCGATGGCCATCGCCTCGCTCTTCCTGCCATTCCTGCCGCTGCTCGCCCCGCAAATCCTGCTCAACAACCTTCTTTCCGATCTGCCCTCGCTGGCGATCGCCACCGACAGGGTCGACGCCGAACAGACCCGGACGCCGCGCCACTGGGACATCTTCTATGTGCGCCGCTTCATGGTCGCCTTTGGCCTCGTCAGTTCGGTATTCGATATGATCACCTTCGGCTTCCTCATCCTCCTCGCCGGCGCGACCGAGCAGATCTTCCAGACCGGCTGGTTCCTTGAATCTTTGATCACCGAGCTGGCTATCGTCATGATCGTGCGCACCAGAAAGCCATTCTGGAAAAGCCGGCCGAGCCGCCTGCTGTCATGGCTGACGCTGGTAGTGGGCGTGCTCGCCATCGCCATCCCCTTCCTGCCCGGGGCGGACTGGTTCGGCTTCGTGCCCCTGCCCGCCCCGATCATGGCGGGACTCATCGCCATTACGCTGGCCTATCTGGCGGCATCCGAGGCCACCAAAAGCTGGTTCTTCGCCCGTGAGCGGCAGCATGCCAGACATCGCCCGCCGCGCCAGACATCGCGATCGTAAGCGGACATGGCGGCTTTTGGTGCCGCATCCCGACCATCACCCCGCCGCCACGGGCCGAAACCTGCGGCGGCGAGCGAGCTGTCATTATCGCATGTCTCCCGAAAGTGGTCCCGGTTTCGGGACAAAGACATGCGTAAAAACAAAGGGCTACAGCATGTCTCCCGAAAGTGGTCCCGGTTTCGGGAAAAAGACATGCGGCAAAACAAAGAACTAAAGCGAATGGAGCGGTTCTGAAAGAAACGCGACGCCCATCAGGGAGTGAGGATCACCGAGCCGGTGGTCTCGCGCCCTTCGAGGGCCTGATGCGCCTTGGCGGCGTCGGCCAGGGCGAAGCGCGCGGTGATATCGATGCGGATAGCACCACTGCCGATGGCGGCGAACAGGGCTTCGGCCCCAGCCAGCAGGTCCTCGCGCCGGCTCAGATAATGCACCCCCGTCGGGCGCGTCACATAGAGCGAGCCTTTTTTCGACAGAACGGTCAGATCGGGGATGGAGACGACGCCGGAAGCATTGCCGAAGCTGACCAGCAGGCCGCGCGGGCGCAGGCAGTCGAGCGAGCCCTCGAACGTCGCCTTCCCCACCCCGTCATAGACCACGTCCACCCCGCGTCCTGCGGTCAATTCGCGCACGCGCGGCGCGAAATCCCCGGCGGAATAGTCGATGACATGGTCGCAGCCATGCGCCTTGGCCAGCGCCACTTTTTCCGGGCCGCCCGCCGTGCCGATCACGTTGGCGCCCAGCGCCCTGGCCCATTGCGTGGCGATGAGCCCGGTGCCGCCGGCGGCGGCATGCCACAACAGCGTTTCGCCCTTTTGCACCGGCCAGGTCGTGACCAACAGATAATAGGCCGTCAGCCCCTTGAGCAGCGCCGCGGCGGCGGTTTCGTCGTCGATCCCCTCGGGGATGGGGACCAGCCGGTCTGCCGCCAGCAGCCGCTCCTCGGCATAGGCGCCGAGCACGCCCTGATAGCAGACGCGGTCACCCTCCCTGACCGTGGTGACACCGGGCCCGACCGCCACCACCACCCCCGCCGCCTCATTGCCGGCGACGAAGGGCAGTTTGACCGGATAGAGGCCCGAGCGCTGATAGGTGTCGATGAAATTGAGCCCGATGGCAGTCTGGCGGAGGCGCACCTGCCCCGCCTCCGGAGCGCCGACCGGCCAATCCTCATGCGACAGCACCTGTGGAGTTCCGGTTTGGCGAACGACGACGGCCTTGCTCATTTCGAGGTCCTGGGTTTGCGCGGCGCCGATTTGGGCCGCGATTGCGCGCGTGGTTTCGGCTTGGCCGGGGCAGCGGCCGGCGCTACCGCTGCCAGCGTCGGCGCATGGGCGCGGCCCATTACCGCGGCAACCCCTTCAGCGACGGAAACCGAGCCGGTATCGCCGGTAAAGGGCGTGAATTCAGCCTTGTGCCGACCCGCGCCACTGCGCAGCTTGCGCTGCTTGGCGAAAATATTGATCGTTTCGACCAGCACCGAGAAGGCCATGGCCGAATAGATATAGCCCTTGGGAATGTGGAAGCCCAGCCCGTCGGCCACCAGGGTCACCCCGATCAGCAGCAGGAAGGCCAGCGCCAGCATCTTGGTGGTCGGATGATCGGCGACGAATTTGGCGATCGGCCCGGAGGCGACGAACATCACCCCGACCGCCACCAGCACGGCCGCGATCATCACCGCCACCTGGTCCGCCGGCACCATGCCCACGGCCGTGATGATGGAATCGATGGAAAACACCATGTCGATGATGATGATCTGCACCAGGATCGCCTGCAGGCTCGATTTGGCCGCCTCGGCCAGGCTCACCTCATGGGTGTCCTCGATGGCCGCGTGCATCTCATGCGTGGCCTTGTAGATCAGGAAGCCGCCACCAGCGATGAGGATGATATCCTTCCACGAGAAATCATGCTCGAAAGCGTTGAAGACCGGGTCCTGCAACTGCACGATCCAGCTGATGAGGAACAGCAGGATGATGCGGAACACCAGCGCCAGCCCGATGCCCAGCTTGCGGGCAAATTCGGCCTGCTCGCGCGGCAGGCGCGACACCAGCACGGAAATGAAGACGATATTATCGATCCCCAGGACGATTTCCATTACCGTCAGGGTGGCAAAGGCGACCCACACATTGGGATCGGCCAGCAGTTCAAGCATGATTGGCTCCATTTCCGAGAGTCTCGGCAGACTGCAAATCTAAAGCATGTCTCCCGAAAGTGGGAACCGGTTTCAGGAAAAAGACATGCGGACAAAGAGCTGAAGCGCATGCAGCGGATTTCAAAGAAACGCGACGCGCTATGGTGGGTTTTTCGCGCTTGTGGAGAGGCGTTCTTGAGGGGGAGAGGCGCGTTTCCACCTGCCAGTGCATGTCGCCTCCTTTCATGCCCGACCTCTTGTGATCGCGATCATTTGCGCCCCAGGCGCGGTTGCCAGCCACATTTTCTCTCCCTGCGGCACAACGTAAAATGGTTCTGCCCGCCGGTCGCTGGTAGGGCTGCAATGGCCAGTGCTACGCTCTGGTTCCGTTGGCAAAGCGAAGAGTCCTTTCGATGGAGAATTTCACGCCCCTCACGTCTGCCCTGGGCGGCACGCTGATCGGCCTTGCCTGCGCCGTGCTCTGGCTGGGCAATGGGCGCATCGCCGGCATTTCCGGAATTTTCGGCCAATTGCTGCCTCCGGCGCAGACCGTGGTCTGGCGGCTGGTGTTTCTCGGGGCGCTGGTGGCGGGCGCCTGGGGCGCCGCCCGGCTTTTCCCCGCGCTGGGCGTCGGCGGCGCTGTCCCCACGGCGCTGGTGCCGCCGCCGGCGGGCTGGGCCGTGCCCATGCCCCTCTGGCTGGTCGTTTCCGGGCTTCTGATCGGCTTTGGCACCAAGATCGGCAATGGCTGCACCTCGGGCCATGGCGTGTGCGGTCTGGCGCGGCTGTCGCTACGCTCGCTGGTCGCGGTCGGTGTATTTTTCAGCATCGCCATTCTCACCGTCACGCTTTCGGGGATCGTCTGATGGCCAGCCTGCGCCTGCCCTATCTCGCCACGGCCGGCCTTGGCGGCCTGCTCTTCGGCGCCGGCCTTT
>JAHCJW010000091.1 GCA_026126125.1 Devosia sp.
GCAATATCTGCTCGCCTTCGCTTACCGCTTTGCCGACGCGGCCTATCTGCAGCCCTTTGGCGACCTCAAGATTCCGCTGGGCGGGCTGGTTGGCTGGCTGGCGCTGGGCCAGGTCCCCTCGATCTGGTTCTGGCCGGGGACGGCGCTGATCATCGGGGCGTCGATCTATATTTTCTGGGTGGAAAGCAATGAGGGCAATCGCCGTCTGCAACCGGCTTGACCAATTCCGCGATTGGGGACGCTCGGCGCTGACAATGCGCTGACCAACTCATCACCAAAAGGGCAAAACCGTTCACATGCGGTTTTGCCCTTGATTTTGGGCCAATAAACGCGTCATTCCATTTGCGGAACATGCCTTCCACGAAGAGCCGGACATGACGGAACTTGCCGATCGGGACGCTCCCGAAGATTTCGATGCCTTGCGCGCCGTCATTCTGGGGCGCAAGGCGGAACTGCCCAAGCGACTGTCCCAGGTCGCCGCCTATGCCCTGGATCATCCCGACGAGATCGCCTTCGGCACGGCGGCCAGCATTGCCGTGTCGGCCCAGGTGCAGCCCTCGACACTGGTGCGATTCGCCCAATATTTCGGCTTCGAAGGGTTTTCGGGCCTGCAGCAGGTGTTTCGCGCCCGGCTGCGCGAGCGCAACTCCAACTATGAGGAGCGCCTGCGCAAGCTGGAGGAAGGCGAGGCGGCGCTGACCGAAAGCACCACCATTCTCAACAAGTTCATCTCGGCCGCGCATCGCAGTGTCGAGACGCTGGCGACCTCCATCGACCCTGACAATTTCGAACGCGCTGTCAATATCTTAGCTCGGGCGGACACGATCTATCTGATCGCCAAGCGCCGCTCCTATCCGATTTCGAGCTACATGGCCTATGCGTTCGGCAAGCTCAAGGTGCGCTTCCAGATGGTGGGAACGGCGGCTGGAATAGACGACGATCTTCTGGCCATGGCGACGCCGAACGATGCCGCCTTCGCCGCGAGTTTTTCGCCCTATGCCTCGGAAAGCGCCACGCAGGCGCGGGCTCTGGCGGCGCGCAATATTCCCGTGGTGTCGCTCACCGACTCGGCCTTTTCGCCGCTGGCGGAATGCTCCAGCGTCTGGTTCGAGCTGGTGGAAGCCGACCATGCGGGCTTCCGTTCGCTCTCGGCCAGCATGGCCTTCGCCATGGCGCTGACCGTTTCCATCGCCGAAACGCGTCGCCGTTTGTGACATTCCACATTTAGAATGAATATTCTATATTGACTGAATTTCGGAACCGGTGTTTCATGCGACGCAGTTCAGGCCGAATTGCCTGAAAGTCCCCAAAACACACCAAAGGAGCCCGAAATTGACCGTCGAACAGGACAACAAACCGCTCGACGTGATCACCATCGGTCGCGCCTCGGTGGACCTTTATGGCCAGCAGATCGGCACTCGGCTTGAGGATATCGGCAGCTTCGCCAAGTCGGTCGGCGGCTGTCCCACCAATATCGCCGTGGGCACGGCGCGGCTCGGCTTGAAGTCGGCCCTGATCACCCGCGTCGGCAATGAACAGATGGGCCGCTTCATCCGCGAACAGTTGCAGCGTGAGGGCGTCGAGACCAGCGGCGTCGTCACCGATGCCGAGCGCTTGACGGCGCTGGTGCTGCTCTCGGTCGAGGCCGAGGGCGTTTCGCCGATGATCTTCTATCGCACCGACTGCGCCGATATGGCCTTGTCGGAAAACGATATTTCCGAAGACCACATCGCCTCTGCCCGCGCCATCGTCGTCACGGGCACGCATTTTTCTCAGCCACACAGCGAAGCCGCGCAGAAAAAGGCCATTCGCCTGGCCAAGGCCCATGGCGGCAGGATTGTGTTCGACATCGACTATCGCCCCAATCTGTGGGGGCTTGGCGGACACGAAGCCGGGTTCGAGCGCTATGTCGCCTCGGACCGCGTCTCGCAGGCGTATCAATCCATCCTGCCCGATTGCGATCTTGTGGTCGGCACCGAGGAAGAAGTGCTGATCGCCTCGGGCAAGGCCGATCTGCCGGATGCCCTGCGGACCATCCGCTCGCTCACCCCCGCCACCATCGTGCTCAAGCGCGGTGCCATGGGCTGCATCGTCTATGCTGGCGCCATTCCCGACGATCTCGAGGACGGCATTGTCGGTGCCGGCTTTCCCATTGAAGTTTATAATGTTCTGGGCGCCGGCGACGCGTTCATGTCCGGTTTTCTGCGCGGCTGGCTGCGGGGCGAAAGCCTTGAGACCTCGGCCACCTGGGCCAATGCCTGCGGCGCCTTCGCCGTCAGTCGCCTGCTCTGCGCTCCGGAATATCCGAGCTGGACAGAGCTCGAAAGCTTTCTTGCCAAGGGCAGCCCGAAGCGCGCGCTGCGCAATGACGACAATCTCAATCACATCCATTGGGCGACCAATCGCCGCCGCCAATGGCCCAAGCTGATGGCGCTGGCCATCGACCACCGGAGCCAGCTTGAAGAGATGCCGGGAGCGAGCGAAGACGCCATCGCGGCATTCAAGGTGCTGGCCGTCGAGGCCGCCGCCCGTGTCGCCGCTGGCCGCCCCGGCTTTGGCATGCTGCTCGACGACAAGCATGGCCGCAAGGCGCTGTTTGCCGCTCAGGCCCAGGGTTTCTGGCTGGCGCGTCCCGTGGAGCTGCCCGGTTCGCGGCCGCTGCGCTTTGAATTCTCACAGGATATCGGCTCGCGCCTCGTCGACTGGCCGGTTGATCACTGCCTCAAGGTCCTGTGCTTTTTTCATCCCGACGACCCGGCCGCGCTCAAGGCCGAGCAGATCGCCAAGCTGCAGACGGCCCATGACGCGGCTCGCAAGATCGGCCGCGACATTCTGATCGAAATCATTGCCAGCAAGCATGGCCCGCTCCGCTCCGACACGGCGGCCCGCGCCTTGAGCGAGCTTTATGACGCGGGGCTCAAGCCCGATTGGTGGAAGCTCGAACCCCAGGCCGACAACGCCGCCTGGGCCGCCATCGACGCGGTGATCGAGGCGCGAGACCCGTTCTGCAGGGGCGTGGTGCTGCTGGGTCTGGAAGCGCCGCAGGAACAGCTGGAAGCCGGCTTTGCCGCGGCGCGCGCCTCGCGCACGGTCAAGGGTTTTGCTGTGGGGCGGACGATTTTCGCCGAGGCGGCCCGGAAATGGCTGTTGGGGGAAATCGGCGACGCCGCAGCGGTGGACGACATGGCGCGCCGGTTCGGGGCGCTGGTGACGGTATGGGAGCGGCTGGGCCAAAGCGCCGCAGCGTAATCTTGCCTTGGAAGACGAGGAAATCGGCATGAGCCAGAAAACTGTTCGACTGACCATGGCCCAGGCCGTGGCGCGGTTCATGAGCGTGCAGAAGACCGTGATCGATGGTGAGACAGTGCCGATTTTCGGCGGCGTCTTCGCGATTTTTGGCCATGGCAATGTCGCCGGTGTCGGCGAGGCGCTGCATGGGGTGAAGGATCGATTGCCGACCTATCGCGCGCAGAACGAGCAGGGCATGGCCAATGCCGCCATTGCCTTCGCCAAGGCGAGTTTTCGCCGCCGCTTCATGGCCTGCACCAGTTCCATCGGACCCGGCGCGCTCAACATGGTGACGGCGGTAGCCCTCGCCCATGTCAACCGCCTGCCCGTCTTGCTGTTGCCCGGCGACGTTTTTGCCAATCGTCTGCCCGACCCGGTGCTGCAACAGATCGAGGATTGGGGCGATGGCACGGTTTCGGCCAATGACGCCTTCCGTCCCGTCAGCCGTTACTTCGACCGCATCACCCGGCCCGAGCAGATCATTCCCGCCCTGAGGCGCGCCATGCAGGTGCTGACCGATCCGGCCGAATGCGGCCCGGTGACGCTGAGCCTCTGCCAGGATGTGCAGGCGGAAGCCTATGATTATCCCGAGAGTTTCTTTGCCGAAAAGGTGTGGACGCCGCGCCGGATCATGCCTGACGCCGACGAGTTCGCCACGGCGGCGGCGGCGATCAAACTTGCCAAAAAGCCGGTGATCATCGCCGGCGGCGGTGTGCTCTATTCCGAGGCAAGCGACAGCCTCGCCGCCTTTGCCGAGGAGCACGGCATTCCGGTGATGGAAACGCAGGCGGGCAAGAGCGCCCTGCCCCATGAGCATGAACTCAATATGGGCAGCGTCGGCGTCACCGGCTCGTCGGCGTCCAACGCGCTGGCGGAGGAGGCCGATGTGGTCATCGCCGTGGGCACGCGCCTGCAGGATTTCACCACCGGTTCATGGGCGCTGTTCAAGAATGACGACCTCAAGATTGTCGGGCTCAATGTGCAGGTCTTCGACGCCATGAAACATGAAGGGCTGCCGCTGGTGGCCGACGCCCGCGTCGGGCTCGAAGCGCTGGATGCGGCGCTGACAGGTTGGCAGGCCGATTCCGCCTGGACCAATAAGGCCTTGGACGAAAAAGCAAATTGGCTCAACGCGGCCGATGCGGCCACCGCGCCGACCAATGCCGAGCTGCCTTCCGACGCGCAGGTGATCGGCGCGGTGCAGCGGGCGCGCAAGGCCGCGACGCTGGTCTGCGCCGCCGGCGGTCTGCCCGGCGAGTTGCACAAGCTATGGAAGGCGGATAGGCCGGGCAGCTACCACCTCGAATATGGCTTCTCGACCATGGGCTACGAGATCGCCGGGGGCCTGGGCGTCAAGCTGGCGCGACCGGCAGACGACGTGATCGTCATGGTCGGCGACGGCAGTTACATGATGCTCAATTCGGAGATCGTGTCCTCGATCATGCTCGGCGCCAAACTGACCATCGTCGTGCTCGACAATGAAGGATATGGCTGCATCAACCGGCTGCAAATGGCGACCGGCGGAGCGAATTTCAACAATCTGCTCAAGGACACGCATCACGTGACCCTGCCCGGCATCGACTTTGCCGCGCATGCGGCGGCGATGGGGGCGGTGGCGCGCAAGGTCGGCTCGATTGCCGAGCTCGAGGCCGCCTTGGCAGAGACAGAAAGCGTTGATCGCACCACGGTAATCGTCATCGACACCGACCCGCTGATCACCACCGAAGCCGGCGGGCACTGGTGGGACGTGGCGGTTCCCGAGGTCAGCGAGCGCGCGGACGTGAATGCGGCGCACGAGGGCTATATCAAGGCGCTCAAGGCGCAGCGGATTGGCTAGGCCAACCGGGGTGCAACGAACTGCCTTCTTCCCTTGCGGGAGAAGGTGCCCCAAAGGGGCGGATGAGGGGTCTGCGATCTCTTAAGGGAGAAAAAATGAAAGCCAAACTCGGCATGTCGCCCATCGCCTGGTGGAACGACGACCTCAAGGAGTTGAGCGATGACGTGTCGCTCGAAGAGTGTTTGCGCCAATCGCGCTCGGCCGGCTTTACCGGGATGGAAAAGGGCCGCCGGTTTCCCGACGATCCCGAAATCATGCTGCCGATCCTCAAAGCTGCCGACGTGACGCTGTGCGGGGGCTGGTTTTCCGGAACCCTTGTCGATGAAGAGCTTGCGGCCAACAAGGATCGCATCGCGCCGATGATCGAGCTGTTCAAGGCGGTGGATGCGCCCTGCATCGTCTATGGCGAGGTCGGTCGCTCCGTTCAGGGCAAGCGGGAGATTCCCCTCGCGCAGAAACCGAAGCTCGGCGATGACGAGATGCAGGCTTATGCCCGGAAGGTGACACAGTTCGGCGAATGGTGCGCCGAACAGGGCATGCCGCTTTCCTACCATCATCACATGGGCGCGGTTGTCGAGACCGAGCCGGAGCTCGACGCTTTCATGTCGGCTTCGGGCACGGGCATTCCGCTGCTGCTCGACGCCGGCCATCTCGCCTTTGCCGGGGGCGATGTGCTGCGTGCCATCGACAAGCACCATGCCCGCATCAATCATGTGCATGTGAAGGATATCCGCCGCGCCGTGATCGATGGGCTGGACCGGACACGGCAGAGTTTTCTCGACGCGGTGGCGCTGGGCGCGTTCACCGTGCCCGGCGATGGCTCGCTCGATTTCGGCGCCATCGTGCAGCGCCTTGCCGATCATGGCTATGAGGGCTGGTTCGTCGTCGAAGCAGAACAGGACCCCAAGGCCAATCCGCCGCTCAGGATGGCACAAGTGGGCTACAAGGAACTGATGCGGGTGATGACCGCCGCCGGCTATACGGTGGAAACGCAAGGTTTTCCGAACCGGTGAGATTTTGCTAGAGCAAAAGCCGAGGACAGGAAGGATTTGGCTGCATGGCTCTCAAGCAAAACGACGTCAACTGGTTCCGTCCGCTGTGGCGGCGCGTCGCGGTGGTGGTGTTCCTGGCGATCTGGCTCGGCTGGGAAGTGTTCTTCACCGGCGAAACGCTGTGGATGGTTCTGGTCGGCGCGGCGCTGGCCTATTCGCTGTATAATTTCTTCTACGCCTTCCCCAAGGAGGAGCCTTCCCATGAGCAAATCCCCTCTCCTCGTGCGCCCGACAGCGACGAACGGCAAGATCCATGAGGTAACTCCAGCATCGGCTGGCTGGAAGCATGTCGGTTTCGGGCTCCACCGGCTCAAGCCCGGCGAGGCGTATGGCGAAGGGACGCAAGACCGCGAAGCGTGTCTCGTCGTTGTCAGCGGCAAGGGCCGCTTTGCCGTGGACGGAGAAGAGTTCGGCGAGTTGGGCGAACGGATGAGCCCGTTCGAGGGCGCGCCTTGGGCGCTTTATGTGCCCGCCGGGCGGCATTGGACCGTCGATGCCACCACCGACCTCGAAATGGCGGTCTGTTCGGCCCCGGGCGGGGGCGCGTTTGCGGCAAAGGTGATCCCGCCAGGCACGCATCCGCGGCTGACGCGGGGCAAGGGCGCCAATGTGCGCCACGTCTACAACATCATGCCCGAGGATGACGGAGCGGCTCATGCGCTGCTGGTGGTCGAGGTGATCACGCCGCAGGGCAACACCTCCTCCTATCCGCCCCACAAGCACGATCAGGACAATCTCCCGCACGAAAGCCAGCTGGAGGAAACCTATTATCATCGGCTGAACCCGCCGCAAGGCTTCGCCTTTCAGCGTGTCTATACCGACGATCGGAGCCTGGACGAGGCCATGGCCATCGAGGATGGCGACGTGGTGCTGGTGCCGCGCGGCTATCACCCGGTGGCGACGACGGCGGGGTATGATCTTTATTATCTCAACGTCATGGCCGGGCCGAAGCGGGTGTGGAAATTCCACAATGCGCCCGAGCATGAGTGGCTGTTAAAGTAGGGCCGGCCGGACGCGTCTACGCGTAGCGGCCAGAGGGTTTTGCCGGCGGCGGCTCTCCGTTATCATCCTGCCCCTCGAGCTTGCGCCTGAGCTTGGCCGCCGCGACGCGTTGCATCTGCAGGCGGGTGGCATTGAGCGGAGTGATGACGACGACTTCCGTACCCGTCACCTCATCTATGGCGGCGACGCGCATGACCTGGCCCATCTGTACAAATTCGAACAGAAACCCGGTTGCCATCTCCCCTCCTGACACCCGACCTTAAAGCGCGCCGCGATCTTTCAGATTCGCTCCCTGCGCTTTAGCCCTTTGTTTTGCCGCATGTCTTTGTCCCGAAACCGGGGCCACTTTCGGGAGACATGCTATAGCAAAATTCTTCCAGCTGCACAGGCGAAAACGCCCTCCGAAGGGAGGGCGCCGCATCTGCAGGTCAGCTAAAGGAAACCTTGCCCTGCTCGTCGAATTTATAGACGTCGTCGCGGAAGCTGACCGTGCCCTGACGATTGGCCCAGGCCGTGATGTAGGTGGTGTGGATCGGCACTTTGGCCTTCACTTCCACATCGACGCGCTGCAGCGAGTCGAAAGTGCCGTCGACCTTGTTCTGATCCCAGTCGCCATTATCGCGCAGGAGCCAGTTGACCAGCTGATTGACGCCTTCGACGCGCACACAGCCCGATGAATGGAAGCGGGCGTTCTCGCCGAACAGCACCTTGCTCGGCGTGTCATGCAGATAGCAGTCATAGGGATTGTAGAAATTGATCTTGCAGTGGCCCATGGAGTTGGCCGCGCCGGGCTCCTGGCGATACATATAGTTCACCTGCGCATCGGTGATGCTGGCCCAGTTGATCGTCTGCGGATCGATTTTGTTGCCCGAACCATCATAAATAAAGATGTTCTGCTCGGCCAGATAATTTGGATTTTGCTGCATGTATTTCGTCAGGTCCTGGCGCACCAGCGACTTGGGAACATGCCAATAGGGATTAAAATTGATCTGGTGGATATTGCTCGCCATGATCGGGGTGGCGCGATCGACGCGACCGACCACCGCCGTGTGGCGCTGCTCGACCATGCCGTCATTGACGGCCTCGATGGTGGCGGCGGGAATATTGACGACCACATAGCGCGGATTGAGCTTGGCGGCCATGCTCTGGACGCGGGTAAAGTTCAGATAAAGCTGCTGGAGGCGCGTCGAGGCAGGAACCGACAGCGCATACCAGGTGGCTTCATCGACCTGCCCATTGACGACAAGGCCGTGGCGGGCCTGGAAGGCGCGCACGCCCCGGTCGGTTTCGGCGTCGAAAACCTCGCTGACATTGTCGACCAGCGGCATATCGCCGGACGAAATCAGGCGACGCTTGAGCTGGACGACATGGCGGGTCGATTTGGCCAGGTTGAGCCCATAGACTTCCTGCGGGGTTTCTTCCCAGCCGCCAGCGGCTACAAAGGGCTCATACTGCGAAATGGCCAGTTGCAGATTGTAGACGGTATCGTAGCTGAGGATCGGCTCATTGGTTGAAATCAGGGCCTGGGCGGCGGCGGTGTTTCCGCCCTGATCGGCATCGCGCAGCACGCGATTGCGCGCGAACATGTCCCAAATGCTTTCTTCCTGTGCCCGCACGACAGACGGCATGGCAATGCCTGCTCCGGCGACGGCAAGGGAACGGAGAAGAGAACGTCGATTTAGCCGCATTGAATCACCCAGCAGAACACCCATCAACCCATGGCGCGATTAGCATTGCCAGCCCGGCCTCACAACGGGACTCAACGCCTTGTGAACCATGGTGCGAAGTCTTCATTATTCAGGAAATGGTTTACACCCGGTAAGTCCGCTGCGCCTGCTTTGCGGCGCAAATAAGAAACGCCGGCCCAAGGCCGGCGTTCGCGTGCAAGTGTGGCGCGGAGGCAACACGCCCCACCCCTACCCGACAATGTCGTCCGGCTGCCCGGCGGGCAATCAGAGCTTATAGAGGATCTGGTCGACCCAGAAGCGCTCGAGACGGGCCAGCGCCTTGTTCAGATTGTCGAATTCCTCGTCGCCCAGGCCACCGACCTTGTCGATGGACTTGAGGTGACGATCGTAGAGTTCATCGATCACTTCGGCCACTTCCTCGCCCTTGGGCGTCAAGCGGATACGGACGGAGCGACGATCGGTGCGCGAACGCTCCTGGAAGATATAGCCGGTTTCGACGAGCTTCTTGAGATTGTAGGAGACATTCGAGCCGAGATAATAGCCCCGCGAGCGCAGTTCGCCGGCGGTCAATTCGCTGTCCCCGATGTTGAACATCAGCAGCGCCTGCACCGGGTTGATGTCGTCCCAGCCCATGCGGTCGAACTCGTCCTTGATCAGGTCGAGCAGGCGACGATGGAGACGTTCCACGCGGGAGACGGCTTCGAGATAGAGCGGCTTCAGACCTTCGCCACGTTCAGGAAGGATTGCCTCTGCGGTATTCGACTTGATTGCCATTTTTGCCTCACTGTTTTTCTGCGTGCGATTTTTCGCATCTCATGAGGCCAAACTACGACGCCCGAACTAAGATCCACCTAAAGAGCACGCTTAATGCCATCTTACTGGAAAGCAATGAGAATTTGGCTTTATGGATCGTTACACCGATTGATAAAATTGTAACCTTACGAGGGTGTAAAGACCCTTTTGGGCACTTGCCTGTCGCCTATCAGATGGTGGAAAGACCCTGGGAATGGGGCCTCATTGAGATGGCTTGCGCAAAAGGCGGCAGGCGGAAACAGGGCGCTCCTGGTGTCGGATCGTGCGCGGGACCGCCTGTTCGCCTCGAGGGGTGAAGGCGCCGGACTGAAAGGGCTCTACCCACCAAAGCCCGGCACGGGGAAAAATGGTTACGCCGAAAGCCGCGATTTGAACCGAACTCAATCGGCAGCCTGAGCGCGATTAAGACGAATGCTGAGGCCGAAGATCATCAGAATCGCGACCAGCAGCACCACACGCACCGCGAAGCTGAATGCAGTCATGCGGATATCGGGGCTGCCGGCGATATAAAGACCCAATTCGGTGGCGGTGGCGCCGATGAGCAGCACGGCCCCCCAACTGGCCTTGATCCACAGCCCGACCCCGGCAAAAAGCCGCGCCAGCGAGAAAATCGCCAGATAGATGAAGGCCGACTGGCCCATGACGGCCACGGGGCTGATCGCGCCCAGATTGACGCCAAGCAGGCGCCCGGCATCGTTGAGCCCGAGAAGCAGGCTCAATATGGCGACGATCCGAATATAGAGGCCGAGTTGCGGCGCCTTGAACAGCATGACGCCTTACTAGCCGCTGGGCGGGCCTGCGACAAGCGGCGGCTTGGAGCGAAGCGCCGGCGCTGTTAGGAACACCACAACACTGTGGAGCATTGCCATGACCCCGACCTGGCCAAAACACGACATGTCCTTTCTCTCCGGCCACCGGCTCCGCCGGACGCGACGGACGGCCTGGAGCCGCGACATGGTGCGCGAAACGCAATTGCTGCCGCGCGACCTGATCTGGCCGCTTTTCGTCATCGAGGGGCAAAACGAAAAAACCCAGGTCAAGGCCATGCCGGGGGTCGAGCGCCTTTCCATCGACCTGATGGTGGAGGCTGCCAAGGCCGCGCGAGACGCTGGCATTCCGGCGCTGGCGATCTTTCCCAATACGCCGGACCATCTGCGCGCCGAAGACGGAGCGGAAGCCTATAATCCCGACAATCTGATGTGCCGCGCCCTCAGCGCCATCAAAAGCGCCGTGCCCGAGATCGGCCTCATCGCCGACGTAGCGCTGGACGAATATTCGAGCGACGGCCAGGACGGGCTGGTGCGGGATGGGGAAATCCTCAACGACGAAACCGTCGCCGCCATGGTCAAATCGGCACTGGTGCAGGCGCGGGCCGGCGCCGACATCATCGCTCCGTCCGACATGATGGACGGACGCGTCGCCGCCATTCGCGCCGCGCTCGATGCGGAGGGGTTCGAGCAGGTGCAGATCATGTCCTATGCCGCCAAATATGCCTCGTGCTTTTACGGACCGTTCCGCGAGGCCGTGGGCTCGGGCAGCCGCCTCAAGGGCGACAAGCGCACCTATCAGATGGATTATGCCAATTCGGACGAAGCGTTGCGCGAAATCGAACAGGACATCGCCGAGGGCGCCGACAGCATCATGGTCAAGCCCGGCCTGCCCTATCTCGACATTGTTCGTCGGGCCAAGGACGCTTTCAACGTTCCCATCTACGCCTACCAGGTGAGCGGGGAATACGCGATGATCGAAATGGCCGGCGCCGCCGGGGCGATCAACCGCGATGCGGCTGTGTTGGAAAGCCTATGGGCTTTCAAGCGTGCCGGGGCCAATGGGATTTTGACCTATTTTGCGCTGGAAGTGGCTCGTAAACTGGGGCGATAGAGTAGCCTTACCTTTGAGGGTGATTGTTTACTTTGGACTGATCGCTCAGGTTCATCTCACTCGCGGGCTGTCATCCCGGGCTTGACGCCGGGGTGGCATTCGGTGGCCAGGGCGACCTCACGACCGTTGGGACATGCTTGTTGGGCCCGGGCCCTTGGGGCTTAACCCAGTTTACGGCTGGGAATGGCCCCGACCTGCTTGGTTACATCGAGCGCGCCATCGTTTTGGGCGAAGGCCGCATCGATAGCCCTCCTGAACGCGGCTTGCTGCTCGGGGGGCGCGGTTTCACCCGGAGGGTAGGAGGTGAGCGCGAGATAGACCACTTCGGGGTCGGTGACGCGCATGGTCTGCGGATGAACGACCAGTTCGGCATTGCCAAAGCGCTCCCTCATCAGGTCTTCTGCTCGCTCGAAGCCAAAGGCGGCCGCTGCCGGATCGATTGGTTTGCTGCCGAAAACGGTGGTCAGCCGATAAAGCTCCTGCATGTTGTCGGTGCCATTGGTGGTCACCAATAGCATGCCGCCCGGCCTGAGCACGCGATGGAACTCCTCGATGGCTTTTTTCAGGTCATCGACGTGATAGAGCATATGCAAGGCGATCACGGCGTTAAAGCTCGCATCGGGGAAAGGCAGCGCCGTGGCATCCGCCTTCACGCCGCTGAGCGTGATGGGAAAATCGCGGCACCGCTCGAGCGCTTCATCGATCATGCCCTGGGACTGATCGAGGAGCGTCAGGGACAAGCCCGCCGGCAAAACGCGCGAGGCCTCGGGCCAGAACCAGGCGGGACCGCAGCCCACGTCGAGAATGGCGTCGCCGGGCGAAAGATCGAGATGGCGGGCGACCCAGGTGAACCATGGTGTTTCCGCCTGGCCAAAGCCACCGGCCAACCGGGCTCGCGCCGCCAATTTGCTGCTGTCGGAATAGTGCGAAGCCATGTCCTGTGTGATGGTCGACATTGCCTTCTCCCCTAGCGATCCCGAGGGGTAGCCTAAGCGCGAGCGGAGGCCGTGTCATCCCGCTACAATCGGGCAAAATGTGAGTTGCCTTTTACTGCCGGTAAATTTACCAAGACCATTCTTGATAAATTAAGAGAGAGACGGATGTCGGATCGTGTCGAAGGACGGTGGGCGGAGATTTTTGGGCCGCAATATCTGGCCGCCACCGTCATCCTGTGTCTGGGCGTGGCGCTTTTCGCTTTCAACACCTTCCTCTCCTCCACAGCGCTGCCGACGGCGGTAAACGAACTCAACGGCGTCGAACTGATTTCCTGGGCCACGACGCTGTTCCTGGTCTTCGCCATCATCGGCGGGGCCGGCGCGGTTCTGGTCAAGCAAAGGCTGGGCTCACGATGGGCTCTGTTGAGCATGGCGGGGGTTTTTCTGCTCGGCTCGATCGTGGCGGCCACGGCGGGCAGCATGAACCAGGTCCTGGTCGGCCGCGCCATTCAAGGGCTGGGCGAGGGTGTGGTGGCGGCGCTGTGCTTTGCGCTGATTCCGGAACTTTTTCCCAATCGGCTGGTGCCAAAAGTGTTCGGCATGCAGGCGGTGATCTGGGCTATTGCCGGTTTTGGCGGCCCTGCCGGAGCCGGAGCGCTGACCGAATTCGTCTCCTGGCGCGCTGCGTTCTTCGTCAACGTGCCGCTGGTGCTGATCTTTTGTATCATGGTGGCGCTGGTCGTGCCGGCCAAGGCCGCCGGCGCCGTCAAATCGGGGTTTCCTGGCCTGCGACTGCTGGCCATCGGCGGCGGCATCCTGCTCATCGCCGTCGCCTCGCTGCTGCCGCTCCCATTGGCGCTGCTGACGGCAGGCATTGCCGCGCTGGCGCTGGTCGGCGCGGTCTGGCTTGACCGCCGCAGCGACGCACCGCTGACCCCTACCGGAGCGTTCTGGGCGAGAACGCCTCTCGGTCCGGGTTTTTGGGTAGTGCTGCTGATGCCGGTCGC
>JAHCJW010000092.1 GCA_026126125.1 Devosia sp.
ATCGATACGCTCGCCGCCCACAACATCTTGGGCGAACGCCGCGAGGGCCGCGTCGGGGTCTGGGTGCGGCGGCCGGAAAAGGGCCCGGGGCGCGAGGACAAGATCGCCGCTATCGGCGTGCGGGTGCGCAAATGGGTGACCTTTCACGGCATTTCGCTCAATATCGCGCCCGATCTCAGCCATTATGACGGCATCGTGCCGTGCGGCATCACCGATCAGGGCGTCACCAGTTTCGAGGATCTGGGGCAGATCATCGCTTTGCCCGAAGTCGATTCGGCGCTGCGCGCGCGCTTCGAGGCGATTTTCGGCCCCACCGCGGACGCCGCCCCGCTTGTCACATCGGCCTGAGCCGATCATCTTCGCAGTCACGCTCGAATCGAGGAGCCCGCAATGACACTGGACGATCTGAAACGCCTCTTCACCCGCCAGACATTGTTCCGGCTCGACGCCATCCTGTCGCCCAAGCTGGTACCGATTCTCTATGCGCTGGGGCTGGCCGGCATCCTGCTCTGGGCCGTCAGCCATTTCTTCTTCCGCTTCGGCACCGGCTTCGGCAATGGTCTCTGGGGCCTGTTGGAGATCGCCGTTTTCGGCCTGTTCGCCTTCGTGGCACTGCGCATTGGCTGCGAAGCGCTGCTGGTCTGGTTCAAGGCGCATGAAAATGCCGGCGAGACGGTCAATCGCACGCGATTTTCCGCCTCCCTGCTCGATGAAGTGCGCGACGCCATTCGCGATCTCGCCGAACAGGGCGAGGAAACCGACTATGCCGAGGCCGACGAATATTTCACCCCGGCAACCGAGCCGGCGCCGCATGTGCCGCCTGGGGCTCGCGAGCCATCGGCAACGCCCGGCGAACCTTTCAAGCCCCGCCGCACCGCCAAGCGCACCCCACCGCCCAAATCGGTGACCTGAGGTTTTTGGCCCCTCGCCAAGCTTTGCATGCCCGAGAAAACGCCGTCATCCCCTCCCTGCTCCCTCGAAAGGGAAGTCCAGGGAAGGGGCTGGTGCGTAATTCCCTTACTTGCGATTGACGCTCCAGGCGCCCGGGCCGGCAAAGACCAGATAGAGAAACACGAAGCAGAACAGGATGGCGGCGTCGCCCTGATTGGCCACCGGCCAGGGGCTGAACGGCGCGTGACCGAGCCAATAGGCGAAGGCCATGGTGCCCGAGGCGATGAAGGCGGCGGGGCGGGTGAAGAAACCGACGAGGATCAGGATGCCCGCCACCAGCTCGATAACGCCGGCCGCCAGCATCAGCCCTTCGAGGCCCATGGGGAATTCGACGGGAAAATTGAACAGTTTTTGCGTGCCGTGGGCGATGAACAGCAAGGCGGCGACGATGCGCAGCACGGCCAGGGCCTGCGGCGCGTAGGCGGAGAGACGGTCGTTCATGAAGGTGCTCCGGTTGGGGCGTTCGCGAAAAAGGGCTCGGCTTTAACGTCGATGAACGCCAGGATTGGACAGTTCCACCATCAAGCGCCACCATGGCGCGGATGAGGTCGAGACGCCTACCCCATTCCGATCGGCGCCAATATCCGACCGATAGCGGACGCACTGTTCACCGCCGCGTCACTTCAAGATCGCGTGTCCAGCGCCCAGGTCAGGCCTGCCCCTCCCAGATAGATGGACGGTCACATTGCGTAACCGGGGTCATTTGCTGTATGACGCGCCATCTTCTCCCAATTCGGACCTGTGAACGCGCATGACTCAGGCGCCCAAAATCGGCCTTGTCAGCCTTGGTTGCCCCAAGGCCCTTGTAGACAGCGAGCGGATCATGACCACGCTGCGCGCGCAGGGCTATTCGTTCAGCCGCGACTATGCCGGCGCCGATATCGTGCTGGTGAACACCTGCGGCTTTCTCGACAGCGCCAAGCAGGAGAGCCTCGAGGCCATCGGCGAAGCCCTCAACGAGAACGGCAAGGTCATCGTTACCGGCTGTCTGGGTGTCGAGGAAGGCCTGATCCGTGAGACCCACCCCAGCGTGCTGGCCATCACCGGCCCGCATCAATATGAGGATGTGGTTTCGGCCGTGCATGATCACCTGCCGCCGGTGCCGAACAAATTCGTCGACCTGGTGCCCGAAAGCGGGCTGAAGCTGACGCCACGCCACTACGCCTATCTCAAGATTTCCGAAGGCTGCAACAATCGCTGCTCCTTCTGCATCATCCCCCAGATTCGCGGCGATCTGGTCTCGCGTCCGGCCGCCGGCATTCTGGGCGAGGCCGAGGGGCTGATCCGCTCGGGCGTCAAGGAATTGCTGGTCATCTCGCAGGACACCAGCGCCTATGGCGTCGATATCAAATATGCCAGCTCGAAATATCGCGGCCGCGAGGTCAAGGCGAAGTTTTACGATCTGGCCAAGGAACTGGGCGATCTGGGCGCCTGGGTGCGCCTGCACTATGTCTATCCCTATCCCCATGTCGATCAGGTAATCGAGCTGATGGCTGAAGGCCTGGTGCTGCCCTATCTCGACATTCCCTTCCAGCACGCCTCGCCCAATGTTCTCAAGTCCATGCGCCGCCCGGCCAATCAGGAAAAGACGCTGGACCGGATCAAGAAGTGGCGTGACATCTGCCCGGACCTCACCATCCGCTCCAATTTCATCGTCGGCTATCCCGGCGAGACGGAAGAGGATTTCGAGTTCCTGCTCGATTGGCTCGAAGAAGCCGAGATCGACCGCGCCGGCTGCTTCAAATACGAGCCCGTCACCGGCGCCCCGGCCAATGAGTTGGCCGGCATCGTTCCCGACGAGGTGATGGACGAGCGCTTCGCCCAGTTGATGGAAGTGGCGCAAAACGTCTCCTATCACCAGCTCGCCAAGAAGGTCGGCCGCACCATCGAGGTCATCGTCGATGACGTGCAGCCCGAAGCCAACCGCGCCATCGCCCGCTCCAAATGGGATGCGCCGGAAATCGACGGCCAGGTCATCGTCGACAACGCCACCAATATCAAGATCGGCGACATCGTCACCGTCACCGTCACCGACAACGACGAATACGACCTGTTCGCCGAGCCGGCGACTCACTAGAGCCTGTCTTCTGAAAATGGGAACCGGTTTCGGGAAAAAGACAGGCGCAAATCAAGAGCCGAGACGCAGGGCGCGAATCTGAAAGAAACGCGACACGCTTTAGCGGAATGGTCGGCTTCATCGCCCCCTCGCCCCTTCAGGGGAGAGGGATGGGGTGAGGGGTGAAGGTTTCCCGGCGGGAACGCCCGCCCCCTTACACGGCAGGCCGAGGTGACAAGCGGTGGATCGGGCAACGCCGTTCCCAAGCGCCAGAAATTCAAACTACCCCTCCCCCTCGCCTTTTCCGCTCCCGCCCGCTATGCCAAGCCCATCCGCCCGGAGGGCCAGCCATGCACAGCACCCACACCATTCCCCTCGCCCACCGCCCGCCGCTCGTCCTCGGGCAGCGCGCCTTGGTCATGGGCATACTCAATGTCACCCCCGACAGTTTTTCCGATGGCGGGCAGCATGACACCACCGCCGCCGCCCTCGCTCATGCAGAGGCTCTGCTGGCGGAGGGCGCCGACATCATCGACATCGGCGGCGAAAGCACCCGGCCGGGCGCGGAACCCGTCGGCGTGCAGCAGGAACTCGACCGCGTCATTCCGGTTATCCAGGCCCTGCGCACCGCCGGCATCGACACCCCCATTTCCATCGACACCTATAAGCCCCTCGTCGCCGACCAGGCCATTCAGGCCGGAGCCGACATCATCAACGATGTGCATGGCTTGCAGGGCGCGCCGGAAATGGCGCAGGTCGCCGCTCTTTACGATGCGCCCGTCATCGCCATGCATTGGGAGCGGGACTGGACGGCCGCGACCGAGCCCCTGCCCGCCATGGTGGCCTATTTCCAGAAAACCATCGCGCTCGCCGAAGCGGCTGGCCTCGTTCGGGGCCGGATCATTCTCGACCCCGGCTTCGGCTTCGGCAAAACCCTTAAGCAGAACTACTGGATCTTGCGCCAACTCGCTGATCTTGGAATCCATTTTCCCGATCTGGGCCTGCTGGTCGGCACCTCGCGAAAGTCGATGATCGGCAAGATTCTGGACAATCAGCCCGAAGAGCGTCTGCCGGGTACCGTGGCGACGACGACGTTGGGCTATGAACGTGGCGGCCATATTTTTCGCGTTCATGACGTGTGGCCGAACCGCGATGCGCTTCGCGTCGCCGAGGCCACGCTGTATGGTCCGCCCGATTCACAGGGCTAGACTCATGACCGCACCCTTTTCCGGCGACCGCATCATCCTCAGGGATCTTGGCTTTTACGGCTATCATGGCCTGTTCGAGGAAGAAAAAAAGCTCGGCCAGCGCTTCTTCATCGATCTCGAATGCGGCGTCGATCTCAGCGCTCCCGGCAATACCGACGCCATTGGCCACACCGTGTCCTATGCCGATATCTACGATGTGGTGAAAGCCGGTTTCGAGGGCAAGCGCACCAAGCTGATCGAGGCTTTGGCGCAAAACATCGTCACCGCTCTGTTCGAAGCCTTCGCCGAAATCGAGTGGATCGTCATCCGCATCCGCAAGCCGGAGGCGCCGATCGCCATGGTGCGCGGCGAAGCGGCGATCGAACTCCACCGCGTAAGGCCGCAATAATGGCAAAAGCCTGGCTCAGTCTTGGCGCCAATATCGGCGATCCCCCGGCGCAGCTCGCCGACGCTATCGCCCGCCTCGGCGCGCACCCGCATATTGCCGTCACGCGTCAGTCTTCGGTCATTCGCACTGCCCCCTGGGGCAAGACCGATCAGCCCGACTTTGCCAATATGGCCGCCGAAGTCGAGACCGCGTTGTCGCCGGTCGATCTGCTGCATGTCTGTCTCGACATCGAGCGCGACATGGGCCGCGTCCGCCACGAGGTCTGGGGCCCCCGCCTCATCGATATCGACATCATCGCCTATGAGCGGATCGAGATGCAGACTGGCCGGCTGACCCTGCCGCATCCGCATGCGCATGAACGCGACTTCGTTCTTTCGCCCCTTGGGGAGATTTCACCCGCTACCGCCGACTGGATTCGCGCTTTGCACGATTAGCCCCGCCAAAGGGGAACAGTGCGCTAACCAAAGCGGCGCCTAACGCAGCGCCTCGACCACAGAAACGGCGATGTCGAATTCGACGCGCCGCTTCGCGCGCCGCTCGCTCGCTTCCTCGTCTTCGCCCCACAGGCGGATCTGGTGATCCTCATCGACATGGGCTGCCTGCCACACCTGATCGGGCGAGAACAGGCCGTGGAGGAGGCCGATGGCGAGCAGCCCCGAGCCGGTCAATCCGGTGATCGACACCAGGGCGGTCAGCGCCAGAAGCCCTTGATTTTCCAGCGCTTCGTCCAATCGACCGAGTGTGTGCTCCGGCTGCGGCTGATGGATGATGCCGATGGTGGGCTGGAAGGCGATGTCGAATTTCCGCGCCAGCGCCACCAGTGCCGCGTCCCATTCGCGTTCCTGCTCAGCCACCAGTTCCTGCGGCGCATCGGCCCGATAGAGCAAGAGATCACCAGCGACGAACTTGCCGATTTCAGCCCGGAACGCCGGCGCCATCGTCTCGCCGCTCTCGATCGCCGAATTGATCAGCCGCACCATCGGCATGGTCGCCGGATCGATGAATTCGCCCTGGGCCGCCCACTCGCCAGCCATGGCCTGGGCAACGCTAAGTGCCGGAACTATAACGGGAATTTTGTGCCCCGGCGTCAGCACGGTGCGTCCATCCAGCGTCACCGCATAGCCGTCCTCGACGCGGGCGACATCGACGCTTTTGTAGAAGCGCTTGGGCAATTCGACCTTGTTGAGGTGCTGCGCCCGGCCATAGCCGTCATCCATATGCCTGTGGGCATCTTCAAGCTGATCGCGCATCGTCAGGCCTCCAGCAGGGCATCGATCGCCGCGGGCAGAGCGGCATAATTTTCGACCAGAATATCCGCTCCGGCCGCAAGCAATTCGTCAGCATGATGATAACCCCATGTAACGCCAACAGCTTTTGCACCGGCCGATTTGCCCATTTCCATATCGAACGTGGTGTCGCCGATAATCACGGTGTCCCGCGCGTCCGCGCCGGTCTCCGCCATCGCCCGCAGCATCATCCCCGGATGGGGTTTGGAGGGATTGTGGTCCGGCGTCTGCAAGGTCACGAAATGCCCAGCGATGCCATGGAGCGCCGTCAGCCGATGCACACCATTCAGCCCCTTGCCTGTCGCAATGCCCAAAAGCGTGTCGGCGCGGGCCTTTAGCTCGTCCAAAGCCTCGCGCGCACCGGGAAAAAGCCCTTCCCGTCCCTCGGCGGAAATCAGCGAGGTCCGGTAGTGGGCGCGATAATCCTCGGCAAGCCTGTTGGCCAGTTCGACATCGTCGGAGCCGAGCAGCCGCGCCATGGCGGCGGGCAGCGACAGGCCGATGACGCGACGCGACTGGGCCTGGCTCGGCGGCGGCAGCCCCGCCGCGACGAAGGTCGTCGCCATATGCTCCGAAATCAGCGCCTCGGTGTCGATCAGCGTCCCGTCCATGTCGAACATGACCAGCTTCACGAATTGTCCTCGGGATCGGTGTTCTGGACATCATAACGCTCGGCGTCGAAGCCCAGCGCATCAAAACTCTGGCGCATATGCGGCGGCAAGGGCGCGGAAACATCGAGCCGCTTACCATTGCGCAGCGGCAGGGCAAGCCGGCGGGCATGCAGGTGCAATCCCTCGCCCAGGCCCGGCGCCGCCTGCCAGTTTTCGATGTTGAAATAGCGCGGGTCGCCAATGATCGGCGTGCCCAACTGCGCCATGTGCACGCGCAATTGGTGGGTTCGGCCGGTCACGGGCTTCAGCGTCACCCAGGCAAAGCGCCGGCTGGCCGTGTCCGTGGTCGAGTAATAGCTCGAAGAATGCTGAGCGCCCGGCGTACCATTGCGCACCACCACCATCTGCTCGCCATCGGTCGTTACCTGTTTGGCGAGAAAGCACGAGATTTCACCCTGACGGGGGGTGGGATTGCCGGCGACGATGGCCCAATAGATCTTGCGCGCCGAGCGCGAGCGGAACACCGAACCGAAATGGGTCGCCGCCGCCGCGGTCTTGGCGACGATCAGGCAGCCCGAGGTGTCGCGGTCAAGCCGATGCACCAGACGCGGGGCTTCGCCCTGCTTGTTGGGCAGGCTTTTCAGCATGCCGTCGAGGTGGCGCGTGGTGCCGCTGCCGCCCTGCACGGCCAGGCCATGGGGCTTGTTGAAGACGATGACGTCGTCATCCTCGTAAAGGATGATGTCCCGCAGGAACCGAGCGTCCTCCTCGTTGACGCGGAACGGCTTGACCGTGCCGGGGTCATCGATCGGGGGGATGCGGATGGTCTGGCCGGGCACAAGCCGCGTGCTGGTCAGGGCTCGGGCCTTGTCGACACGAACCTCGCCATTGCGAATCAGCTTTTGCAGCCGGCCAAACCCCAGTTGCGGAAAATGGCGGGCGAACCAGCGGTCCAGCCGCATCCCGTCTTCGTCCGCGCCGACTTCTTTATGTTGGACAGCGCTCATGCCGCTCCGCCTCTGCTGATCAGAAGCCCGAGATATAGGCCGGCGAGGCAAACCACAACCGACAACGCGACATAGAGCGCCGCATTCGCCAGTTCTCCTCGCTCGAGAAGCACGATGGCATCGAGAGAAAAGGACGAAAAGGTGGTGAACCCACCAAGAAGCCCGACGGCAACGAACAGCCGCAGCTCACCTTGACCGGGAGGCAGCAGCCGCGCCATGACGCCGACAAAGACGCCCATGCCGATCGAGCCCAGAATGTTGATGAGAAGCGTGGCCAAAGGAAAACCCGCCGGCCAGAGCCGGCCGATGATCATCCCCAAACCATAACGCGCCATCGAGCCGATAGCACCGCCGACGCCGACAAGCAGGAAACCGTGCATGGTCAGGAAGCCGTTAAAAAGAACGCGATAAAGCGCGACAATTTGTTTGCGCCATCATAGCACGGCACCACTAAGGTCCTCTGGAAACGCGGCAATTGGATTCGTCGGCTCATGCATAAGCTCTTCAAACTGTCGGTCATTGCCGTGCTGACGATCACGCTGTCCGCGTGCTCGTTCATGGCGCCGCGCCGCGCCATCGTTCCTGCGGCGCTGGCCGATGTAGGCACTATAGAGGCGGGCGTCACCCTGCGCTATTGGGGCGACGATGAGCAGTTTGCCTCCGGCCATACCAAGGTCAAGCCCGGAAGCGACGGTCGGGTCGATTTCCTGACGCTGTCGGGCGGCGGCATCAATGGCGCTTATGGCGCGGGATATCTGGTGGGCTGGTCGCGGAGCGGGCAGCGCCCCGATTTCGAAGTGGTTACCGGCATCAGCGTCGGCGCCATCATCGCCCCGCTGGCCTTTCTCGGCCCGCAATATGACGAGCGGCTGAAGGTCGTGTTCTCCTCGCTGACCGAAGCCTCCAACCCGGCCGCCGACTTCATCTCGGCAGTCCTGGGCGCGCCGTCCATCATGAGCAATGCGCCGGTTCTTGAGGCTATTCGCAACGTTGTCGATCAGCAGGTGCTCGACGCCGTCGGCAAGGCCCATCGCGACGGGCGCCGGCTCTATATCGGCACGACCAATCTCGATGCGCAGCGCCCGGTGGTCTGGGATATCGGCGCCATTGCCAACTCCAACCTGCCCAACCGACTGCAATTGGTGCACAATATCATTCTTGCCTCCGCAGCCGTACCGGGAGTATTTCCGCCCGTCCTCGTCGATGTCAGCGCCCAGGGCCATCAGTTCAACGAACTCCATGTCGATGGCGGTGTGACCCAGCAGGTTTTGCTGATGCCGGGCGGCTATGGAACCCGCAGCAAGAACGGCACGTCGCGGCTCTATGTGATCTTCAACGGCGTCGTCGAGCCGACGCGCGAAACGGTGCAGATCTCCAGCTTGAGCCTGCTCGGCCGGGCCGTACCCACCATGCTGAAATATCTGGGTCGAGCCAATCTCAGCGAACTCGCCAGTTCGGCGCGGGCCGGCGGGCTCAGCTACCGCATGACCGCCATCCCGGCAGACTTCCCCGAAAGCAGCAGCGTCTTCGGCTCCCCCGCCTGGCTGGCCATGCTGTTCGACTACGGCGTGGCGAGTGGTCAGGCCGGGGCGTGGTACGACCGAAACTAACGCCCGTCGCATGCTTTCAGTTGCCCAAAACCGGTCGTCACTTTTTGGGCGGCACGCTCGGGGCAGGCTTCGACAAGCACGAGGGCGAGTCTATCGCGTCGTCGCGGCGCGGGGATAACTATTCGTCTTTGCGCGATTTTTCGGCGCGAAGGCGGGCGAAATAGTCCATGCGCTTGCGCAGATCGCGTTCGAAACCGCGCTCGACCGGGTGATAGAAACTTTGCCGGCCGAGCTTTTCGGGGAAATATTCCTGACCCGAAAAAGCCTCCGGCGTATCGTGATCGTAGACATAGCCCTCGCCATAGCCTTCGCCCTTCATCAGCTTGGTCGGCGCGTTGAGAATGACCATTGGCGGCATGGGCGATCCAGTTGATTTCGCAAGGGAAATCGCCTGCTTGAAGGCGGTATAGACGGCGTTGGATTTTGGCGCCAGGGCGAGATAGACGACCACTTGCGCAAGGGAAAGCTCCCCCTCGGGAGAGCCGAGCATCTGATAGGCGTCACGGGCGGCGATGGCGAGGGGCAAGGCCTGGGGATCGGCAAGGCCCACATCCTCGGAAGCCATACGAATCAAGCGTCTAGCCAGAAAAAGCGGGTCTTCGCCGGCGTCGAGCATGCGGGCGAAGTAATACAGCGCCGCGTCCGGATCGGAGCCGCGAATGGTCTTGTGCAGCGCCGAAATCAAATTGTAGTGCCCGTCCTGCGCCTTGTCGTAAATCGGCGCCCGGCGCTGCACTATGGTTAGCAGACTGTTAGCGTCCAGCGTCTCATTGGCGGAGACGGAGGCCAAAATTTCCTCGACCAGCCCGAGCAGCGCCCGGCCATCGCCATCGGCGAGCCCGAGCAGGGTCTGGCGCGCCTCCTCGGTCAGCGGCAGGGTTGAGCCGAGCAGGGTTTCGGCGCGCCCGACCAGTTTTTCGAGATCGGCCGGCCCCAGCGATTCGAACCGCAGGACCTGGCTGCGCGAAAGCAGAGCGGCGTTGAGTTCGAAGGACGGGTTCTCGGTGGTGGCGCCGACCAGAACCACGGTGCCGTCTTCCATAACCGGCAGGAAGCTATCCTGCTGCGCGCGATTGAAGCGGTGGATCTCGTCGACGAAAAGCAGGGTTCGATGGCCGGAGAGGCGCTCGAAGCGGGCCTTTTCAAAAACCTTCTTGAGATCGGCGACGCCCGAGAAGATGGCCGAGATCTGCTCGAAACGATAGCCGATCTGGTCCGCGAGGAGGCGGGCGACGGTGGTCTTGCCCGTGCCCGGCGGTCCCCACAGGATCAGCGAGCCGAGGCGGCCGGAAGCCAGCATGCGGCGCAAGGTGCCATTGGGGCCGATCAGATGCTCCTGGCCGATCACATCGTCGAGAGTTTGCGGACGCAGCTGATCCGCCAGGGGGCGGGCCTTGTCGGTTTGGGAGGAGTCGGCGGCGAAAAGATCGGACATGATGCTTTACCTAGCAGAGTATCGACCGCTTCGCACCCGGCACGAAAAGGAGGCCTGGTGGGGCGAGGAGCAGGCGGAATCCGGCCAGCGGCGACGCCGGGGAGGCTCGAAAAATCCGTCCCGAAAATGGCCTGCGCACATTGTTGTTTCCAGGGGCAAATAAACGTTTGCGCAAGGGGGCGCGCAGCCCTATATGCAGCGCGAAATTCATGCGGCGTTCCCCGGTCAGGAAATCGGGATCCGCGTTATGCAACGCCGTGGTTTTCTTTTCCCCTCCAGCCCCGAAAGGCCTGTTGTCCAATGACCGACGAGCCGAAAACCGTCTATGCCAATACCTCCGCGCTGATTGCCGCCGAGGCGCCGGATTATCCGTCCTTTCTGTTTTCACAGAAGGAGTTTCATCGGGCCATCAAGGTGTTCAGGAAGGGCTTTGACGGGCTGCTGACCTATGCGGTGAAGTGCAACCCGTCGCCGCACATCATCGCCCAGCTGCACGCCGAGGGGTTGAAGGCCTTCGACGTGGCCTCGAACCGGGAAATGGAACTGGTGCGCGACTACGCCCCCGGCGCGGTGATGCACTATAACAACCCGATCAAGAACAAGCGCGAGATCGAACGCGCCTATGAGGAGTTCGGGGTCCGCAGCTTCACCATCGACCATCCCCAGCAGCTCGACCAGCTCGCTTCGGTGGTGTCGCCCAGCCGCGACGTCGAGGTGACGACCCGCTTCAAGGCCGGCAAGGCGCTGAAATCCTATGATTTCGGCATCAAGTTCGGCGTGATGGAACAGGGCGCGGCCGAAATCGTCACCGCCGTCGACAAGATGGGCTATACGCCGAGCCTGTGCTTCCATGTCGGATCGCAGTGCGAAGACGCCTATGCCTATGAACGGCATATCGCGGCAGCCGCGCGCATCGTCGAGGAAGCGGGAATCGAGCTGAAGCGCCTCAATATCGGCGGCGGCTATCCGGCCCCCTACCCGACCAGCGAAGCGCCGCCGATGGACCATTATTTCGAAACCATCGGCAATGCGGTCAGCGAGCATTTCGGCAAGAACAAGCCCGAATTGATCATCGAGCCCGGCCGGGCGCTGGTGACCTCTTCGACCTCGCTGCTGCTGCGCGTCAAGCATCAGCGCGGCGGCCAGTCGGTCTATGTCAATGACGGCGCCTATGGCGCGCTGATGGAAGTGAAGTTCATGCACTTCACCCCGCCGGTGCGCGTGTGGCGCGGTCCGCGCCTGCACGACAACAATGGCGAGTTCAGCGAGTTCACCATCTGGGGCCCCACCTGCGACAGCTACGACGTGTTGCCGCAAGTCTTCACCCTGCCAGCCGATATCGATGAGGACGACTGGATCGAATTCGGCCTGATGGGCGCCTATACCCAGGCCTCGCTGACCCCGTTCAACGGTTTCGACCGCCGCGACCAGTATTGGGTCGAGGAGGTCTACACCGGCAAGGACATGGCTCCGGCCGAGTGATTTTTACGGGGGCGGGAATGAGAGATCATTCCCGCCTTTTTTGTATTTTTGGATTTTCTTGGCTGGGGCGTCGTTGGGGTGACATCCGCGAGACAATCCCCCTCCCCAGCCCTCCCCTCAAGGGCGAGTTCTGGGGGAGAGGTCGAGTGCTAGGGAGGAGATCGTGCCTGGTCGACTATCGACCCTGGAATACGGATCGGTCGGCGAGGGGGCCGGTGATTTCGCTGACTTTTACGGCACGGCCTTCCTTGACGGATTTCAGCGCCGCATCGGCAAGAGCGAGCGCGACGAGACCATCGACGCCGCTGGGCGAAGCCGGAGATTTTGATTCCACAAAATCGATGAAGCTACTGATTTCGCGAGCATAAGCCTCGGTGTAGCGGGTCATGAAGAAGTCGTGCAGCGGCGGGCGGGTATAGCCCGAACCATTGGCGATCTCGATGGAAACCGGGCGTTGATTTTCGGCGGCGACGGCACCCTTTGAGCCATGAACTTCGATGCGCTGATCGTAGCCATAGGTGGCGCGGCGGGAGTTGGAGATGGTGGCGTGCTTGCCCGAGGCGGTGGCGAGCATCACCGACACGCTGTCATAATCGCCGGCGTCGCCGATGGCCTTGTCGACCAGAACCGAGGCCTGGGCACTGACCGTTTCGATCTCTTCGCCGAGGAGGAAACGGGCCATGTCGAAATCATGGATGGTCATGTCACGGAAAATGCCGCCCGAGCGCTTGATATAATCGACCGGCGGGGCGCCGGGATCACGCGAGACGATGGTGACCATTTCCACATCACCGATCTGGCCCTCATCGATGGCCTGCCTGACCGCCTGGAAATGCGGATCGAAACGGCGGTTGAAGCCGACCATGAGCGTGCCGCCTTCGGCGTCAACGATTTTCAGGCAGGATTTGACGCGCTCGACATCAAGGTCGATGGGCTTTTCGCAGAAGACGGCCTTGCCGGCGCGGACGAAGCGCTCGATGAGATCGGCATGGGTATCGGTGGGCGTGCAGATGACGACAGCGTCGATATCGGCCGCGGTCTCGATCGCCTCGATGCTGCGGACCTCGGCGCCATACTGGCCCGCCAGATCATCCGCCGCCTGAGCAAAGGCATCGGCGACGGCCACGAGGCGCGCCTTGGGATTGGACGTCACCGCCTTGGCGTGAACCTTGCCAATGCGCCCGGCACCGAGCAGGCCGAAACGAACGGTCATGCGAATTTCTCCACCACTGTGGCCGGCACAAGCGCCGGCTGGTCTCTAAAGCATCGGACCGAAAAGTGTACTCACGGTTTTCGGATAATCCGATGCGTAAACAAAGAATTAGAGCGGCGGTTTGC
>JAHCJW010000093.1 GCA_026126125.1 Devosia sp.
GGTTGGCTGAGTTTTCAGGAGTGCGCAATGTCCTCACGCAGCAATCATGACCGGCTGGTGGCGCTGGGAAAAGAGATGCAGGACGCCGCCGAGGCGATGGATTTCGAAAGGGCGGCGGCGCTGCGCAACGAAATCGCGCGGCTCAAGGGCGAAAGTGGCGACGAGGCGATTGTCGGGCAGCCGCCGCCGGGGGCGATGGGGCTGGGGACGCATGTGCCGGTGCGCCAGCCGCCCAAGGGCTGGGTGAAGCCGAAAAAGCCGGATTTTTTGAAGAAGGGGTGAGGGCGCGGGGCGCTGATACCGCGCTTTTGCTCAGGCCACGGCGCGGCGCAGGCCGGCGCTGGGGAATTTGCGGCCGGCCTTGATCAGCTTGCCCTCGAGCCCGAGCTTCTTGTCCCAGAGCGCGACGAGGAACGGGTTGGGGGCGGCATTGGCGCAGGAGCGGAACAGGGTCTGCCCGGCTTTGTCGGCGGGCAGATAGCGCGCCAGGATGCCCAGCGCGACCGCGGCGCCGCGCGTGCTGCCCTGGAGGCAGTGGATGAGCAGGCGGGCGTCCCGGGGCAGGCCATCGACGAAAGCCATGATCGCCTCGATATCGGCCAGGGTCGGCGCACCGGGATCGGTGGGCGCCAGCGTGTCCTCGAAGCGGGCGTGACATTGCCGGGCCGGGTCGAAATCGGGCACGCCGAGACAGCGGCTCTGCGGCCCGTAGATGGAGATGATGTGGCTCGGGGCCCATTCGGCGCCGTGGCGGCGCGCCTCGGTCTGGCTGCACACCAGCATGGCGGCGGGCCATTGATGAGGATGGGTGGACCCATCGGTCAGCGCGGCGAACAGCTCGGGCATGGAGCTTCAACTCTAACTAGCGACTCGTTGGGTCGCCAGTTTGCGGATTTCCTTGAGTTCGGCAATCGTGGTTTGCAGGTCGGCGAGCTGCTGTTCGAGCAAATTGAGCCGTTCATCGACCTTTTCGGCGAGCATGGTGACCTGCTGATTACGGTCGGCGTCGTAAAGCCCGAGATAGTCGGAAATCTCTCTTAAGGAAAAGCCCAGGCGCTTGCCGCGCAGGATCAGGATCAGCCGGGCCCGGTCGCGACGGCGGAAAACCCGCGTCGCGCCCAGGCGCTCGGGGGCGATCAGCCCCTTGGATTCGTAGAAACGGATGGCCCGCGTCGAAATGCCGAACTCGCGCGCGAGGTCGGCAATCGAATAGAGATCGGGGCTGTCGGGGTCGTTGGCGTTCACTTCCCGGCCGCTTTCGTCTGGGCATATTCCTCGCGCAGTTCCTTTTTCGACAATTTGCCGATCAGGGTCTTGGGCAGGGCGTCCTTGAAGATAATCTGCTTGGGCATTTCGATCTTGTTGAGCTTGTCCGAAAGGAAGGTCTTGAGCTCGGCCTCGGTGGCCGACTGGCCCGCCTGCAGCTTCACATAGGCCACCGGTGCTTCGCCGCGATAGTCGTCGGGCACGCCGATGACATTGGTTTCCTCGACGGCGGGGTGGGTCATCAGCGCTTCCTCGATGACGCGCGGATAGACGTTGAAGCCCGAGCAGATGATGAGGTCCTTGATGCGGTCGACGAGGAAGACATAGCCGTCCTCGTCCATATGGCCAACGTCGCCGGTGCGCAGCCAGCCATCCATGAAGGCGTCGCGCGAGGCCTCGGGGTTTTCATAATAGCCCGTCATCACCTGCGGACCCTTGACCTGCAATTCGCCATTTTCGCCGATCCCGACCGGCCGGCCGCTATCGACGTCGACGAAGCGGATATCGGTGCCGGGCAGGGGCAGGCCGATCGACATGGGCTTGGAGGGCACGCGCAGCGCCGCGCAGCAGACGACGGGCGAGGCCTCGGTGAGGCCATAGCCTTCGGCCAGAAGCGCCCTGGATTTCTTCGAGAACGCATGGCGCACCTCGTCGGGCAGCGCCGCGCCGCCGGAAATGGCCACTTCGAGCGAGGCCAGTTGCTCGGCCCGGGTGGTGTCGGCGCGGGCGACGGCGTTGAGCAGGGTCGGCACCGCCGGCAGCACATTGGCGCGGGTGCGGGTCAGAAGATCGAGCAGGGCCTTGAGCTCGAAGCGCGGCAGCATCATCACCGGGGTGCCGTTGGAGAGCGGGGTGTTCATGCACACCGTCATGGCGAAGATGTGGAAGAAGGGCAGGACGGCCACGACCTTGGAGGGCGGATAGAACAGTCCGCAGCCCCATTTGTCGATCTGGCTGACATTGGCCGCGATATTGGCGTGGGTCAGCAACGCCCCCTTGGGAATGCCGGTGGTGCCGCCGGTATATTGCTGCACCGCGATATCGTTATGGGTGTCGATGACCACGGCCTGCGGGGTCAAATTGGCGCCGACCAGCTCGCTGAAGCGGACGATGCTGGCGGCGTGGGGGGAGTGGCTGGGCCGCGCCAGATCCTTGCGCTTGAACAGCGAGAACAAAACCTTCTTGGCCACCGGCAGCGCGTCGGGGAAGTGGCAGACGATCAGCGATTTGACATGGCCGGCCTCGAGCAGCGCCTCGCCCTTTTCGAAAATCTGCTGCAGGTCGAGCGTGACCATCAGATCGGCGCCGGCATTGGCGGTGATGTGGCTCAGCTCGGGCACGGTATAGAGCGGATTGCAATTGACCACTGTGCCGCCGGCGCGCAGCACCCCGTAATAGGCGATCGGATAAAAGGGGGTATTGGGCAGCATCAGCGCCACGCGCGTGCCCTTGCCGACGCCATATCGGCTCTGCAGAGCGCCGGCGAAGGCGATGATCTGCTTGGCCAGATCGCCGAAACTGGTGGTGCCGCCGAGAAAGTCGAGGGCGACGGCCGAGGGGTTCTTGGCGCAGGCGGCCAGCACCTGCTCATGCACCGGGGTCAGGTCGATGTCGGTCTGCCACTCGATCCCCTCGGGATAATTGGCAATCCAGGGGCGCAACTGGTCCGGGGCTGCGCTGGGGGTGTCCATGGCCTTCCTCCTCCTGTCGCCGGCGGCGCCGGGCGGCGTTCTCGTTTCCTCGACCTGCCGGTCCGCCCTTTGGGTCCGGATGGGGCATTGGTGCCGCCAGCATTGGTAAGAACTATTCCACGCCTTTACGTTAGCGTCAAACAACTGCCCATGGTCGCGAGGCGGAAAGCCTTGGTTTGCCACAGGGTTTCTTTTGGGCGGGTGAGCGGGAAAAACCGGAGCCGCCGAGATGAACGACGTATAGGGCGTTTAGTTGACGTTTACGTAAAGTACGCTAAACTGCCTTCAACAATCCCGGCTTTGCGCGTTAATATGGATGCGAGCCGTGGGGGTGGCGGGCGTGGGGAATGATGGGCGCCGGTCGGTTTGGCATGACGAGGATGCCCAGAGATGGGGCAGTGCCTCGTCCGGGGAGGACAGTGCAGTGACGCTGGTGCTTTTTGCGATTTTCGTCGTGGTTTTCGCCTTTCTGGCGATGCGGGAGAGCCCGCTCTGGCAATGGGGCCTGGCCGCGCTGGTCATCGGAGCGTTGTCGGGCCTCGATTTCATCGATGCCGGCGCGGTCTATCGTCTGGGCTTTGGCAGCTGGGTGCTGCTGGCGCTGGGCGTGCTGTTCCTGGCGCTGAGCCTTGCGCCGCTGCGCAAGGCGGTGCTGACCACCCCGGTCTATGGCGCGGTCAAATCCATCCTGCCCAAGGTCAGCCGCACCGAACAGGAGGCGCTCGACGCCGGCACGGTGGGCTGGGACGCCGAATTGTTCTCCGGCCGTCCCGACTGGGACAAGCTGACGGGCATTCGCAAGCTGACGCTGACCGCCGAAGAGCAGGATTTTCTCGACGGCCCCACCGAAACCGCCTGCAAGATGATCGATGACTGGGATATCCGCCATAACCGGGCGGACCTGTCGCCCGAGCTCTGGCAGTTCTTCAAGGACAAGGGCTTTTTGGGCATGCTCATCGCCAAGGAGCATGGTGGCCTCGGTTTTTCGGCCCAGGCCCAGTCGATGATCGTCTCCAAGATCGCCAGCCGCTCGGTGGCCGCCGGCATTACCGTCATGGTGCCCAATTCGCTCGGGCCGGGCGAGTTGCTAGAAAAATACGGCACGGCGGCGCAGAAGGAAAAATATCTCCATCGCCTCGCCATTGGCCAGGACGTGCCCTGCTTTGCGCTCACCGGCGTGCATTCGGGTTCGGATGCGGGCGGCATGCGCGACTATGGCACCGTGACCAAGGGCCAGTGGAATGGCGAGGAGGTTCTGGGCGTTCGCCTCTCCTTCGACAAGCGCTATATCACCCTCGCCCCGATCGCCACGCTGGTCGGTCTCGCCTTCATCCTCAAGGACCCCGACAATCATCTGGGGCGGGGCGAGACCATCGGCATTACCCTGGCGCTGGTGCCCCATGATCACCCCGGCCTCGATATCGGCCGGCGCCATTACCCCGCCCGCCAGGCCTTCATGAACGGGCCGGTGCGCGGCAAGGATGTCTTCATTCCGATGGATTTCCTCATCGGGGGCACCGATTATGCCGGTCAGGGCTGGCGCATGCTGATGGAGTGCCTGTCGACCGGGCGCGCCATCTCGCTGCCTGCCATCGGCTCCACCTCGATCAAGGCGACGCTGCGCGCCACCTCGGCCTATGCCCGGGTCCGCCGCCAGTTCGGCATTCCCGTCGGCATCATGGAGGGGGTGGCCGAGCCGCTGGGGGAAATGGTCAAGCGCGCCTATAGTTTCGAGGCGGCGCGGCGGCTGACCGCCTCGATGGTCGATGAGGGCCAGCGCCCCGCCGTCATTGCCGGGCTGCTCAAATACACCACTACCGAGGCCATGCGCGACAGCATGGACGACGCCTTCGACATCCATGGCGGCCGCGCCATTCAGGACGGTCCGGGCAATTATCTGTTCGGCGCCTATCAGGCCCTGCCGGTGGCGATCACCGTGGAGGGCGCCAATATCCTCACCCGCACGCTGATGACCTTTGCCCAGGGCGTGCTGCGGGCGCATCCCTATCTGCTCAGGGAAGTGCAGGCGGCGCAGAACAAGGACAAACGGGCCGGGCTCGACGATTTCGACGCCGCCTTTGGCGGCCACACCAAATTCATGCTGCGCAATATCGTCGCCAGCTTCCTGCACGGCCTCACCAATGGCGCTTTCGCCTCCTCGCCCAATGAGGGGCCGATGGCCAAATGGTATCGGCGCCTGCACCGCTATTCGCAGGCCTTCGCACTCACCGCCGACTGGACCACGGTGGTGCTGGGCGGGGCGCTGAAGCGCAAGCAGAAGATTTCGGGCCGCATGGCCGATCTGCTGGGCGATCTCTACCTGATGTCGGCCACCCTCAAGCGGTTCGACGAGGAAGGGCAGATCGCCGAGGATCGCGAACTGGTGGACGCCATCATGCGCGACCGGGTCGCTTCCATCGAAAAGACCTTTGGCGAAGTGTTCGACAATTTCCCCAATCCGGTGTTTGCCTGGGCCATGCGCATTCTGTGCTTCCCGCTCGGCCGTCACGCCAAGCGCGCTTCGGACCGGGTGAATTATCGCTTCGTGCGCGCCGTGCTGCGGCCCGGCGCCTTCCGCGACCGGCTGACCACCGGGGTCTATGTATCGAGCGATCCCAATGACGTCACCGGCGTTTTGGAAGATGCGTTCCTCAAGGTGACCGAGGCCGAGGAGATCGAAGCCAAATTCGTCAGGGCGGCGCGCAAGGGCGTCATCGAGCGGCGGCTGGATCGCGACGCCATCACCGATGCGGTGGCGGCCGGGGTTCTCAACGACAACGAGGCCGGCATCATGCGCGCCGCCGACGAGGCGACGGAACGCGTGGTGAAGGTGGATGATTTCGGACAGGATGTGTTGAAGGAAACGCCGAGGGCGGCCGCGGAATAGGGCGGGTTCTTTCCGCTGCCCGAGGGCGGCGCGGTGACCATGATGTCACCGCGCAAGACAAATGGCGCAAAGCCGGGAATTTCGAGGAGTGAGCATGATCGCCCCACAGGCAACCGATACCAGGAACTGGAGCTTCCACACCGATATCGAAAAGATCGGCTGGCTCACCATCCATTCGCCCGGACCCGTCAATACGCTGAGCCGCGAAGCGATCATGGAGCTCGAAACCCTGGTGGCCCGCATCGAGGATCTGGGCCATTCGGGCGAACTGGTCGGCGTGGTGCTGCTCTCGGGCAAGGAGAGCGGCTTTATCGCCGGCGCCGATATTTCCGAGTTCGACGCGATGAGCGATTTTTCGGTGTTGCCCGAGGCGCTCAAGCGCACCCATGCGCTGTTCGCCCGCATCGAGAATCTCAAGATCCCCTTTGTCGCCGGCATTCACGGCTTCTGTCTGGGTGGGGGGCTCGAGCTGGCGCTGGCCTGCCATTATCGCATCGCCGTCAATGACGAAAAGACCCGCATCGGCTTTCCGGAAGTCAATCTGGGGATTTTTCCCGGTTTCGGCGGCACCGGGCGCTCGATACGGCAGGCGGGGCCGGTCGATGCGATGCAGATCATGCTGACCGGCAAGATGCTGCGGGCCGGCGCGGCGCGGGGCATGAACCTCGTCGACAAGCTCGTGCGCCACAAGGACATGCTGCGCTGGGAGGGCCGCAAGGCGGTGCTGGGCAAGCGCAAGTCAAGCCCGGCGCCCTGGAGCAAGGCGATGATGGGCAAGCCGCTGTTGCGCGACTATGTCGCCAACAAGATGCGCGCCGAAGTGGGCAAGAAGGCCAAGCGCCAGCACTATCCGGCGCCCTATGCGCTGATCGAATTGTTCGAAAAGCATGGCGATGACTGGCAGGGGATGATCCGCGGCGAAATCGACGCCTTCGTGCCGCTGATGGGCTCGCCCACCGCCACCAATCTGAGGCGGGTGTTCTTCCTCTCCGAGGGGCTCAAGAAACAGGGGATCAAGGGAGCGAAATTCTCCCGCGTCCATGTCATCGGCGCCGGCGTCATGGGCGGCGATATCGCCGCCTGGTGCGCCTATCGTGGCATGAGCGTCACGCTCCAGGATCTCGACATGGCCCGTATCCAGCCGGCGCTCGACCGGGCCAAGGCGCTGTTCAAGAAGCGCTATCGGAAAAAGCGCGAGGTCGATGCGGCCATGCTGCGCCTCACTCCCGATCCGCAGGGCCATGGCGTCGCCCGCGCCGATGTGATCATCGAGGCGGTGGTGGAAAAGCTCGAGGTCAAGCAATCGATCTTCAAGGGCGTCGAGGGGCGGCTGAAGCCGGGGGCGATCCTGGCCACCAATACCTCGTCCATCGAGCTCGAACGCATCGCCGAGGCGCTGGACGATCCGGGGCGGCTGATCGGCCTGCATTTCTTCAACCCGGTGGCGCAATTGCCGCTGGTGGAAGTCATCCGCTCGCGCTTCAACGACGCCGAAGCCATCGGCAAGGGCGCCAGCTTTGCCCTGGCCATCGGCAAGTCACCGGTGGTGGTCAAGTCCGCCCCCGGTTTCCTCGTCAATCGCGTGCTGATGCCCTATATGCTGGGCGCGGTGGAGCGGGTCGAGCGCGGCGAAAGCAAGGAATTGCTCGATGCGGCGGCGGTGGCCTTCGGCATGCCGATGGGCCCGATCGAGCTGATGGATACGGTGGGGCTCGATGTCGGCAAATCCGTCGCCACCGAGCTGGGCCATGGCGTGCCCGAGACCAGCCAGTTCGCCCGCCTGATCGCCGCCGGCAAGCTCGGGCGCAAGAGCGGCGAAGGCTTCTACAAATGGGAGAAGGGCAAGGCGATCAAGGGGGAGACGCCTGAGCATGCCGATCTCGCCGCGCTCGGCAAGGAACTGGTCAAGCCGCTGGTCGATATGACCGAGATCGTGGTGGGCGAGGGCGTGGTCGCCAATGCCGACCTCGCCGATGTCGGCGTCATCATGGGCACGGGCTTTGCGCCCTTCACCGGAGGTCCGATGCGCGCTCGCGCCGATGGCCGGGCTTAAGGGGGAGAAACGACATGACCGAACTCAAGCGCGTTGCCATTATCGGCTCGGCTCGCATTCCCTTCGCCCGCGGCAATAGCGCCTATGCGGACGAAACCAATCTGTCCATGCTGGCCACGACGCTCTCGGGCCTGGCGGATAAGTATGGCCTGAGGGAGACCAGGGTCGATGAGGTGGTCGCCGGCGCGGTGATCAATCACAGCCGGGATTTCAACATCGCCCGCGAGGCGCTGCTCGACGCCGGATTATCGCCGCGCACGCCCGGCACCACGATGCAGATCGCCTGCGGCACCAGCCTGCAGGCGGCGCTGATGCTGGCGGGCAAGATCGCATCGGGGCAGATCGATAGCGGCATCGCCGCCGGCTCCGACAGCGTCTCCGACAGCCCGATCGTCTTCGGGCCCAAATTCCAGCACCGGCTCCTCGCCACCAACCAGGCCAAGACCGCCGGCGAGAAGTTCAAGGCCTTCAAGGGCTTTTCGTTCGGTGAGTTGTCGCCGGTGGCCCCTTCGGTCAATGAGCCGCGTACCGGGCTTTCGATGGGCCAGCATGCCGAATTGATGGCCAAGGAATGGGGAATTTCGCGCAAAAGCCAGGACGAACTGGCCTTTGCCAGCCACCGCAATGCCGCCAAGGCCTATGACGAGGGCTTTCACGACGATCTGCTGGTACAATGCGCGGGCCTCGTGCGCGACAACAATGTGCGCGCCGATACCAGTCTGGAAAAGCTCGCCAGCCTCAAGCCATCGTTCGACAAGAGTTCGGGCCAGGGGACGCTGACGGCGGGCAATTCGACGCCGCTGACCGATGGCGCCGCCGGCGTGCTGCTGGCCAGCGAGGACTGGGCCCGGGAGCGTGGCCTGCCGATCCAGGCTTTTCTGACCATGGGCCGCGTCGCCGGCAATGACTTCGCCCATGGCGAAGGCCTGTTGATGGCACCCACCATCGCCGTGTCGGAAATGCTCGACCGGGCGGGCATCGGCTTTGCCAATATCGACTATTTCGAATTGCACGAGGCGTTCGCGGCGCAGGTTTTGTGCACGCTCAAGGCGTGGAACGACCCGGCCTATTGCAAGGATGTGCTGGGGCGCGATGGCGTGTTGGGTGAAATCGATCCGGCCAAGATCAACGTCAAGGGCTCGAGCCTGGCCTATGGTCACCCTTTTGCCGCCACCGGCGCCCGCATTCTGGGGCTCACTGCCAAGCTCCTCGCCAACCAGGCCAATAAGCGCGCCTTGATTTCGGTGTGCACGGCGGGTGGCATGGGCGTCACGGCGCTGCTAGAAAGCGCGGTATGAGTGACAATGTCGTAAAATTCCGGCGGCCGGAGAAACAGCCCGAGCCGCCGCAGAAAAAGCCCCGCGGCCCCTTGCCTGCCTGGGTGCCCGCCGCCGGTTTGCTGGCCCTCGCGGTCGTCATCTATCTCGTGGGGCAGGCCGGGCTATTGGGTTAAGCCCGGCAGGATCTGGGACGTCTGCCAGGATTTCTCAAAACTTTTGCTGTCATCCCCGCGAAAGCGGGGGGCTCGGTTTGAGCCGAACCATCCTCGCTCTCGATCATCACCCCGGCTCTGGCCGAGGTGACGGTCCCGGGGGGACGCGGGCTTTTGGCGGGCAGGAAATTCCTCCAGTGGCGTGAGTTGAGGCAGCAAGGCCACAAGACCCATGCGCGAACACCCCTCACCCCATCCCTCTCCCCAAAGGGGCGAGGGGGCAACATCCTGCGCTGTAGCACCTTGTTTTGGCTGGCGTCTTTATCCCGAAACCGGACCAGTTTTCGGTAGACGGGCTGCTGATGCGGCATTGCGTCACGTTAAATTGATTCTTTGAGTCATATTTGTTGACGGGCAATGAACATGATCATAAAGGTCATGTTTTAGGAACGCTTGGTTCCCAAACCATAACTGGATCAACCAACATGTATCGAACGATCGTTCGGGCAGCGTGTGCCTCCGCGCTCGCCCTGTGCCTCGTCGCATCCCCAATGGCGCATGACGCCGCCCTGCACGCCAATCCCGCCGCCGGCAATGGCAGCCCGCACACCGCTTCGGGCATTCTGAGCGCGATCAATAATGATGGCCCCAAGACGGCCGACCATCTGCGCATCGGCATCTGGAACACCGCCGCCAACATCACCACCTATACGATCGGCAATTCCTGGAACGACTGGGTTCTGTATCTGGCGCTGGACAAGCTGCTCGAGCCCTCGCCCTATATGTCCCAGGGCCGCTCGTGGCTGGCCACCGAAGTGGTGCAGGTGAGCGAGGACGCCCGCGTCTGGGAAGCGGAAATCCGCCAGGGCGTGAAGTGGCACGACGGCACCGAGATGACCGCCGAGGACGTGGTCTTCACCTATAATCTCTATCTCAACGGCCCGGCCAACCGCTGGACCCACCACGTTTCGGACGTGCCGCGCATCGAGCAGATCGAGTTGATCAGCCCAACCCGCGTGCGCTTCACCGCCCCGCGTCCAATGCCCAATTTCGACCTCGTCACCGCGCCCGAACTGCCGATCATGCAGAAAAAGCAGTGGGAGGGCGTGGAAGACCCGCGCACCCTGACCGAGCCGGTCATCGGCACCGGCCCCTACAAGCTGGTGGATTACAAGGCCGACGAATATTACCACTTCGTCGCCCATGAGGACTTCTGGGGTGGCGCGCCCACGGTCAAGGAATTGACCCTGGTAATGATCAAGGACCCGCAGACCATTTTCGCGGCGCTCAAGTCCGGTGAAATCGACGCCGCCGCCCGCGCCCTGCCGCCGGAAATGGTCGATCAGTGGCGGAACGATCCGGCCATCGAGATCGCCCAGGCGCCGAGCCTGTGGGGCACCTGGATGCAGATGAACCTTAACGATCCGGTGTTCAACAATCGCGACCTGCGCTATGCGCTCTCGGTGGCGGTCGATGCCGACGAACTGGTCGAACGCGTCATGCTCGGCCGCGCCCAGTCGGGCAAGCATGGCTGGCCGCATCTGGACAGCACCTGGACCAAGCCGGGCCTCGAAGTCGGCTATGACACCGAACTGGCCATGACCGGCCTCGATACGCTCGGCTTCCGCGACACGGACGGCGACGGTTTCCGCGACCTGCCCGATGGCACTCCGTTCGACTGGCGCATCGTGGTGTCGACCAACCAGCCGCTCTATGTGCGTGCCGCCGAGGTGATGGTCGAGCAGTTCGCCCAAATCGGCATCCGGACCCATGTTGAAGCGGTCGATCAGGCCACGTTCAACAGCCTGACCACCGATGGCAATTACGAGTTCTCGATCTCGGAAATCACCCCGCATGGCCTGGCCGATCAGGACCAGTACATGCAGTTCTATTCGGGCGCGCAGATGAAGAAGCTGCTCGAAACCGAGCCGGAGCGCCTCGCCCTCTACAATCAGTGGTGGGAAGCCGACAGCCGCGACGCGCGGCAGGACGCCCATTTTGCCCTGCAGGAATATGAGCTGAACTATCCCAGCCGCTTCATGCTCTGGTATCCGGACGGCCTGTTCGCCTATCGCTGGCAGTCCTATGACAATTATGTCTCGTCCTTCGGCTACGGCATCTTCCACAAATACTCGTTCCTGCCCGAAGCGGGCCGGATCGGCACCTCCGAATCCATCGATCAGCTGATCGAGGAGTAAGCCCGGCGGCCCCGCGCGGCGCGTCCGCGCGGGGCCTTGCGGCGTGTGTCCCATGTATTATCTGCGCACCACATTTCAGTATGCCCTGACCCTGCTCATCGCGCTGGCGGCGAATTTCTTCCTGCCTCGCCTGGCGCCGGGCGATCCGATCAATGCCCTGCTCGGCGCCGATGTCGTCGAGAACATGAGCGCCGAACAGATCGCCCAGGTGGCGATGGAGCTGGGCATAAACGATCCGTTGCCGATCCAGTTCTGGCACTATCTCATCGGTATCTTCACCGGCGATTTCGGCAATTCGATCAAGCTGGGCATGCCGGTCTGGGATGCACTGATCCAGAAACTGCCCTGGACGCTGCTGCTGATGGGGTTCGCGCTGGTCATCTCGACCCTGATCGGCACGGTGCTGGGCGTGCTTTCGGCGTGGAAACGCGGGGAATTCGCCGATATCGCCACCATGGGCACGGTGTTGTTCATCGGCTCGCTGCCCCCGTTCTGGCTGGCGATGATGCTGATCATCCTGTTCTCGACCACGCTGGGCTGGCTGCCCTCCTTTGGCGCCTATCAGATCGGCACCAGCTTTCCGAGCTGGGACTGGTTCGTGGGGGTGGGCAAGCGCATGCTGATGCCGGTGGCGGGCCTGGCCATCGTCCAGACCACGAGCGTGCTGTTGATCGCCCGCTCCTCGATGCAGATGGCGCTCGACCAGGACTATATCATGTTCGCCCGCGCCAAGGGCGTCTCGGAGGGCGCCATCTTTTTCAAGCACGCGTTCCGCAACGCGCTGCTGCCGCTCTACACCCACACCATGATGGGGCTGGGCGCCCTGATCGGCGGCTCGCTGATCATCGAGACGGTGTTTTCCTATCCGGGGCTGGGCGGCCTCATCGTCCAGGGCGTCAATTCGCGCGATTACCCGCTGTTGCAGGGGCTGTTCGTGATCACCACGATCTCGATCATCGCCGCCAATTTCATCACCGATCTGCTCTATCCCCTCATTGATCCGCGTACGCGGCGGGCCCGGTAAATCCATGTCGAGTTCAAGCTATACCAATACGCGCCGCGTGATCGCGCCGCTCGCCACGGCCACCGGCAAGGTGCAATGGCTGGGCATCGTCCTGCTTGGCGCCATCATCGTTCTCGCCATTCTCGCGCCCCTGTTTGCCGGCTATCCGCCGCGGGCGCTTTCGTGCAAGCCGTTCGAAGCGCCCAGCGCCGCTCATATCCTGGGCTGCGACGACGCCGGCTATGATCTGTGGTCGCAATTGCTTTATGGCGCGCGGGTCTCGCTGATCGTCGGGCTCTCGGTGGCCCTGATCTCGACCGCCATCGCCACCATGGTCGCCATTCTGGTGGGCTATCATGGCGGCTGGGTCGACCGGCTGGTCATGCGCTTCATCGACGTGGTGCAGGCCATGCCGTTCATGCCGCTGGTGATCGTGCTCGGTGTCTATTTCGGCGCTTCGATCCAGACGCAGGTGACGGTGATCGCGCTGGTGATGTGGGCGAGCCCGGTGCGCGAATTGCGCGCGCAAATCCTCTCGATCCGCTCGGCCGGCTATGTCGAGGCCTCCATCGCCATGGGGGCGGGGGGGTGGTTTGTCGGGCTCAAGCACCTGCTGCCCGAAATCGCGCCGCTGATCGTGCCGCAATTCGTGCGCATCGCCCTCGCCGCCATCATGGTGGAAACCTCGCTGAGCTTTCTCGGGCTGGGCGATCCGCTGCAGAATTCTTGGGGCTCGATCCTGTTCCATGCCAATGCGCGCGCCGCCTTTCTCACCGGTCCCTGGGTCTA
>JAHCJW010000094.1 GCA_026126125.1 Devosia sp.
GGTGCTGGCCAGGGTGGCGCGCACGAAAGCCACGAAGTCCTTGTGCAGCAACTGGTTGGGGCTGACATTGATCGAGAGCGTCAGATGGCGGAAATCGGGGTGCTCGCCCCACTCGGCCAGGGTCCGGCAACCCTGCTCGAGCACCCAGCCGCCGATCGGCACCATCAGGCCGCATCGTTCCGCCTCGGGAATGAACTGGACCGGCGAGACCACGCCGCGCCGCGGGCTGGTCCAGCGCAACAGCGCTTCGGCGCCGATGGTCGAGCGCGAAAGATCGACCTGGGGCTGATAGACGAGCTGGAACTCGTCGTTCCACAGGGCCGCCATCAGGTCGCGGCTAAACTCGTCGGTCCGGGCGAATTCGGCCTGCATGGCATAGATGCAGGCGCATAGCATGACGGTGGCGACGGCACTGTTGATCCAACTGCCGATGATGCGAACGTCTGGTGGCACCGGCATGGTGAAGGGCAGCGAGAGCGGAGCGCTGGCCAGGGCAACGAAGATCGCGAGGCACACCCCGATCAAGACCAGTTGCGCGCGCGTCGGCCGCCGCCGGTAGTTGAGATAGCCCAGGGCGGCGATGACCAGCAGATAGAGATGGGAGACGCGCGGGGCGTCGGCGGTCGGAACGTCCAGCGACAACCCCATGACGGAGGCCACCAGAATGAGCGCCGACTGCGAGGACAGCAGGCCGATGTCGAGATGGCCGTTGCGGATCAGCAGATAGCTCGTGAGCCCGACGGCGACGAGAACCAAATCCAGCGCCACCACCGACCACCAGCCGATGGCGCAGAACACCACGGCCCAGCCCAGCCCCAGCGCGGTGAGCACCAGAGAACCATAGCGGTAGACAACAATCAGCCGTTGCGAATTCTGAAAAGCCGGTGCCGTCATGGGCGCTGTGGTGTGTCTTGCCATATATGCTCCGGCGCCGAAATTCTTTCGGGGCAGGGGAGGCTTATAAGGTGGCGAGGGTTAAGAGGTAGTATTCGGGTATGTTTCTCTTCTCCCTAACTCGGCGATCCTGTTCTGTTGGTTGAGGATTGGTGAAGGCTAGCAAAATTATATTGTCAGGAGGAAATATAGTGGTGGCGGCTCGCTGTTGTCGCTGCGATCGATAATCTCCGCCGGGCGCGATGCGGCCGCTACCCTGCCAGCGCCAGCGCCGATAAATCGCAGGCAACCGAAATTCGATTGCCGCGTTTAGCAAGTGGCTCGCTGTTGGGCTGTTTTGATTTTTCGGGGGTAAGAATGGACGACGCAGGGATCGGCTGGATCGCAGCCATCATCATCGGCGGTCTGGCCGGCTGGATCGCTTCGAGCATCATGAAGACCAATACCGGTATTTTCCTCAATATCGTGCTCGGCATTGTCGGCGCGGCGATTGCCAGTTTCCTGTTCGGAATCATCGGCGTGTCGTTCGGCGGCTGGCTTGGCTACCTGATCGCGGGCCTTCTGGGCGCCTGCATCCTGATCGGCCTCGTGCGGGCGGTTCGAAGATAGCGCGGCAGTTAAAGCGCGTCGCGGTTCTTTCAGATCCGCTCCAGATTTGAGATTTGGGCCGGCGATGGTGACATCGCCGGCTTTTTTTGTTTTGCGGCTGCGGTGAGGCCAGAATTCAGCCGCGAAGGCGCTTTTCGCCGGCTTCGATGCGGATGGGCAGGACGTTTTCGGCCGGGGGGAGCGGGCAGACGGCGTGTTCGGTGAAGGCGCAGGGCGGATTGATGGCCTTGTTGAAGTCGAGAACGATGGTGTTGTCGGTGACGCTTTCGCCGAAGACGAAGCGCGAGGCCGGGTAGGTGCTGTCGCGCGAGGTGGCGTCGCGGATGACGAATTGCGGCGCCTCGGGCGAGCCGTGGGTGGCGAGCAGTTCATAGGTGACGCCATCGCGGACAAAGACCGCCTTATGGGTGGCTTCGACATCGGTCGGGATGGATTTGGAGGTATCGACGGTGAGGCCCTTTGGCGTTTCCAGCGCCACCCAATCGGCGGTGATGCGCCAGGTGGGGTCGAGCGGGAAATAGTCGATCGGCGCCAGCTTGCTCGGCGCGTCGGAGGCGGTGTCGCGCACGCGGACGGCATTTTCGCCGTTGAGCGAGGTCACCTCGAGCAGAAGATTTCCAGCGGTGAAGCGCGGCGGCTTGTATTTGGACAGTTCGAGCTTTTGCGGCGCGCCGTCCTCGGGCGTGTAGGTGACATTGCCCTGGGCATCCTGGGTGAGGCTGCCGACATAGGACGGGCCGGCCGAGAGGATGATGTCGTTGTCGGCGGCGCTGCCCAGGGTAACGGTGCCTTCGGCCAGCCAGACGCGGGCAATGATGTTGAGCCAGCCTTCGGGGGCCTTGAGGGCGGCGAGGCGACTGGCCTGCCACTGGGCGTAGTCGGTTGCGTAATCGGTCATGTTGAAGCCTCGTTCAGGGTCAGGCGCGGCACGCTGGCAAGCAGGCGCTGCGTATAGGGATGCCGGGGGTTGGCAAGGACGGTGGCGGTGTCGCCAGCCTCGACGATGCGGCCTTGTTCGAGAATGACGATGCGCCGGCACAGCGCGGCGACGACGCCGATATCGTGCGAGACGAACAGAAGGCTCATCGAGGCGCTGAGCCGGGCCAGAAGCTCGACCACGCGCACCTTGGTCGTCAGATCGAGGGCGCTGACCGCTTCGTCGGCGAGCAGCAGGCGGGGGCCGGGTACGATGGCGCGGGCAATGGCGATGCGCTGGCGCTGGCCGCCGGAGAATTGATGCGGGTAGCGCGTGGCGGCGTCGGGAGTGAGGCCGACCGCTTCGAGGGCTTGCGCAACCATGGCCGCGTGATCGCCGGCAAGGCGCAGCGAGCGCAGGGGCTCGGCGATGATGGAGAAAATGGTCTGGCGGGGATCGAGCGAGGAATAGGGGTCCTGAAACACCACCTGCGCCTGGCGGCGGAACTGGCGCATGAAGGCACCGTTGCGCGGGTCGAGCGGGGAGCCATCGAAATGAATGGTGCCGCTATCGGGGGTGGCGAGGCCCAGCAACAGGCGCAGCAGCGTGGTCTTGCCCGAGCCCGATTCCCCGACGAGGCCGATCGTGTCGCCCGGGGCGATATCGAGCGAGACGGCGTCGAGAATGGGGCGGCTGGCGGTGTAGCCGAAGCTGACTTTATCGACGGCGACGAGGCTCATTGGCCGCCCTCCAACGCCGTGTCGAACCGCTGGGCGGCGGCGAACAGGCTTTTGGTATAGTCGTGACGGGGGCGGGCGAAGACTTCTGCCACGGGACCGGCTTCGACCGCCTCGCCCTGGCGCAGCACGACGACATGGGAAACCGTATTGGCGACGACAGGCAGGTCGTGGCTGATGAAAAGCAGCGCCATGTCTTTCTCGCGCACCAGGCGATCGATGAGGGTGAGGATTTCGGCCTGGGTGGTGACGTCGAGCGCGGTGGTCGGCTCGTCGGCGATCAGCAGATCGGGACGGCAGGCAAGGGCCATGGCGATGGCGATGCGCTGGCGCTGGCCGCCCGACAGTTCGTGCGGATAGGCTCTGGCGATGCGGGGCGGATCGGGCAAAGCGACTTCGGCGAGGGCCTCGAGCATGGCGGCGTCCAGCGCCCTGGGCGAAAGCGGCCGGCCATCGCGGCGGGCGCGGCGGGCGAGGGGTTCGGCCAGCTGTTTTCCGACGCGCATCAGCGGGTCGAGCGCGGTCAAGGGTTCTTGAAAGACGATGGCGGCGGCGGTGCCGCGCAGGCCATCGAGCTGGCGGTCGGGCGTGCCGATCACCTGCTGGCCCTTGAGCAGAACCGAGCCGGAGGCGGTGAGCCCGGCGGGCAGCAGGCCGGTGGCGGCAAGCGCGGTGAGGGATTTGCCCGAACCGGATTCGCCGATCAGGCCCAGCCGCTCGCCCTGGGCGAGGGCAAAGGACAGCCCGGCAACGAGCGGCTTGCCGCCGGCATGGATGGAAAGATTTTCGATGCTGAGCAGGCTCATCGGGCGCGCCTCGTCGGGTCGATGCTGTCGCGCAAGCCATCGGCCAGGAGATTGACGCCGATGGCGAGGGACACCAGGGCGAGGCCCGGCGCGATGGCACCGAGCGGGGCGGTATACACCGTGCCCTGCGCCTCCTGCAGCATGCGGCCCCAGGAAGCATTGGGCGGCGGGGCGCCGAGACCGAGATAGGAGAGCGAGGCTTCGGCGATGACGGCAAGACCGAATTGCAGGGCGAAATTGACCGACAGGGTCGGCCAGATATTGGGCAGGATATGGATGGCGACGATCTTGGGCCAGGAACTGCCCGAGGTGCGGGCGGCGGTAATGTAGTCCATCACCAGCACACGCTTGGCGAGAATGCGGGTCAGCCGCGCCACGATGGCGGAAAGGGCGATGCCCAGCGCCACGATGGCGGACCAGAGGCTGGCGGTGTCGCTCGCCGCCACCACCAGCATGGCGATGAGCAAGGTGGGGAAGGCGATGAGGATGTCGAGCGTTGCCGCCAGCGCATCGTCGAGCCATTTGCTGGCGAAGGCGGCGAGAATGCCCAGGGTCACGCCGATGGCCGCGCCGATGGCGACGGCGCCGATGCCCACGACAAGGGCGATGCGGCTGCCGATCATCAATTGCGTGAACAGATCGCGGCCGAGCCGGTCGGTGCCGATCCAGTGGACCAGGCTGGGGCCTTCGAGGCGCATGCCCACCATGCCGGTCGGCTCGTAAGGAAGCCATACGAGGCTGAGAAGGCCAGTGGCGACATGCAGGCCGACAAGGATCAGGCCGGCCCACAGAATGAGCGAGCGGGGTGGGCGGGCGGGGGCGGAGGCGATGGTGGTGCTCATGCGGCGGCACTCACCCGGCCGCGAAGGCGTGGATCGATGAAGCGCTGGGCGATGTCGGCGGCAAAGCCGATGATGAGGACGAGAAGCGTCGAGACGAACAGCACGCCCTGCACATTGGGATAGTCGCGCTGCTGGATGGCGAGCAGCAGCATGGAGCCGAGGCCGGGCAGGGAAAACACCCGCTCGATGACAACGGCGCCGAGAAAGGTGCTGGCCAGCTCGATGCCAAGAATGGAAATGACCGGCACCGAGCCGTTGCGCAGGCCATGGCGGACCAGCGCCTCGGGAAAGCTGGCGCCCAGGGCGCGGGCGGTGCGCAGATAATCGCTGCCCAGAACGTCGAGGGTGGCGGCGCGGACATAGCGCAGGAGCGAGGCGCCCATGACGAGGCCGATGGTGAGCGAGGGCAGGATCATGCCGGTGGCGGCCTCGCCAAAATTGCGCCAGCCGCGCAGGGGAAAGCCGCCCGAGGGCAGCCAGCGCAGATTGATGGCGAAAAGGGTGACGAGCAGAATGCCGACCCAGAACACCGGGATGGCGATGCCGAGCTGGGAGACGACGGAAATGGCGGTGCCATACCATTTGTCGGAGCGGACGGCGGCGAGAATGCCCAGGGGAAGGGCGAGCAGCACGGCGAGGACGAAGCCGAACAGGGTCAACGGCAGGGTGACGGCCATGCGGTTGCCGATTTCGGTCAACACCGAGGCGCGGCTGACAAAGGAGGTGCCCAGGTCGAGCCGGGCGAGATTGCCGATAAAGGCGGCGAACTGGACATAAAGCGGCTGGTCGGAGCCAACCTGGGCGCGGGCGGCGGCGATCTGCTGTTCGGTGGCGCCGACGCCGAGCAGCGCATTGGCCGGATCGCCGGGCAAGAGACGCAGCAGCACGAACAGCACCACGGCGGCGATGAACAGCGAGGCGATCAGGATCAGCGTGCGGCGGATGGTGTAGGCGAGAATGGGGGGAATCCTTGCTTTGTCCGGCACAGAATAACCGGGCCGGAAAGGCAAAGCCACCGGCCCGGTGGCCGGTGGACGGAGTGTTCAACCTAAAGCGCTGTTTGGCGTGCGATGGATTGCCGGGACAAGCCCGGCAATGCCGACGGACGGACGGTTCTGCGCTATTCCGCCTTTTCGATGTCGTAGGCGAAGAACTGGGAGTTCAGGCCGTTGACCGGGTAACCGGTGACATTGGCGGCGGAGACGACGATCTGCGGATAGAGATAGAGCCAGTTGCCGGCGGCGTCGTCGGCGATGATCCTGTTGGCTTGCGTCAGCTTTTCGACCTGCTCGGCTTCAGAACCCGCGGCTTCGGCGTCGGCGATCAGCTTGACGACTTCGGGGTTGTTATAGCCCCAGTAGAAATCCGGGTTGCCGTAGAAGACGATATCGCGGTGGTTGACGTGCTCTTGCAGCGTCGCCTCGAAATTCCGCTCCTGGTAGATCTTGGTGTACCATTCATTGGCGGTGATGACGTTGATGTTCACCGTGACGCCGATCTTGGCGTATTCGGCTTGCAGGAACTGCGCCACGATCGGGTGCGGATCGTAATCGGGCGTGTCGAGGGTGAACTCGAAGCCATCGGCATAGCCGGCTTCGGCGAGGAGCGCCTTGGCGCTGTCGACGTCATAGGCATCGACGCCGGTGAGATCGACATACCACGGATCGGTCGGCGGCACGAAGGAGCCGATCAGCGTGCCATAATCGCCCCAGATGGAGTTGAGCAGGCGCGCCTTGTCGGTGGCGCGCGCCAGGGCCTTGCGGACCTGCACATTGTCGAAGGGCGCGACGCGGTCGTTATAGGCCAGCAATTCCTTGGTGGTGGAGGCGCCTTCGGTGACGGTGAAGGCCGGGTTGCCGGAGAACTGGGCCAGCGAATCCGGGCTTTGCACCGAGGTGATGATATCGACCGCATTGGTCAGGAGCGCGTTGTTGAGCGCGGTGGCGTCGGTGAAATAGGTGTAGATCACTTCGCCATTGCTCGCGGGCTCGCCCCAATAGCCATCGAAGCGCTCGAGGGCGAGAGCGGAACCGCGGCGCCATTCGGCCAGGCTATAGGGACCGGTGCCGTCTTCGGCGGCGGTGATGTCGGTGGCCGCGTCGTTGACCACCCAGACATAAGAGAGATTGTAGGGCAGCGAGATCGAGCGGGCCGAAAGTGTGATGACGAGCGTGCGGTCATCCGGGGTTTCGATGCCGGTGATGGTGGACAGGCTGCGCTTGCGCGAGCTCTTGGACTGCTCGGCGGTGACGCGCTCGATGGAATATTTCACGTCGGCGGCGGTCAGCGGTTCGCCCGAGTGGAAGGTCACGCCCGCCTTGAGGGTGAAGGTATAGGTGAGGCCATCTTCGCTGGCCTCGTAGCTTTCGACCAGCTTGGGCTCGACGGAGCCGGCATCGGTCAATTGGAACAGGGCCTCGTAGACATTGCCGTTGAACGCCTCGTTGATGCCCTGGCCGGCGCCAGCGGTATTGTCGAGGTTTTGCGGCTCGTAGAGCGAGCCGATGCGGATGGTGGCGTCGGGATTGAAATCCTGCGCGAAGGCGGCGGCGGGCAGGGCGACGCCAGCCAGCAGGGTCGCAGCGAGAAGGATGGTTTTGGTGGTCATGAGACGCTCCGAAGGTTCGATGATCAGAATTTAGGACGGCGGAGAAAAAATCTCTATTGCGGCGATCGATATTCTTGTGCCGCCCCGGCGGTCTGGGCGGTATTTCATTCGTGAATTTTCCTGTTTGGCAAAATTTCGTTTCGTAAGGCTCGAATAAGGCGTCTGTTTTGAGATCGATGTTCCATGCCTGGCCTCAAAAAGACGCCGAGGGCAGTCGAGGGGGAGGGCGGTCATTTTGCAGGCTCCATTCTGTATCGGACCGGATTGAGGGCACAATTTTCCGCTCGGCCGGCTGCAAAAGTTGGGGCGTGGACTTGTTAATCTCGACTTCGGCGATAGGGTCTAGGCACTTCCGGCGGGCGCGGTCCGCCGGGCATGGCCCCGACACCGTAATTGAGTGCCCGCATGGATGTCAGCGTACAAAATGTTCGCAAGGAATTCGACCGGTTTCCGGCACTGCACGATGTGACGCTCGATATTCGTTCGGGTGAGCTGATCGCGCTGCTCGGGCCCTCCGGTTCAGGCAAGACGACGCTGCTGCGCCTGATCGCGGGGCTCGAAATGCCGACCGCGGGCCAGATTTTCTTCGGCAATGAAGACGCGTCGGACAAGAGCGTGCAGGAGCGCAATATAGGCTTCGTGTTCCAGCATTATGCGCTGTTCCGGCACATGACGATCCTGGAAAACGTGTCGTTCGGGCTCAAGGTCCGGCCGCGCGCCTTGCGTCCCGCCGCCGGTGAAATCCGGCGCCGCGCGCTCGAATTGCTCGATCTGGTGCAGCTTTCGGGGCTGGAAAAGCGCTATCCCAACCAGCTTTCGGGCGGCCAGCGGCAGCGTGTGGCGCTGGCGCGGGCGCTGGCCATCGAGCCGCGCGTCTTGCTGCTCGACGAGCCTTTCGGCGCGCTCGACGCGCAAGTGCGGCGCGATCTGCGCAAATGGCTGCGCGAAATTCACGACCGCACCGGCCACACCACGGTGTTCGTCACCCATGACCAGGAAGAGGCGCTGGAGCTTTCCGACCGCCTCTGCGTGATGAGCCAGGGCCGGATCGAGCAGGTCGGCACGCCCGACGATGTCTATGACAAGCCCGAGTCGCCCTTCGTGTTCAGCTTTATCGGCGAATCCAGCGCGCTGCCGGTTCGGGTCAGCGATGGCCAATATTGGCTCGACGATCGACCGATCGGAGTGGCGGCGGAAAAGGCTTCGCCGGCAGCGGCGCAGCTTTTCTTCCGCCCGCACGATGTGGAGCTGATCGAGAGCGGGCCCGGGCTCGCCGGCGTGGTGGCGACCAGCCGCCGGGTCGGCGGCACCCGGCGCGTCGAACTCGATGTCGGGGGCAACAAGCACCGGGTCGAAATCGACCTGCCCTTCGATCATCCGGCGGGCGAACGCACGCAGATCGCTTTCCGCCCCAGGCACTGGCGGGTGTTTCCCGCCGCGTGAGTTTGGACAGCTAGGTGTTGGATCCCGGGCCGTCGCTCCGAGGCGTAAACTAGGGGTTAGAGCGGCGATGTGCGTTCGTCAGAACGCACGCCGTTCTACTGCTTTTCACCAATGAGGAAAGCCCTTATGGTTGACCCGACGGGTGGGCAATCATGGGCGACGACGACAGGTTCGACGGCTTTGGTGAACGTGCGAAAACGCCTTTTCTCGTGTCTTCGGACGCGCGCGTGGATTTTTATCGGCTGGCGCTTGCCGCCTATGATTATCGCTGCGCGCTGACCGGCACGCGCTTCGATGCTCAAGGCGGGCTGCTGCTCGACCAATTGCATGTCGTCTTCATCCAGCCGCGGGAATTGGGCGGTCCGCTGGACATTGGCAATCTCCTCGTCTTCACCCCGGCGGCCGGCAACGCTTTCCGCAACGGCGCGTTTACCCTCGATGATGACGGACGGATCCTTCTTCCAGGAAAAAGCGCTGATCTGCAATGGCTTGGCGTTGAGAACGCCGCCGGCCAGACCCTGTTCCTGCCGGCGGATCCGCTGTTCCGCCCGGCTGCTCGCTATTTGCAGTTTCATCGCCTGGTGATCGCCATCTATGATCAGCCCTAAGCCCGCCGAAGGGCGGGAAAAGGCTGGCCTCCCGCCGGATTAGGCGTACAATAAACATTCTATCTGCTTCGGTAGAGGAATATGCATTCCACCATTCAGCTGATCGACCTTCTCGGCGCCGGCGCGCTGCTGCTCTGGGGGCTCCGGCTCATCAAGACCGGGGTCATGCGGGCTTTCGGCGCCTCGCTGCGGCTCTGGATCGCCAAGGGCACGGGCAATCGCCTCTGGGCGGCATTGAGCGGTTTCATGGCCACTCTGGCGCTGCAATCGAGCACGGCGACGGCGGTGATCACCGCCTCCTTCGCGGCCAATGGCGCCATTCGGCCGCGCATGGCGCAGGCGGTGATGCTGGGGGCCAATGTCGGGACGGCAGTGGCGGCGGTGATCCTGTCGCTGGACGTGCACTGGTTCGCCTCGGTGTTGATCTTTGGCGGCGTGACGTTGTTTTCCTTGAGTAAATTCGCTCGCGGCAAGGGGCTGGGCCGTGCCATTCTGGGGCTGGGCCTGATGCTGCTGGCACTGCGGCTGGTCGGCAATGTCACCGGGCCCCTGCGCGAGTCCGAGGTGATGATCGCGATCTTGACCGGGCTGGGGGACGCGCCGGTCTTCGCGTTGCTGCTGGCGGCGGGGCTGGCCTTCATGGCCTCGTCGAGCCTTGCCGTGGTGCTGTTCGTCGCCATGCTGGGGCAATCGGGTATTTTGTCGGCGCCGCTCGCCATCGTTCTGGTGGCGGGGGCCAATCTGGGTGGCGCGGTGCCGCCATTTCTGGCGGTGCTGCGCGAGGGGTACGAGGCGCGGCGGCTGGCGCTGTCAAACCTGGTGGTTCGTGCCATCGGCGCGGTGACGTTGACGATCCTTTCCGGGCCGATCGCGACGCTCATTTCGGGCCTGCTGCCGGAAGAGCAGGCGCTGGCCATAGCCGTTCACGTCGGCTTCAATGTCTTGTTGCTGCTGGTGTTTTTGCCGCTGATCGGTCCCATAGGCCGGCTGGCCGCGCTGGCCATTCCGACGCCCGAACAGCCGGAAAAAGGCGTTCGTTATCTCGACGAAACGGCGCTGGACACTCCGACCATTGCGCTGGCGGCCGCGGCGCGGGAGGCGTTGCGGGTCAGCGATATCGTGCTCAACATGCTCAGGGCCAGCCTGGCCGCGTTGCATCGGCCGGCCCCGGCGGCGCGCAGCGCCATTGCCGGGCTGGACGACGATGTCGACCGGCTGCAACAGGCGATCAAGCTCTATCTCAGCAAGCTCGACGAGGCCGAGCTGGAGGCGGAGGACGCCGAGCGGTCCGAGGAAATCATGAGCTATGCCATCAATCTGGAACATGTCGGCGATATGATCGAGGGCGGGCTCAACGAGGGGATAGCGAAACTGACCAAACGGCAGGTGAAGTTCTCGTCCGAAGGGTTCGCCGAGATCGTCGCACTTTATGAAAAGACCATTGCCAACATGCAGTTAAGCCAGACCGTGTTCATGACCCGCGACCCTGTTCTGGCCCGGCAATTGGTGGCGGCGAAGGTCGATATACGCCGCCTCGAATCGGGCTCGGCCAAGGCGCATCTGCAACGGGTGCGCCAGCGCGTGCCCGCGTCGGTGGAGACGAGTTCGCTGCATCTCGACATGCTGCGCGATCTCAAGCGCATCAATGCCCATCTGGCCTCGGTGGCCTATCCCATTCTCGAAACCAAGGGCGAGCTGGATGAAAGCCGGTTGCGGGACGCATCGCTGCTCTCGTCGCGCCCTGCACACGAATAAACGGAGAAAATACAATGGATTACCAAGCCGTTCTCGCGGACATGGTCACTGTCGCGCGCCAGGCGGGTGCGTTGACGCAAGGCTATTTCGCCCGGTTTCGCGAGCTGGAAATCGGCATCAAGGGGCCGGCGGATTTCGTCTCGGACGCCGACAAGAACAGCGAGCTGCTGATCCGCAAATTCCTGTTCGAGCGCTATCCCGACTGGAGCTTTACCGGCGAGGAGTTCGATCCGGTGGAAAAGGATAGCGAGCATCGCTGGCTGGTCGATCCGATTGACGGAACCACCAATTTTATCAATGGGATGGACTATACGATCTCCATTGCCCTGCGGCGCGGCAACGAGACGGTGTGCGGGGCGCTGTTCAATCCGGTCAATGGCGAGATGTTCACCGCCATCAAGGGGCAGGGCGCGTTCTGCAATGGCGAGCGATTGACGGTTTCCAACCGCACCGATGTCGGATTGTTCAATATCGGCACGGGGTTAGCGACGCCGGGCCTTCACACCTACCCCGGCTTTTACCAGCGGCTCGACGCCATTCGCGCCCCGGTCGGGGCGGTGCGGATCGTGGGCAGTTCGGCCAATAGCTGCGCCTATGTGGCGCTGGGGCGGCTGACGGGCTATTTCGAGGAAAGCGGATTGGTCGACTGGGCGGTCGGCGTGCTGCTGGTCGAGGAGGCCGGCGGGGTGGTGACGGACTGGTGGGGGCGGGGGCCGGAATTTTATGAACGCACCGGCTGCGTCATCGTCGCCAATCGCGCGACCCATGCCTATCTTATTGAAATGCTTAAGGATGCGCCGAGGAAAGATCCGAAATAGGGTGGCCTCGAACCGTCTTTCTTCTCTTCTCCCCTGAGGGGAGAAGGTGGCCCGAAGGGCCGGATGAGGGGTTCGGCTTAGCGTTTCAAGCTGAGAGGCCTTCACCCCTCACCCCGACCCTCTCCCCTGAGGGGCGAGGGGGAGAAGGAGCCGATATTATCTTTCAATTGCAATATCTTAAGGGACTTCCATCATCGCCAGCACTCCTTCGGGGTCGTCGGTGGTGATCTGGTCCACCTGGAGCTCGAGGAGCCTTGCGATCAGGGGTTTGGTGGTGGCGTCGGCTTTGGTGATGGTCCAGGCGTCGACGCGGCGGTGGTCGGCGTGGATGGCGGCGATGATGTCGAAGCCGGTGCGGTCGGCGTCGAGCACCAAGGCGTGGTGGAGATAGATCATTTCGGCGTTGGGGGCGGCGCGGAGGGCGTCGCTGGTGAAGGTTTTGAAGTCACCGGTGGCTTGCAGGCGGGCGAGGGATTGTCCGTAGCAGGGGTCGTAGCCAAGGCGAAGGTTCGGGGACGACTTGGCTAGCGCATTGTTAGCATCGACATCGCCGCCCGAGAGAATAAGGGAACGCGCCACCGGGGCGATGGCGGCGGTGAAATTGGCGATGGCGGCGGGGTCGAGCGCGGCCATGTCTTCCTTGAAATCGAGCTGCAACAGCGCGTCGGGATGGGGTTTTTCGCTGGCCAGCAACGCGCAGAGGTCTTCGAGCAGCATCACCGTGTCGGGGAGGATGTTTCCGTTTTCGGCGCGCAGGTGAAGATGGCGCAGGGTTTCGGCCGTCGTCTCGACCACTTTGCCGCTGCCGGTGGTTTCCCGATCCAGCGTCAGATCGTGCAGGATGGCATAGCCGCGCTCGGCGTGGATAACCAGATCAACCTCGACGCTGGCCCCCAGGCGCATGGCTTCGAGAAGGCGGGCGCCGGTGAAGACGTGGTCGGAGGCCTTGCGGCGGCCGCGATGCCATTTGAGCCAGGTGCGGTGGTCGTTGCGGGTGAGGTAGAGGGGGGCGGACATGGGAGCACTCACGGGCGGTTCTTGAGGGCGGTGCTTGTGGAGGGGCGGTTCCCCCCTCCCGAGCTGCGCTAAGGCCCTCACGGGCCTAAGCTGCGCTTGCCCTCCCCTCAAGGGGGAGGGTGACGTCGGTGGTTGGTCATGCTCTCCGTCATTGCCCGGCTTGTCCGGGCAATCCATCTTGTCGGGGCATGGACTACCCGGACGAGCGCTGGAC
>JAHCJW010000095.1 GCA_026126125.1 Devosia sp.
GGGCCGGGCGAGGATAATCTCGATTTCACGCCCGAAGCCGAGGCTGCTATGGGCAATATTCTCGTCGCGGCGCTGTCGGCGCTGGGCGGGCAGGATCAGGCCGGAGCCGGCCGCAGGCTAACCGTAGTGACTGAAAACGGCTCAGTGGATGGCGGACATGTCGAAGCCAAGGTGGAGCAACCGCCATCCACACCCCTTTCCACCGAGCATGCCGACGCGATCATCCGCTCGGGCTACTCGCGCGGCGCCAGCGTGGCCGAACTGGCCGAGGCCATCGGCCGGCCGGGCAACAAGGCCTATGTGCGCAATCGTGCGCGGGTGATGGGTATTTCGAGCCGCGACAATCAACGCGCCGCCGCTGCGGCCTTTGCCACGGCGCAGCATGCAGCGCGCAAGACCGGCGGAGACGCGGCATGAGGCGCGCGCCGCAATATCACTCGCCGTCTATTCATCCCCGCGCGCAGCTCGAGCCCTCGGGCGATCACCGGCTGCTGGTCGAGAACCAGGGCAATCTGGTGCTCGCTGAATATGACCTTTCGCAGGTTGCGCAGCTGGAAGCGGCCATCGTCGAATTCAAGCGGCTCGTCACCGTCACCGATGGCGGCCGGGATTTTCACAATCGCAGGATCGTACCGATCGAGGTGGGGCGTTGAACTACATCAATTCCGCAAAGTCCTTCGGCCTCGACAATCGAATGACCGTTGTATTGTTCGCCGGCATGGGTGGCGGCTGCGACGGCCTCGAGGCGGCCGGCTATTCGGTGCACCTCGCCATCAACCACGATCCGCTGGCGATTGCGGTGCACGAGGCGCGGCATCCGCACACACAGCATATGCGCTGCGACGTGTTCGAGGTCGATCCGCGCGCAGCAACGAAGGGCAGGGGCGTGCGGGTGCTGCATGCCTCGCCGGACTGTACGCATTTTTCCGTGGCCAAGGGCTCCAGGCCTGTCAGCAAGCGCCGCCGCTCGCTCGCCTGGGTAGTGGTGCGTTGGGCGGGTCAGGTTCGTCCCGAGGTCATCACCTTGGAGAACGTGCAGGAAATCCAGACCTGGGGGCCGCTGATCGCCAAGCGCGACAAGGCAACCGGGCGGGTCCTCAAGCTCGACGGCACGGTGGCGGCCAAGGGCGAAGTTGTTCCGGTGCAGAATCAGCAGCTCGTGCCCGATGCGCGGCACAAGGGTCGTATCTGGCGCGCCTGGCTCAAGCATCTGGCGCGCCTCGGCTATCATTTCGAGGGTCGGGTGCTGATCTGTGCCGATTACGGCATCCCGACCATCCGGAAGCGTTTCTTCGGCGTTGCCAAGGCTGATGGTTCGGCGGTCGAGTGGCCCGAGCGGACCCATGCGCCGCGCAAGCTGGCGAAAAAGCTCAAGCTCAAGCGCTGGGTCGGCGCGCATACGATCATCGACTGGTCGCTGCCGATGAAGTCGATTTTCGACCGCAAGAAGCCGCTGGCGGAGGCGACGTTGCGCCGGATCGCGCGCGGCATCATGCGCTATGTGATCGAGGCGAAAGACCCTTTCATCGTGCCGATCACGCATCATGGCGAGCGTGCGCCGCGCGATCTGCGCGAACCGCTCTCGACATTGACCACGGCGAACCGGGGCGAGTTGATGGTCGTCGCCCCGCACATGTCGACCATGCGCAATGCCGCCAAGCCGTTCGGGGCGGCGGACGAGCCGTTGCATACGATCACCGCTGGCGGCGCCGGTATCGCGATGGTGGCGGCGGCGATGACAAAGTTTCGGCAGGGAGATTCCGGTGCCGATCTTGCCGAGCCTTTGCCAACCTTTACAGCCAACAATTTCGAAAAGCGCCCAGGTGGAGCGCCGCCGCTCGGCATAATCGCCGCCACCATGGTTCAGACTGGCTATGGCGAGCGTGAGGGCCAGGCGCCGCGCGCCCTCGATCTTGCCGAGCCTATGGGAACGCAGGTGGCGGGCGGCGGAAAGGCGGCGCTGGTTGCGGCCTTTCTCGCCCAACACAACACTGGAAATTCCGGTCATGATGCGCGCGATCCGCTGTCCACCATCACGACAGGCGGTGAGCGTGGCCAGACCCAGCAAGGCGTGGTGACCGCGACCCTCGGGCGGCTGCGCGGGGCCGATATCGCCGGGCAGGATATTCGCGAGCCCTTGCCGACACAGACCTGCGGCGGCGGCCACGAAATGCTCATTCTGCCGTTCCTGCAGACCTATTACGGCTCGGGCGACAACAATCACGATGTGCGCGATCCGCTGCACACCCTGACGGTCGGCGATCGGCACGGACTGGTGACCGTCGCCGTCGATGGCCAGACCATGGTGATGACCGACATTCTCATGCGCATGCTCGACTGGAGCGAGGGCGCCCGGGCGCATGGTTTCGATCCGGACAGCCTGCGCCACGAAATCGAAGTCATCGACGCCAAGGGTCGCGTCAAGCGTCGGCAACCCACCAAGACCGAATGCGGCCATCTGATCGGCAATTCGGTGCCGCCGAAAATGGTAGAGCTGCTGGCGCGCTGCAATGTCACTCCCGAACTGATGGTGGCGGCAGAATGAACCTCCCGCTCTCCTATCGTGACTTCCTCGCCGCCAAGGTGGCCATGGCGCCGGTGTCGGGCTTTGTTGTCAGCGATGACGACATCAATCCGCTGCTGAAACCGCACCAGAAAGACATGGTCAAATGGGCATGTCTCGGCGGGCGCCGGGCGCTGTTTGCCGCTTTCGGCCTCGGCAAGAGCTTCATGCAGATCGAGATCCTGCGCATCGTGCTGGCACGGTTCGGCGGGATGGGTCTGATCGTGGCGCCGCTGGGCGTTCGCCGCGAGTTTATGGCCGATGTCCGAACCTTGGCCACGGGTGACCATCCCGATATCACCGATGCGCAGCGCGCCGAACTGGTGGCCTGGCAGGAGGGACATCCCGAGCGGGTGCCGCGCCTGACCTTCGTCAATCGGGACGAGCAGGCCCAGGCGCCGGGGCTCTATATCGCCAACTACGAGCCGGTCCGCGATGGCAAGCTCGACCCGCGCCGGTTCACCGCGTCGAGCCTCGACGAGGCTTCGGTGTTGCGCGGCTTTGGCGGCACCAAGACCTTCCGCGAGTTCATGCGGCTCTTCGATGGGGTCCGGTTCAAATTCGTCGCCACGGCCACGCCGAGCCCGAACGAGTATATCGAGCTTCTGGCCTATTCCGCCTTTCTCGAAGTGATGGATATCGGCCAGGCCAAGACGCGGTTTTTCAAGCGCAATAGCGAGAAGGCCGACACGCTCACTATCCATCCGCACAAGCAACAGGAATTCTGGCTGTGGGTGGCGAGCTGGGGCCTCTTCGTGCAGAAGCCCAGCGATCTCGGCCATTCCGACGCGGGTTATGAACTGCCCGGGCTCGATGTGGTCTGGCACCAATTGCCGGCCGATCATGCCACGGCGGGCGTCGAGAAAAGCGGGCAGGGGCGCTTGCTGCGCAATGCCGCCGCCAGCCTCAGCGATGCGGCGCGGGAGAAGCGGGACAGCCTCACCGCCCGGGTTGCCAAGCTGATGGGTCTACGCGCCGAAGATCCCGGCGCGCATCGGCTCATCTGGCACGACCTCGAGGATGAGCGGCGCGCCATCGAGGTGGCCATTTCCGGCATCAACACGGTCTATGGCAGCCAGGACCTCGCGGAACGCGAAAAGATCCTTGCCGCATTCTCGGCCGGCGAGGTGGCCGAACTGGCCGGCAAGCCCTCCATGCTCGGCTCGGGCTGCAATTTCCAACGCCACTGCCATCGGGCCGTTTTCCTCGGCATCGGCTTCAAATTCAACGATTTCATTCAGGCGGTGCACCGCATCTATCGATTCCTGCAGCGCCACCGGGTGCGGATCGACCTCATCTATACCGAGGCCGAACGTCCTGTGCGCGACAGTCTGGAAGCGAAATGGCGCCGCCACAACCAGCAGGTGGCGATCATGACAGAGATCATCCGCGAATATGGGCTCACCTCGGCGGCTATGGCGCAAAGCCTGACGCGCGCCATGGGCGTCGAGCGGGTCGAGGTGAAGGGCGAGGGCTATGTTCTGGTCAACAATGACTGCGTGCCCGAATGCGCCGGCATGGCGGAGAACAGTGTCGATCTAATCGTCACCTCGATCCCGTTCTCGACGCAATACGAATATTCGCCGAACTATGCCGATTTCGGGCATACCGACGACAATGCGCATTTCTTTGCGCAGATGGATTTCCTAATCCCCGAGCTGTTGCGGGTGCTGAAACCCGGCCGGGTTGCCGCCATCCATGTCAAGGATAGGATCGTGCCGGGCGGCATGACCGGCCTGGGGTTCCAGACCGTCTATCCCTTCTCCGACGACACCATCGCTGCCTTCGTTCGGCACGGCTTCGCCTTCCTCGCGCGCAAGACCATCACGACCGATGTGGTGCGCGAGAACAACCAGACCTATCGGCTGGGTTGGACCGAGCAATGCAAGGATGGCAGCCGGATGGGCAATGGCCTGCCCGAATATCTGCTGATCTTCCGCAAGCCGCCGTCCGACAGCTCCAATGGCTATGCCGACGATCCGGTCAGCAAGCCCAAAAAGGAATGGAAGGCTGGCAAGTGGACGGCAGACGACGGCTATAGTCGGGCGCGCTGGCAGCTTGATGCCCATGGGTTCATGCCGGTTTCGGGCAATCGCCTTCTGACCGGCGAAGAGCTGCGCAGCCTCGACGCCAATGTCATCTTCAAGCTGTGGAAGGCCTATCAGCTCAACGCGGTCTATGACTTCCAGCACCATGTGCGGATCGCCGAAGAGATGGAGCAGTGGGGATCGCTGCCCTCGACCTTCATGCTGCTGCCGCCGCATTCCAAGCATGACGATGTGTGGACCGATGTGGCGCGCATGCTGTCGATGAACACGCTGCAGGCGCAGGCGGGTCGCGAAATGCACCTCTGTCCGCTGCAGTTCGACATCATCGATCGGTGCATCAGCCAATATTCCGAGCCCGGCGAGATCGTGTTCGATCCGTTCGGCGGGCTGATGAGCGTGCCCTATCGCGCGCTCAAGCTGGGGCGGCAGGGGCGGGCCGTCGAACTCAACCCCGCCTATTTCGTGGATGGCTGCCAGTACGTGAAAGCCATGGCCGATCAACTGGCCATGCCGGACCTGTTCGGCGTGCTGGAGATCGAAAATCAGGACAAGGAAGAAAAGGGAGAAGCGACATGACGCGAGCGAACATGGAAACTGTTCACGGCATGTCCGTCCGGGTCGAGATTGACGCCCGCATTGCCCTTGCCTGCAAAGATGCTCGCGCCCGGGCCTTTGAAGAGGCGATCCGATTTCTGGGCGGCGCCGGCATGGCCGACGCGGCCGAGCTGCTGCGCGCGGCGGCGTTCGATCCACCCCAAAACACCGAATTTTCACCGCAACCCGACACATCAGAGGAGATTTCGCCATGAGCGATCCCGTCGGCATTCATCTCGACAATAACGGGCAATGGCATCGCATTGGCGATGGTGCGAACCATCCGGTGCTGGCCGGGATCACTTCGGTGATGGACGGCGCGCACGAAATGGTCGAAATCCCGAGTTTCTACGTGCGTGTCGAGCACGATGAAGCCAGCACGACATGGACGATTTCGGACATCGAGCGCGATGGCTATAGCCTTCACCCGGCCTTTCGGCGGCCAGACGGCAGCGCAGCCCCCGCCATCCGGATCGGCGCTTATGCGACTGGCAATGAAGACAATCGACCTGTCAGCAAGCGCGGGCTGAAGCCGTGGACAAGGCAGACCCTGATTGAGGCCAAGGCCAGCGCCGACAGTCTCGGGAGTGGCTGGCACCTGTGGTCGGTCTATGAGCTTTCGGCCATCAAGCTTCTGGCGCTGATCGATATCGGTCACCCCGATATGCAGACGGCGCTTGGGCGCGGCAATGTCGATGGCCATGGCATTTGCGCCGGCGGTGACAGTGACGCCACATGGCGCGGCCTGCATGAGATGTGGGGCAATGTCTGGCAATTCGTTGATGGACTGACATTCGGGCCGGACGGGACCATGCGCGTGTGGAGCGCGGATGCGCCCAGCGATGCGAAATGGGTCGACACCGGCACCGCCTATGGCCCCGGCACCAAGGACGGCTGGATTGCCGGGTTCCATAGCGATGCGGGCGAGGGGTTCGACCTGTCGCAATTGTTTATCCCGGCGGACATCACGGGCAAGAGGGACGATGCGCTGGTGCCGGATTGGGCCTGGGGGCGCTGGGGCGCGTATGAATCTATCCTGCTGCACGGCGGCTATTGGAGCAGCGGCGCGCTTGCCGGTCTCTGGTACGTGAGCTGCAACCGCGGCGCGTCCTACGCGAACACGACGCTCGGTTCCCGCCTAGCGAAAGTCCTCTGACCCCTGATCCCTGCACCCTGGTGAGCCGCCGGCAGGCGGCTCATTGATGACCTCATTGCACGAAGGCGAGACTTATCATGGCCTATTGCAGCGACCGCCAGATCATCGAAGCGCTCTTGCCGATCCGGTTTTTGTCGAGCGTGGTATTTCATGGCGTGGCCGATCCCGGATCGGATGAAGCCAAGCAGGTTCTGAACTGGCTGAAACAAGCGGAAACGGAGACCGTTTCCCCACGCACCGACAAGGAAAAGGTCAAGCTCGCCCGCCGATCCTGGGCCGCCTATGACGAGGCGATGGCGCCGTTTCTCAAGGAGGAGATGACCTGCGCCAAATTCGGGCTGGTCGTTTTCTACCTGCTGGCCGAGCTCGAAGCCCAGGAGATTTACCTATTTGCGCAGGGCAGCCTGTTCGACCGGGCACAGCAGGCGATTTTCAGTAGCGAAGGCACCGTCGTCGAGATTGCCAATATCGATGCGCTCGACGCTTCGGCCCAAAAACAGGGCCGCCGCCTGCTGCGCGCATTGCGGGGCCTCGGCTATTTCCGGGAGGCGGTTGCGGCATGAGACGACGACTGACCTCAATGAAGCGCAAGGGTGGCGAGCGCACCAAGGTAAAGTTTGCCGGCAAGCTGGTTCGTATCTGGTCGGGCGCGCGAGGCGCCTGGTGGCGGCCGGGTTCGTGCGGCTATACTAACGACATCGCCCAGGCCGGCATTTATTCCTTTGAGGACGCGTGGGCAACCTCTTCCCATTGTGGCCGCGAAAAACGCATCGCCTATGAGATCGTCGAGGCCGCCCAATGACGCTGCCCCCCGAGCTACAGACCCTCAAGGAAGAGGCCGAGATCGTCAGTTGCCTGAGTTGGGCGCTGTTTAAGGGCTGGACGCTTGGCCCCGGCGCCGATCGCGCCGGGCCGTGTCCTGTGTGTGGCGGCACGGATCGCTTTGCCATTCACACCGGCAAGAACACATTCAATTGTCGGCGCTGCGGTATGGCTGGCCACGGCATCATCGATCTGGTGATGAAGACGGAAAACGTCAAATTCGTGCCGGCCTGCGAAATGATCACCGGCCGCAAGGTGGCCGATCCGATCTCGGCCGAGGAATCGGCCCGCATCCATCAAGAGGCCGCGCAGCGCGAGCGTGAGCGCCAGGCCGAGGAAGAAAAGCGTCGGCTGCGCGCGATCAGCGAGGGAAAGTCCATCTGGGGCCGCACGGCCGAGCCAGGACCGGTGGGTAGCGGCGGCGTTGCCGATTATCTGGGCATTCGCGGTCTCGACGGGTTGCGGCTCGACAAGATCCTGCTGCGCGAAATCGTGGCGCATCCTTATGTCGTCGAGGTCAAAGGGCCGGACGGGCGCATGTCCTACCCCGTCATCCATACCGGCCTTTGCATGGTGGCGGCCGTGGTGTTGGCCGATGGATCGTTCGGGGCCGTGCACCAGACATGGATCGACCTCGATGCGCCCAATGGCAAGGTGCGTCTTTTCCACCCCAACAAGACCAATGCCGATGGCTCGCCGCTGGCGCTGCCGGCCAAGAAGGTGCGCGGCAGCAAGAAGGGCGGCGCCATCAAGCTGTTCGGCCCGAAGAATGCCACGCGCATCGTGATGGGCGAGGGGATCGAAACCACGCTGACCGCGCTGCGGCACAATTTCGAGCCCGGCACCGCCTATTGGGCCGGCGTCGACCTCGGCAACATGGCCGGCAAGGCGCGGATCGGCTTCGACAACAAGCGCCAGGAAGACGAGCCGAACATGGACGATCTCGATTGTTTCGTGGCGCCCGACTGGTGCCAGGAGCTGGTCTATCTCTGCGACAGCGACGAGGCCGAGACGCGGACGATCGACAAGGTGACGCGGGGGCTCAAGCGGTCCCTGGCCGTGCGTGAGCAAAGGCGAGCGCTCGACCCGAACATGCCGGCGCTGGCGACCAGCTTTGTCGAGCCGATCGGCGGCGGCAAGGATTTGAACGATCTGGTGAGGCCTGGGGCATGACGGATACGCCTGAGGACGATCCTGTCAAGAAAGCCGCCTCCCGCAAGCGCAAGGTGACGCTCACTGTCGTCGATGGCGGCAAGGGCGAGGGCGAAAAGCCGAAGCGCACGCGCAAGCCGAAACCCGAGGCGCCGCCGAGCGAGCCGCCTGCGGCTGATCCGGATGATCCGGGACCGGATGGCGAGGCCATGCCCGATCTCGATGCCGATTTTGGCAATAATGACGGTGCAAGCGAAAACGAGCGGATCATCATCCGCTTTTGCGCGGCGCTCGACCAGAACGATCGTGACAATGGCCGGAGGCTCGTCGCCTGGTTCGGCGATAGCCTGCTCTATGTGACGGGGCTGGGGTGGCTGGTGTGGCGCGGATCGCATTGGTTGCGCGACGAGGCTGATCTCGAGGTGCGCCTGCTGGCCCAATTCATCGTCGACAAGATCAAGCTAGAAGCCATCGAGATCGAGGCGACGGATGCCGAAAAGAAATGGATCGAGCGGGCCGACGCGGCGCTGCGCAAAAAGGGCGAGTTGAGCGGCGCCGATGAGAACGCCATCAAGCGGGGCGTCGAGATTCGCACGGCCTTGAGCAAGCGCCGCTCGTCGCGCCGCGCCTTCGCCGTGACCTCCGGCAACGCCAACAAAACAAAGTCGATGATCGAGCAGGCACAGTCGCTCAAAGCCATGCCCATCGAACGGCTCGACGCCGACGACATGCTGTTCAATATCGCCAATGGCACATTGCGGTTTTGGCGCGAGATCGATCCCGACCAGCCCGAAGGTGGCGAGCGCAAGATCGGCCGGTTCGAATTCCGCCCGCATGATCGCGCCGATCTCATCACCAAAATGGCCGATGTCGAATATCATGCCGAGGCCGAATGTCCGTTTTTCCGCGACAGCTTTCTGGGTAAAGTGCAGCCCGAGGATCGGTGGCGCACCTTCATTCAGGTTTCCACAGCCGTAGCGCTTCTCTTCGGCGGCAATGACGAGCAGAAGCTGTTCTATCACTACGGCACCGGCGCCAACGGCAAATCGGCGTTCTTCGAGCTGATAGGGCGTCTCGCCGGCTCCTATCGGCAGATCGCTTCGCCCGAAACGATCACCGGTGACGGCCAGCGCGCCGGCCAGCAGGCCAATCCCGATATTGCGCGCCTCCACAATGCGCGTCTGGTGACAATCGAGGAGCTGCCGAAGAACACCCCGCTCAAGGAAGAGCTGATCAAGGCATTGACCGGCGGCACCAAGATCCTGGCGCGCTTCCTCAACAAGGACTTCTTCGAGTTCATGCCCAAATTCACCCCCATGCTATCCGGCAACAACAAGCCGGCCATTTCGGGCACGGATGAAGGCATCTGGCGGAGATTCCTGTTCGTGATCTGGGGCGTGAAAATCCCCGAGGGCGAACGCATGGCGCCGACACTCCTGGCGGCCAAGCTCGATGCCGAGCGATCGGGCGTGCTCAACTGGCTGATCGAGGGCGCCTTGCTCTATCTCACCCATGGGCTCGACCACTTCACCCCGCCCGAGGCCAAGGCCTTTGCCCAAGACTATCGCGAAGAGCGCGACAATGTCGGTGTGTTCGCCGAGGCTTGTATCGAACGGGTCGAGGGCAAGAAGGTCCGCGCCGGCACCTTGTTCGAGGCATACGAGGCCTGGTGCAAGGCCAACGGTTTGCGCGCCGCAACCCAACGCAGTTTCGGGGATCGCCTCAACGATCTCGGCTACAAGAAGCAGCGCGGCGCCTTCTACGTCTATCTCGACGTGCAATTGAAGACAGAGGCCAATCCCAGCACCGCCGCGGGTGGCCCGCCGCCCCGCGACCCGGACGACCCGGGCTTCTAGCTCGCCAAAAAACGTGCGCGCGCAGAGGGTTGCGGCCCCGCGCCGCACGCCCCGAACCCCCTCATCAGAGAAGAAAGACGGAAGTCTCAACCCTCTCGCCGCTCGCGCGGCGCGATAGAGGGTTGAGAGGTTTTCGAGAGGGTGGAATGCGATCCTCTTTGTCTAAAATCAACAGTAAAATCAGTGACTTACAGCCAAAAAGAGAGGGTCGTGAGGGTTGTCCCTCGTGTATCCTATGGAAGGGGTCAGGGGGTGCGGGCTGTGATCGTTTCGGGATGACGAAATTGGCTCTTATGGCGTGCAGCGACCTTCTCAACCCTCACACCCCCTCTATGTCCCTCTATTTGCTTCGCAATTTCCGAGAGAGGTTTGAATTGGAACCTCTTAGACCCTCTAAGAGTGAGGAATAGGCCATGGCCAAGGCTGTAGACGTGGAAGAGCTGGTGGTCTGGGCGTTCCGGGACCAGAAGATAGAGGCTGTGGCGCGTGGCATGATGCCTGGGATGCCGACCTGGTCGGCCGACAGCTCTATGGCCGAGGTTCTGGCGCTTGGCACGCGGGTGGACACGTCTTCGGCTGGATCGCGGCTTGTCGCCATTCACTGCAAGGAAGATGCGGCGGTCACCTTCGACGCTGTGATGGCACTGCCCGGCGAGGCGCGCATGCTGGTGGTCAAGCATGGGCGCACCGGCACGCGGCCGGAATGGCATGAGGAAGGGCCGGGCGAGTGGGTTCAGCCGCTCGACAAGCATGGCCAGCCGAAGAAGCTGTGGCGCGATCCGGCCAAACAGCGTGGCTATCTGGGGCTGGCGCCGCTGGAACTGGTCGGCACGCATCCTGCCATCGTCGATGAGGCGCGGCGGGCCTATTGCGTTTGGTGGCTGGCGCTGGGTGATCTGGTCGAGATGCTCAATGGCCCGAATGGACTGGCCGATCACGTCGCGCGCCGGCCTAAGGCCGCTACTCCGCCGTGGTTTGATCCGGCCGCTGCCGGCAGGGCGGACCCGGTGATCTGGGGGTGGGTCAGATAGGGTGTTGACGTGGGGGTAAAAATTGACATAGCTTCACCACAACAAAACAGGTCTAGACACAGGCGCGTCGGTTTCCCGAAGCGCCTTTTGCGTTTGCGGGGTTAAGGGATGGCAAGGGTTCCCTCGCTCAGGCCTGCCATCGCGAAGCTGGCGCCGCGCATCGCCTCGATGCGAGAAACCCGCGACACGGCCCAGTCTTACAACATCAACGAAGTGCGCCGCTGGTATAAGTCGGCGCGCTGGGCACGGCTACGGCAAGAGGTGCTGGAGCGCGATCTCTATACCTGCCGACGCACCGGCGTAATGCTAGCTGGCAAGGCGCCAGAGCCGGACAGTCCTGTCGTCCACCATGTCGTGCCGCACAAGGGCGATGAGCGGCTGTTCTGGGATATCGACAATCTCGAAGCCGTGTCGAAGGAATGGCACGACAGCGAGGCGCAGAGGGAAGAGCGGAGGGCATCATGATCTGGTGGATTGTTGCCGCATACTTGGCCGTTGCCCTGCTGTGCTTCGTCGCAATGGCTCGCAACATGGAACCGCTGGATGGTCGTGCGTGGCTTACGGTCCTGCTGCTGGCCTTGTTCTGGCCTGCGGCCCTCGTCTGGTTCGCTATCCCATAGGAGCGCAGCACATGCGTATCGGTCCTCTTTCCTTGCTGTCCCGCACCAGTGACCGCAAGACGATTAACCTCGCCTCATGGCATTCGCCTCACAGCCTGACCTGGCGATGGATCATGAGCCTTCGCCGCCATCCCTTCGCGTGGCCCAAGCCTCATGCAAGTGCGAACACGGTCGGCTTCGGCGCCGGGCTGGGAACGTTGCTATCCTTCCATGCCTACCGCACCAATGGTGGCTGGCAGTGGGAGTTGAGTGCCCTGTGGCATGGCCTGCACTTCAGCCAGCAGCGGCCCATGTGGTTCAAGAACATGTTCGAGCGCGTCTCTCGTGAGCGCGATGAAGCGCAGCGTGACCTCCGGAAGGCGCAGCGAGAGATCGACCTCGTTCGGCATGGCGCAGCCCGAGCTGCCAACCCGTCCGCCGGCGCCCACCTCAACTGACCGAGGGGGGGGTGGTCAAAAGTCCCCGAGGGCCGTCGGCTCCGCACCCGCGTCCCCCTCATGTAGAGGTTTTTTTTCGATGAGTGAGGATTTTGACCTGTTCGGGCTCCCCGTTCCGGAAGGGCGGGGGAAGCGCGGGCGGCCAGCTCATCTGGTGACGAAAGAAAACTTGAGCAAAGTCAACATGTTGCTGGCATTTGGTCGGACGAATGAGGAAATCGCCCTGGCGCTGGGCATCTCGGAGCCGACTTTGCGCAAGAATTATTTTCACTTGCTGTCCCGGCGGCTGGGGGCGCGGCTCCAGGCCGAGGCGTGGCTGCTGGAGAAGTTGGCGGCCGAGGTGGATGCCGGCAATGTGGCGGCGATGAAGGAAGTCGGTCGCCGGCTCGAGAAACACGATATCGCGGCATCGCACCCTCGGGCTGCCAAGCCGGAGAAGCTGGGCAAAAAGGAACAGGCTCTGCGCGATGCCCATACGCCCGATGCCGACACTCCGCTCGGCCGGCTGATGGCGCGGCGCCAGGGATCGATCAACTGACATGTGGGATTTGAGTTGCCTCGACTGGCGCGAGCGGATGGCCGAGGGTCGGTCTCTCGTGCCGGATTTGCCGCTCAATGAGGCCGAGGCCCGAATGGGGCTCGATATCTTCAACGAGCTGCAATTGCCCGACGTGCCGGGGAAGCCCAGGCTCGACGACGCTGCCGGCCAGTGGTTCAAGGATCTGGTGGCGGCTGTGTTCGGGTCGTGGAACCCCACGACCAATGAACGTTATATCCGCGATATCTTCGCGCTCGCCCCGAAAGGGTCCTCAAAGACCAGCTATTCGGCCGGGCTGATGCTGACAGCCATGGCGATGAACCAGCGGCCCCGGGCGGA
>JAHCJW010000096.1 GCA_026126125.1 Devosia sp.
GGCGAGGTGATTCTGGCGAGCAGCGCCAGCGAATTGCGCGATCAGGCCGGCCGTCTCGGCGCCTTTGTCATCCTGATCCTGACCTCGTCCCAAACCGAGGATCGCGAATATCGGCTGCTGATGAACCAGACCAATGCGATCATTCGCAATCTCTGGGCCAATGGGCTCGCCAATGCCGGGCAGTTCACCGGCAGCGCCGGCGTGCAGGCCATGGTCGAGCGGGTCGAACGCGAGTTTCTTGACCGGGCCGCAGCGCGAGCATTGGCGACGGCGGCAATCCTCGGACCGCGCAATCTGATGTCGGCCACCGATTTCAGCGCCTTCTATGTTCCGGGCATGGCCAGCCTCGAACATTTGCGCGCCGAACTCGTGCGCAGCTCGCTCAACGAGCTGGAAACCCGCCGCGACCAGGCGTGGCAGGCCGCTATCAATTCGGCCATGCTCGCCGGACTTGTGCTGGCGGTGCTCGTCGTGGTGGCCGTCATCTTCCGGCGCACGCTGTTCATGCCGCTTCTGGCCCTTCACGATCAGGTTTCGGCGCTGGCCAGCGGCGATCTGTCCGAACCGAAGCGACCCGGCAGCAATGCCCGCGAGGTCAACGATATTTTCTATGGCCTCACCGTGCTGCGCGAGAACCAGCGCGAGAAAAAAGCCCTTGAGGACAAGCAGCGCCGGCTGAACCAGCAGCTCAAGCGCCTCTCTGAAACCGATATGCTGACCGGCCTGCTCAACCGCCGCGCGCTGCTCAATCGCGCCGACGTGCTGTTCCGCCGGGCGGACATCACCGGCGAAGACATGGCGGTGCTGCTTTTCGACATCGATCATTTCAAGAGCGTCAACGACACTCACGGCCATGCGGTGGGCGACGAGGTGATCGTCGGCGTGGCCAAGGAGATCGGGCGGCATTTGCGGCCGGGCGACGCCTTCGCCCGCCTTGGCGGCGAGGAATTCGCGGTCATTCTGCGCCGCACCGACCTGACGCAGGCCAGGCAGCTGGCCAACGCGCTGCAGCACGATCTCAGCCGCCAGGAAATGCATGCTTCGCTGCGGATCAAGATCACCGCCAGTTTTGGCCTGACGCTGCGCAAGGCCCGGTCCGGCCAGAGCTGGGATCAGGTCTTCCGCCTCGCCGACCAGCATCTTTATGCCGCCAAGCATGCCGGAAGAAACCGCGTGGTCAGCGATCCCGAGCCACCGGCGAAACTGCGCCTCGTCTGAGCGAAATCCCCTCCGCTCAGGCCCCAAGCGGCTCGGTTTCGAAGCGCTCGGCAAAGCCGGCGATCAGCGGACGCGCCCTTGTGATGACGGCCTGAACCTGCGGCAATTGCAGCGACGCCATATGCGCCTCGCGGCTTTCCCACACCTCGGTGATCCAGACTCCATTCTCGCTCGCAGGGTCGCGGGCGATGATATAGCTCAGACATCCCGGCATCGTGCCCACGCCTTCGACCATGATGTCGAGAAGGGCCTCGCGCTGGCCCGGCGCAGCCAGCATGCGTCCGATCAATCCATACATATGCGCTTTCTCCTCCGAACAAATCATGAACAAACTGCGCATCCCCGTCAAGCCCGCATTGACTTGCGCCCGAGCCTGCCGCAACTAGAACACGTCTTACAAAAATAGCCCCGGTTCGGGATAAAGACATGCGACAAAACAAAGGGCTAAAGCGCTGAGCGCGAATCTGAAAGAAACGCGACGCGCTTTAGAGCGCTAATTATCAAGGGTTCCGCCATGTCCGTCGATCAGCTTTCCGTCGCTCTCTCCAAGGATCAGGCCTATGCCCTCGTCGACGCCGTCATGGAGCGCGACGACCTGGCGCTGACCGCCTCGGCGCATGAAAACGAGGACACGGGCGAGTGGTTTTTCGAGGCCACCTGCGACAGCCCGCCTGATCTTAAGGCCTTTGTCGAGCTGGCGCGGCACGTGCTCGGCGGCAGCGTCGAGTTTTCCGTCGAAACGCTCGACCCTGAGATCAACTGGGTGGCCGAGTCGCTCAAGGGGCTGGCCCCGGTCATCGCCGGCGGCTTCTATGTCTATGGCAGCCACGAAACCGGGCCGATCCCCGAAGGGCTGACGCCGATGAAGATCGACGCCGCCCAGGCCTTCGGCACCGGCCACCATGAGACGACGACCGGGTGCCTCGAAGCCATCGAGGCCCTGCTCACCCATAAAGATCCGCAGAACATGATCGATGTCGGCACCGGAACCGGTGTGCTCGCCATCGCCTTGGCCAAACGCCTGGGCCGCACCGTTCTGGCCACCGATATCGATCCGATCGCGGTGACGACCACCATCGAAAACGCCCGCGACAACCATGTCCCCGGCCTCATCGACGCGCTGGAAGCCATCGGGCTGGACCATCCCGAGATCACCCGGCGCGCGCCCTATGACCTGGTGGTTGCCAATATCCTGGCCGGGCCGCTGACCGAACTCGCGCCGGCCATGGGCGGCATAACCCAGACGGGCGGCGCCGCCATTCTCTCGGGCATTCTCAACACCCAGGCCGATGGCGTCATCGCCGCCTATGAAGCCGCCGGCTTCGCGCTGGTGGACCATCTCAAGCGCAAGGAATGGACAACGCTGGTGCTGGAAAAGCGCTGAGCATGGGAGCGCGATAACCCCATCAGGCCGCCGCGCTCATCATCGACTGCCCGCGGCCCCGCAACTGCAATCCAGCCGCCTCGTCTGCGCAGGCCAGGGCGATCAACCGATCCACGGTTTCGAAATGGTCCGTAAAGGTCCAGCGCTGCGGATCGACGATGTCGCCTGAGAGCACATTCCAGATCCGCGGGGGAGACTTCATATGAGTATAGCGCATGAAGGGCAGACCGTAATGCATGGACTGCGTATCAAAGGCATCGGTGTTCTGCTCATATCGGCCAAGCCCACCCTTCTCGGCCATATGAACGGCGCTGGAAACTGAGTGAATCAACATCCAAGCATAGGCATCCAGAACATCAGGCGCACGGTCCTGCCGATAGGCTGACCAGCGCAACGCCAGCGTCTTGATCGGGACAGTGTGCTCGATATGGATATTCTGCAGATGAGCGAGGGTTTTGCGGGGCCCGGCCGATCCGTTGCGCTGGGACAGTGGCAGCGACATGAACCGCTCAGAGCGGTAGATGGCACCGGAACACAACCCGCGGCGTTCCAGCGTGTTTCCCGCCATCCAGCCGAAGATGTTGTGGGTCTGGCGGAACGGCATGCCAAAGCTGGTTGCAGAAGGGTCGATCAGGGTAAGCACACAAGCACGCGGTTTGGTCATCCACGCGGTCTCGAACGCAGAGTTCCACGTTGCCACCAGCTGCTCGCGCTCGTTATCAATATTGAAATCGGTCACCTTTTTCCCTCAAGCCCCTTTGGCACCGTAAAATCCTCGCCGGCAGGCCCTGAAAAAGGTCGAGAGAAAAACGAAAGAATTGATTCAATATCGCCCTTACACTCGGGCGCGACGATAACGACGCAAGAAAACCCCGAAAAAGCAAAATCCCCGAAGCGGGCTTCGGGGATCGGTCAGATCGTCAGCAATTCTGCCGCAACACCCTTAGGGGCGCTTGGTCACCGCGCCGATCAGCTGGTGCTGCATGCGGTAGCTGACCTGGCGTGAGGCTTCGCGACCACGGGCGTCGATGAGGCCACCCAATGCGTTGCGGAAACCATTCTTGCTCTCAGTCATCTTCTACTCCATGCGACGGGGGTCTATTGCCAACCGTCATGCTCTGTTTACGCTGTTCTTTACCATCCGGTTAGGGGGGTGGCGGCAGACCAGCCATGCCATTCGCGCAAGGCGCGGTTAACGCTGATTTACCCTGTTGCGATCGATGCGGTGATCGCGCTCAAACTGCGCCACATAGCGCTCGGCCTGACGGGTGCGGCCTTCGATAAGCGCGTTAAGGGCGCGCTGGAAGAAATTGGGGCGATTGCTCATTTTTCGTCTCCTGATCTCGAACAATAAGATAGGCTCGAACGGCGCCAGCAGGAGCGCCAGAACCACAAACCAGCCATGTCTGCACCGCAGCCCGGCTTCGGGATGATTTTTCCATGACCATTGCCCCCTTCCCCCCCGCCCAATTTCAGAGCTTCGAGCAAAAGAGCGACCCCCGCCATGTCGCGCCCCGGCTTGCCGCCCTGCGGCAGGCCATGCGCGAAGCCGGCGTCGACATGGTCCTCATCCCCCGCGCCGACGCGCATCGCGGCGAATCGGTTCCGGCAAGCGAAGCGCGGCTGGCCTATGTCACCGGCTTTACCGGCTCGGCCGGCATGGCGTTGGTGGGGGCGGAAAAGGCTCATCTTTTCGTCGATAGCCGCTACACTCTACAGGCGCCGGCCCAGACCGACACCAAGCTGGTCGAGGTGCACGAAGTGGCCAGCATGAGCTTCGATCTCAAGCCCTATGTGCCCGAGGGCTTCGTTATCGCCTATGATCCCTGGCTGCATACGCCCGGCGAAGTCCGCGACATGACACAGAGGCTCAAGGGCCATGCGCGGCTCATTGCCCACGCCAATCTCGTCGATGCGGTCTGGTCCGATCGCCCGGCCCCGCCGGTCAGCGCCATCGAATTCCTAGGCCACAACCGCGCCGGCAAGACGGCCGCGGACAAGATCGCCGATCTGCAGCAATCGCTGGCCGAAGACGGCGCCGACGCCGCCGTGCTGACCCTGCCCGAATCGATCTGCTGGCTGTTCAACATGCGCGGGCGCGACGTGCCCAACACGCCCTTCGTGCTCGGCTTCGCCATCGTGCCGGCCGCCGGCGCTCCCACGCTCTATCTCGAAAAGGCCAAGATCACCGCCGCGCTGGAAGAGGCGCTCGCCGGCCTGGCGAGTGTGGCGGCCAGCGCCGATCTGCCCGGCGCCCTCGCCGCGCTGGGCCAGGCCGGGAAGGCCGTGCTGGTCGATCCGGCCAGCGCCCCCGTCGCCATCGCCGAGACCTTGACCGACGCCGGCGCCACCCTGGTCGAAAAGCGCGACCCCGTGCTGCTGCCCAAATCGCGCAAAAACGAGGCCGAACTGGCCGGCATGCGCGAGGCGCACCGGCTCGACGGCATCGCGCTCGCAAAATTTCTCGCCTGGTTCGACGCCGAGGCCCCCAAGGGCCATCTCACCGAAATCGGCATCGTCACCGCGCTCGAAGCCTTCCGCCGCGAGGAGGAAAGCTGTGTCGACGCCAGCTTCGACACGATTTCCGGCGCCGGCCCCAATGGCGCCATCGTGCATTATCGCGTCACCGAAAACACCGACCGCCGGCTCAACCCGGGCGAATTGATGCTGGTCGATAGCGGCGCGCAATATCTCTCGGGCACCACCGACATCACCCGCACGCTCTGGACCGGCGCGGCCAGCCCCGAAGAGAAGGATCGCTATACCCGCGTGCTCAAGGGCATGATCGCCATCTCGGCCGCCCGCTTTCCGCGCGGCACCAGCGGCGCCCAGCTCGACGTGCTGGCCCGCCAGTTCCTCTGGGCCGACGGCATCACCTATTCGCACGGCACCGGCCATGGCGTCGGCGCCTATCTCGGCGTCCATGAAGGGCCGATCGGCATCGCCCCGCGCTATCCGCTGCCGCTGGAACTGGGCAATGTGATTTCCAACGAGCCGGGCTATTACAAGGCCGGCGCCTTCGGCATCCGCATCGAGAACCTGATCGTGGTCAAGGAAGCCGTCGGCTTTCCCGGCTATTACGAGTTCGAAACCCTGACGCTGGCGCCGATCGAGACGCGGCTGATCGAGATGTCGCTGCTCACCCCGGCCGAACGCGACTGGCTCAACGCCTTCCATGCGCGGGTGCGGGCCGAGATCGGACCGCAGGTGTCGGGTCCGGTCAAGGCCTGGCTGGAAACGGCGACGGCAGCGATCTGAAGCGCGTCGCGTTTCTTTCAGACAGGCTCTAAGCCGGGAAACGGGGAGATGCGCCGACGCGCTTCTCCCCGCCGCCGCTCACCAGCTGGCGGCCTCGGCAAAAATTTCGCTCAGCCGATATTCAAAGCCGGGGGTGACCGAGGTCACATCGTCGATGCGCCAGCCCCCGCTTTCCAGCACCAGATCATAGATCAGTTCCCGCTCCTCGCCGTAATTGGTGAACGAGACATCGGCGCTGGCCCGATTACCCTCGATGGCCACACTATCGACCGCGAAATTCTCGATGAGGAATTCCTGGCCGTTGATATAGGGGTCGAAGTCGAGCGCGCCCATTTCACCCTCGGGCGTTCTGGCCGCGTCTTCATCATAGAGCGCCTGCAAGGCCGCCGAGCGGAAATGCTCATCGTCATCGGTGAATTCACCGGAAAAATACGGCGCGTAGAACGCCTCCAGCAGCGCCTCCGGCGTCTCGAACGCCTGGGCGAAGGCGAGAGATGACAGCCCCAAAAACAGGCCGGAAGCGAGAACAGCAAGTCGCATCGGACAACTCCTCGTCAGTTGAACCACAAAATGAAATTGGGCCAGGCATCGCCAAAAACCCGATTGCCGGCGGCAAAACTGTCTTCATCGGCCACCGGGCCGCTCTTGAGAAACGGCAAGGCGCCCTGCCCGGTGAGCAGCAGCACCAGATCGGTTTGGCGCGCCGTTTCGAAATAGGCCCTGAGGTCGATGCCCTGCTTGAACCGCCAATGGGGCAGGAGCAGTTCCCCGGCAAGAATCCGGTCGACCGTGTCGAGCGTTTCCATCCAGGCGGCGACGACCTCCTCGGTCACCGCATGGCCGGCAAGCAGCGAGGTCTGGCGGGGCGAGGGCAGCAATTCGCGCTCATCGTCGGTTTCCGCCAGGATCAATTGCCAATTGCGGCGCGACAGACTGGTGATCTCCAGCATTCGCTCGCGCACGCCGGCCAGCCGCTCGCTGTCGATGACGGGAAAGGACAGCGTGTGGAGGGCGGCAAAGATATCGGCGATGGAGGCGTCGCTCTCGGCATCCAGCATCATCGTCCCGCCCCGGCCGTAATCCTGCATCGGCAGGCCCGATTTGGGAAAGGCCCGATGCAGATAGGCATCAAAAAACGCTGAAAAATCATGGGCAAGCAGGAAATCGACCGGCGCGCCGACGATCTGCGTATAGCCGGCGAACCAGAGGGCGTCGGCCCGGTCGAACCCGATCATCGTGTCCCCGGACTTGGTCTTGGTCTTGCCAGCCGAAACGGGATCGGGCGCCGGCAGATCGATGAAATTGCCGGCGGCCGCGAGCAGCGCGCCCAGCGTTTCCGCCGCATCGGCCGTGCCGTCGCCATTGAAATCGACGCGCACCTGCAGCGGGTCGATACGGATCACATAATCGCCGCCTTCCCCCGCAAGCAAAAATGCGGCGCGCGCCTGATCGAGATCGGCGAGAAAATCCCCCATCACCGCGCGCAACTGCTCATAGCTCAGCGGTTCGGGCTGCGGATTGGCCGGCGCTTTGATATCGCCCTCGATGCCGCTCATGGCGATGAAAATGGCCAAAGCGCCCATATCGGGCGTCATCGCGCCGTAGCGATAAAAATCCGCCGCCAGCCCCTCATAGGCCAGAACGAGGGAAAACAGCCCCTGAGCGAAACAGGCTTCGTGATCGCCGCTCGCGCAGGCCTCGGTCGCCACGACAATCCCCTCGGCCGAGGTTCCGGCATAAAGCTGGCGCGCCAATGCGTCCCCGGCCTCGCCGGCCATGGCCAGGCCCGGCATCATCGCCGCCACAAGCCCCAGCCCCATCAATCGACGCATGTCATCCCCTCTTTTTCGCTCAGCGGCCGACGCGCTCGAACCACTCATCCTCGCTGATCACCTCGACGCCCAGCTCCTCGGCCTTTTTCAGCTTGGAGCCGGCGCCGGGCCCGGCCACCAGGATATCGGTCTGGCTCGACACCGAGCCGGCCACCTTGGCGCCGAGCCGCTCGGCCATAGCCTTGGCTTCCGATCGTGTCATTTTTTCGAGGGCGCCGGTGAACACCACCGTCTTGCCGGCCACGACGCTGTCGGCGGAAATCGTGACCACATAAGGCTTTGGCTTCACCTCGGCCAGCAGGTCATCGAGCGCCTGCACGTTCCGGTCATTGGCGAAAAACGCCATGATCGACGACCGGACCGTTTCCCCGATGCCGCCGATTTCGGGAAACACCGAATGGCCATCCTCGTGATGGGCGGCGGCGAAGGCGGTGTCGCGGAACGCCTCGATGGTGCCGAATTCCTTGGCCAGCAGCGCCCCGGTGGTTTCCCCGACATGGCGAATGCCCAGCGCGAAGATGAAGCGATCGAGTTCGGGCTCGCGCCGCGCATCGATGGCGTCGAACAGCTTTTTGACCGACACCGCGCCGAAACCATCGGCATCCTTGAGCTTTTTGATCGCGCGCTCGTCGCGCGCGCGCAGGGTGAAAATATCGGCCGGCCGGGCGATGCGCCCCTCGGCATAAAACTGGCTGACCTGCTTGTCGCCCAGCCCCTCGATGTCGAGCGCGTTGCGCGAGACGAAATGCTTGAGGTTTTCGATCCCCTGCGCCGGACAGATCAACTCGCCGGTACAGCGGCGGATCGAATCCAGCTTGCCGGTCTTTTCATTGAGCTCGCGCACCGCCTCCGAGCCGCAGGCCGGGCAGATATGGGGAAAGACGAAGGGCTCGGCGCTCGACGGGCGCTTGTCGAGCACCACATCGACGATCTGCGGAATGACGTCGCCGGCCCGCTGCACGATCACCGTGTCGCCGATCCGCAGATCGACACCGTTGCGGATCGGCTCGCCACTATTGCCGATGCCCTTGATATAGTCCTCATTGTGCAGCGTGGCGTTCTCGACCACGACGCCGCCGACGGTGACCGGGGCCAGCCGCGCCACCGGCGTCAACGCGCCGGTACGGCCGACCTGAATATCGATCCCGGTGAGGAGGGTGGTGGCCTGTTCGGCGGGAAATTTGTGGGCAATGGCCCAGCGCGGCGCGCGCGCGACAAAGCCCCAACGCTGCTGCAGGTCGAGCCGGTCGAGCTTATACACCACCCCGTCGATATCGTAGCCCAGCGTCGCCCGCTGACTTTCGATGGTCCGGTAATGGGCCAGCAGATCGTCGGCGCTTTCCGTGCGGATCATCAGCGGATTGGTGGCAAAGCCCCAGGCGGAAAATTTCTCCACCACTTCGCGCTGCGTCGCGGCCGGCGGCTGGGCATTGCCATCCGCGTCCTCGGCGATGCCCCAGGCATAGGCGAAGAATTTGAGCTTGCGGCTCGCCGTGATCTTGGGGTCCTTCTGGCGCAGCGAGCCGGCGGCGGTATTGCGCGGATTGACATAATCCTGGCCGCCGAACCTGGCGGAATGGTCCTTGAGCCGCTGGAATTCGGCGTGGGTCATATAGACCTCGCCGCGAATTTCGATCACCGCCGGAACGTCCTCGCCTTTGAGCCGGTGCGGAATATCGGCGATGGTCTTGAGGTTTTCGGTGATGTCCTCGCCCACCGCGCCGTCGCCGCGCGTGGCGCCGCGCACCAATATCCCGTTTTCATAGCGCAGCGAGGCGGACAGCCCGTCGATCTTGGGCTCGGCGGTGAAGGCCAGGTGAAAATCGGCATCGCGCAGAATATCGGCCATGAAGAATTTTCTGGCCCGGGCGACGAAATCGGTCACATCCTCGTCAGAAAAGGCATTGGTGAGGCTGAGCATCGGCACGCCGTGGCGCACCTTGGCAAACCCCTCGGCCGGCGCCGCCCCCACCGCCATGGACGGGCTGTCGATCCGCACCAGGCCCGGAAACCGCGCCTCGATCTCGATATTGCGCAGGCGCAATTCGTCATATTCGGCGTCGGTGATCTCGGGCGCGTCGTGCTGGTGATAGGCGATATCGGCGGCGGCAATGGCGCCGGCCAGCCGCTTGAGCTCGGCACGAGCCTCGTCTTCGCTAAGATCGGCAACAGGCTTTTGGGACAGGTCGGACATCATCTACTCAAGGCGTATGGAGGTTCGGCGGAATTTCCATGAAATTTGGTCAAACCCGCACGGTCATCCCCGCCAAAGCGGGACCTCGGTTTGTTCCAGCTCTTCCCGACAACAAAGGTTCCCACTTTGGCGGGAATGACCCGGGGGCGGAGCAGAGAAAGATCCAAAACACAGTTAAATCCTCCACAGATCCTAGAGCATGTCTGCCGAAAGCAGGAACCGGTTTCGAGAAAAAGACATGCCAAAAAACAAAGTGCCAAAGCGAATGGAGCGAACCTGAAGATCACGACGCGCTCCGAAACACCTGATTGCGTCGCCCCTTCAAAGGAGCGGCCGATCCGGCCCTGCGGGCCAGTTTGTCCCCGGGAGGAAAAAGAGAGGCAAGCGGCAACGACCATAGTGTCCACGCGCCCCGGCACCAAGGCCCCTATCCCACCGCGCTCAGCAATTTCTTGGCCGCCGCCCGCGCTTCCGGGGTGATTTCCGCCCCGGCCAGCATGCGCGCCACCTCTTCCTGTCGCGCCGGCTTGTCGAGCGGGCGCACATGGGTGCGCATGAAGGCCCCCTCCTCGACCATCTGTTTTTCGATGAGCAGATGCCGATTGGCCCGCGCCGCCACCTGCGGCGCATGCGTGACGGTGAGCACCTGCACGGTTCGGGCCAGCCGCGCCAGCCGTCTGCCGATGGCATCGGCCACCGCCCCGCCGACCCCGGTGTCGATTTCGTCGAAAATCAGCACCGGCGCCGAGCCGCGATCGGCCAGAACCACCTTGAGCGCGAGCAGGAAGCGACTCAATTCGCCCCCCGAAGCCACTTTGAGCAGCGGCCCGGCCGCTGTGCCGGGATTGGTCTGCACATGAAAGGCGATCTGGTCGAAACCGGCCGCCGCCACCCGCTCCGCATCGCGCTGATGGTCGACGATGAACCGCGCCGCGCCCAGTTTGAGATCGGGCAGCTCCGCCTCCACCGCCGCGCTGAGCGCCGTCGCCGCCTTGGCGCGGCCATGGCTGAGCGCGCTGGCGGCTTCCTTGTACCGCGCCCGCGCCGTGGCCTCCTCGGCCAAAAGCCCCTTGAGCCGGCTTTCCCCGCTCTGCAAGGTCTCGAGATCGGACTGGTATTTTTCCAGCACGCCCACCAGCTCGTCGCAACTGCTCTGATGCTTGCGGGCGGCGGCGCGCAGGGCGAACAGCCGCTCTTCCACCGCGTCCAGCTCGGCCGGATCATAGGCCATCTCGCGCCGCAGATCGTCGAGCGCCTCCCCCGCCCGGTCGAGCGTCACCAGCGAGGCGTCGAGCGCATCGACGATGGGCTGGAAAGCCTCCCCGCCGCTGTCGATCTTGCGCAGCAAGCGCCGCATCAGCCCGGACAGAGCCGGCGACGGTGCGCTGGGCCCGTTGAGGATTTCGTCTATTTCCACGAGGTCGGCGGCGGATTTTTCCGCCTGCTGCAATTGCTGCCGACGCGCCGACAGCTCCTCCTCCTCGCCCGCCTGCGGCTTGAGTTTTTCCAGCTCCTCCACCGTGTGGCGGGCATAGTCTTCGGCGGCTAGCGCCTCGGCGACCTTGGCCTCCTGCTCCTTGACCGCCTGCTGAATCTCGACCAGATCGGCCCAGGCGGCGCGCACGGCGTCGGCCTCGGCGGAAAGCTCGCCAAAGGCATCGAGGGCGGCGCGATGCGTCGCCACATCGACCAGGGCCCTGTCGTCGTGCTGGCCGTGGATCTCGACGATCTGACTGCCGATGCGCTGCAGCAAGGAGGCGGAGACCGGCTGGTCGTTGATGAAGGCGCGGGTGCGGCCATCGGCAAACTGCACGCGGCGCAGAATCACATCCTCATCGTCGGGAATGGCATTGTCGCGCAGGGCGGCGCGCGCCGGATGGGCGGCCGGCAACTGCAGCACCGCCACCACCTGCCCGCTCTCCTGCCCCTGACGCACCAGCGAGGCGTCCCCCCGCCCCCCCAACGCCAGGGTCAGCGCATCGAGCAGGATCGACTTGCCGGCGCCTGTCTCGCCGGTCAGTACGGTCATGCCGGTGTCGAGCGCCAGATCGAGCTGGTCGATAAGAACGATATTGCGAACCGAAAGCGCGTTCAGCATGCGAGTTCCATCCAGAACCTGACGGGCCGTGCCTCATAGCATCGGTGCATCGCCCCTGGGTCAGTGGCAATTCACTTTCGCACAGATTGCGAGCCCGGCCGCATCATATCCAAACAGAACAAAATGGCAACAGGCTCATTGTTTATCCTGCATAGGCCACCCAGCCGCGAAAACTGAGCCCGGCATAAAACAGATTTACCCCGTCAAAACCGGCCGCCGTCAGCATCGCCTCTTCCTCTTCCGGCGCAAGGATAGTGAGGCGGGTGGCGATGGCCTGGCGCGATTTTTCGACCTGCTCGGGGTCGGTTTGCCGCGGCTGGCCATAGGCAACGTGTCGGGCAATCCACATCGAGCGCGCCGGCTCCTCTTGCACAAAACTGATATGGGCGAGAATGAGCGGCGCCCCCGGCTTGAGCCGCCGCCGCAACTGCCGCAGGGTTTCGAGCCGCGCGTCGCGGGCGATAAAATGGAAGGTCAGGAGCGCCGTCGCCCCGTCGAACAGCGCCTCGGGCGCGGCGTCGATGCGGCCCTGATGAAAGCGCATCCGCTCCGCCATCGGCCCAACCATGGCTCTGGCCAGATCCAGCATTTCGGCGGACGGATCAACCCCGTCGAACGACCAGTTCGGCTGCGCCGCCGCAAACGCCTTGAGCTCAAGCCCGCCGCCGGCCCCGAGCACCAGCACGCGCCCATCGTCCGGCACCCTTTCGCTCAGCAGCAGAATCGCCATGCGATGCAGATCGGCAAAGCCGGGCACCTGGCGCGGCGGGCGCTCGGCATAATCCCGCGCCGCCTGCGCATCAAAATGATCGGCCGTCATTGCCACCCTCATCGCGCCGGGTCGAAACCCAGATCTCCATCATGAAACGTATGATGTTATGTAATAACATATATGTCAAGACAGGCTGTCGCCGGGCGCAGGGAGGATTGCCCCCATCCGGCCTCACCTAAAACATGTCTCCCGAAAGTGGCCCCGGTTTCGGGATAAAGACATGCCTAAAAACAAAGAGCTAAAGCGCAGAGAGCTGGT
>JAHCJW010000097.1 GCA_026126125.1 Devosia sp.
CGCGGCGGCGGCCAGGAGCGCGTCGCGCATCTCGTCGATCAGGCGCTGCGTTTCCTTGTAGAAATACGACTCTTCGGCATTGCTGGAATGACCGCGACTGCAATCTTGGCTCATGGTGCGCCTCCTGGTGCTGACCAGAGCCAAGTTAAACCCCGCCGATTACTTCGGCACATCTACGATAGATACAATTTGAAGCAATGTGGGCGGATTTGCGCGGCCCGCAAAGGCACCGACATGGTTGGCGGCAAGCCCCCCGGCACGCCGGAAATCTACCATACAAGGCTAGTCTTTCGTCGTATATCCGGAGGTCTAATCGCGCGACGAGTAACGAAAGTCTAATCTGCGCACCAGTCGAGATCTCGAGGAAGACCGAAGATGACCAAGTCGCTCAATGCCATTGCCCAGAAGCTGATGGAACCCGGCAAGGGTATTCTGGCGGCCGATGAATCGGAAGGCACGATCGCCAAGCGCTTTGCCAAGATCAACCTGCCCAACTCGCTCGATCTGCGCCGCGATTATCGCGAGATGCTGTTCCGCTCGACCTCGGCGATGCAGAACTATATTTCCGGCGTCATCCTCACCGAAGAGACGCTGAAGCAGGAAGCCGCCGACGGCACCCCGTTCCGCGCCATCCTGGCCGATGCCGACGTCATCCCCGGCATCAAGGTCGATCGCGGCGCCTTCCCCATGCCCGGCGACACCGGCGAGAAGATCACCGAGGGCCTCGACGGCCTGCGCCAGCGTCTCGAGCACTACGCGGAACTGGGCGCCGGCTTTGCCAAATGGCGCGCCGTCATCACCATCAACGACATCGCCCCCACCCGCAACAATATCCGCGCCAACGCCCATGCCCTGGCCCGCTACGCCATGCTCTGCCAGGAAGCCGGCATCGTGCCGATCGTCGAGCCCGAAGTGGTGGGTGACGGCGAGCCGGGCAATCATTCGCTCGAGCGCTGCGCGCAGGTCACCGGCGACGTGCTCGAAAACGTCTTCAAGGAACTGCGCCTCGCCGGCGTCGACCTGGCCGGCATGCTTTTGAAGCCGAACATGGTGCTGCCGGGCATCAATTCGCGTGACCGGCCCAGCGTCGAACAGGTCGCCCGCCGCACCGTGGACGTGCTCAAGGAACACGTGCCCGCCGCCGTGCCGGGCATCGCCTTCCTCTCGGGCGGCCAGACCGACGAGGAAGCCACCGCCCATCTTTCGGCGATGAACGCAATCGCCAACAAGCCCTGGCCGCTGACCTTCTCCTATGGCCGGGCCCTGCAGAACGTGGCGCTGCGCACCTGGGCCGGCCGCCGCGAAAACTTCCCGGCAGCACAGGCCGCCTTTACCCATCGCGCGCAGATGAATTCCCTGGCCGCCCTGGGCCAGTGGACCGACAGGCTCGACCGCGCCGCCTGACCCCCTCCCGCGACGTCCCAACGTCACACCTGACGCGCTTCCTCGCGGAAGCGCGTTTTTTATTGGCATCACAGAAGCTGACACTCTTTGCCAAGACAGCGGAGGATGGCGACCGCCCCCGCCGAGGGAACGCACCCGCATTGCCACCCCTTTTGCCTTGCCCTATTGGAGGAGCCGTCCCTTTCTTGCCAAAATGGCGGCCTAGGGACAGGCAGCGTCGCGTATCGGGATTTCCATGGCTCCCCAGCTCTATCTCATCACCCCGGCCAATCCGGACCTCGAACAGTTTCCCCGCCAGCTGATGGCGGCGCTGAGCGGCCCCGAAATCGCCGCGCTGCTGGTGCGCCGCGGCGCGCTCGATGACGCCGGCTATGAACGCCTCGCCCAGCGCCTGGTGCAGATCGGCCAGGCGGCCGGCGCCGCCGTGCTGCTGGAAGACGATGTCGACATGGTCCGCCGCACCGGGGCCGATGGCGTGCATATCGGCACGGGCGGCACCAAGGCGATCCGCGCCGCCATCGCCGCGCTCAAGCCCGAGGGCATTGTGGGCGCGGGCAATATCGGCTCGCGCCACGATGCGATGAGCTTTGGCGAACTCGATGTCGATTATGTGCTGTTCGGACCGCTGGGCGGCAAGCCCGCTCCCGAGGCGGGGGAACTGGCGCAATGGTGGGCGGAAACCTTCGAAGTGCCGGCGGTGCATTCCAACCCTGCGGCCGGGCCTGACGAACTGACGGCGACCGGGGCCGAATTCGTCGCGCTCTCCGATTCTGTCTGGACCGAGCCCGATCCGGCGGCGACGCTGAAGGCTTTCGCCCAGGCGATGCGGGAAACCGCATGAGCGGCCGCGCGCGCCTCCTCGCCCTGGCGCTGTTGTGCCTCTCGGCCCCGGCCCAGGCGCAGACCAATGATGCCGAAGCCATCAGCAACGAGATTTTCGGCAGCCAGCAGCCGGTCGATTATGCCTTTGGCGCCTTCCAGCGCGGCTATTTCCTGACGGCGCTGGAGCTGGCGCTGCCGCGCGCCGAACAAGGCGACGCCGCCGCGCAGACCCTGATCGCCGAAATCTATGCCAAGGGCCTCGGCATCGCGCAGAATTCCGAACGCGCCGCCGGCTGGTACGAGCTGGCCTCGCGCAATGGCGACATGCTGGCTACCTTCGAATTGGGCATGTTCTATCAGGACGGCGTCGGGGTCGAGCGCGACCGCGCCCGGGCCGCGCAATTGTTCGCTAAGGCGGCGGAAGCGGGCTATCCGCCGGCCAAGTACAATCTGGCGCTGCTGCATGTCGAAGGCATCTATGCCGAGCCCAGCCTGACCACCGCCGCGCGGCTGATGCGCGAGGCGGCCGAGGCCGAACTGCCCGAGGCGCTGTACGACTATGGCTCGATGCTGATCGAGGGTGCCGGCGTCGCCCCCGACACCGAAGCGGGCGCCGACTATATCGGGCAAGCCGCCGAGGCGGGGCTGGTGGCCGCCCAGATCGACTACGCCACCCTGCTCTATCTGGGCCAGGGCGTGGCGCGCGACACAGAGAAAGCCGCGCTCTGGTATCAGCGCGCCGCCGAAGCGGGCAATCCGGTGGCGCAGAACCGCTTCGCCAAGCTGGTGGCGGTGGGCGAAGGGGTGACGCTCGACCTCGAAACCGCCGCCATGTGGCGGGCGCTGGCCCGCCGGCAGGGCCTGACCGACGCGACCCTCGACCGCCTGCTGGTCTCCATTCCGCCACCGGCGCTGGCACGCGCCGAGGAGCGCGCCCGCTTCTGGCCCGAAGCGCCGCCCACCGCCGCCGCCCAGGTCAAACCAGCACCGGCGGCAGACTTGATCGGGCCGCGTTTGCCCGCCCCCACCGATCCGGAAAACGCCCCCAGCCAGGCGGTGACGCCGGCCGCCCCGACGCTTCCCCTGACCGAGGCAGCGCCCGAGGACGCAGCGCCGGACAGCCAAGACCCTTGAACCGCGGCCGGTTCTGAGGCAATAAGCCCGCCACACTTTCAATCAGCGGCAGGGCCTTCAGCGCCCATCCGGCGCTGCGGCGATCTTGGCCGCGGCGGCGCGGCATGAACCGCATGAGCCAAGCGAGCAAAAACAATGGCGCGTTCCGCCCTACTCACTGTCATGGTCAACGCCGCCATCAAGGCGGGGAAATCGCTGTCGCGCGATTTCAACGAGGTGGAAAACCTGCAGGTCTCGCGCAAGGGCCCGGCCGATTTTGTCTCCAAGGCCGATCTGCGGGCCGAGCAGATCGTCTATGACGAACTGCGCAAGGCACGCCCCACCTATGCCTTCTTGATGGAAGAAGGCGGAGAAGTCGCCGGCACCGACGGCCAGCACACCTGGATCATCGACCCGCTCGACGGCACCACCAATTTCCTCCACTCCATTCCGCTCTTCGCCGTGGCCATCGCGCTGCAGCGTGGCGACGAAATCGTCGCTTCGGTGATCTACAACCCGATCATGGATGAGCTCTATACCGCCGAAAAGGGCGGCGGCGCCTGGCTGGCCGACCGCAAGCGCCTGCGCGTGGCCGCGCGCCGGCACCTGTCCGAAGCGGTGATCTCGACCGGCATCAAGACCCAGGGCACCGGCAATGACGGCTTGCAGCTGCGCCAGCTGGCCCAGGTCAACCCCGCCGTAGCCGGCATTCGCCGCTCCGGCTCGATCTCGGTCGACATGGCCTGGCTGGCCGCCGGGCGGTTCGACGCGCTCTGGGAAGCGGGCCTCAAGCCTTGGGACGTGGCGCCGGGCCTGCTGATGGTCAAGGAAGCCGGCGGCCTCGTCACCGATTATGCGGGACAGACCGGCTCGGTGTGGAACGGACAGATCGTCGCCGGAAACGAAATGCTGCACGGCGCGCTGATGAAGGTGCTAAAGCCGGTTCAGTGAGCCGGTTTGGGGCCGGGTCATTGCGGATGAGTTGAGAGAATGGGGCTCTCACCGCCTCCCTGCCCTCCCCGTCAAGGGGGAGGGTGACAACCGAGCGTGTGGCGAGATGGTGCCAAAAGAGCCCGCTTCTCCCGCCCCCTTGAGGGGAGGGTCAGGGTGGGCCTTGCCTCCATTAACCTTTTCCATTGTCACGCCAATCCACCCCCTCTAGTCTCTCCTCCGGTTGATTTGCGTTTGGCGAAGGCACGATGTCGCAAGGTTACGATCCCTATCATCTGGCCAGTCCCGCCGTTTATCTCGTCAAGATCATCATCTTCCTGGTGCTGGTGGCGCTGGTGGCGGCGATCCTGTCGACCCAGATCATCAGCTTTTTCTGGGCCAACCCCTTCATCAACTCGCTGATCTTCTTCTCGCTGTTCATCGGCATTTTCCTCAGCTTCCGGCAGATTTTCCGCCTGTTCCCGGAAGTGAAATGGGTCAATTCCCTGCAGGACGGCAATAGTGCGCAGACGCGCCCTCCGGTGCTGCTGGCGCCGGTCGCGGGCCTGTTGCGCGAGCGGATCGGCGAAGCGGTGATCACCCCCTCCTCGATGCGCTCGATCCTCGATTCGGTCGGCAACCGGCTCGACGAGGCCAAGGACACCTCGCGCTATCTCACCGGCCTGCTGGTGTTTCTGGGGCTGATGGGCACGTTTTACGGGCTGTTGGAAACCGTCACCTCGGTTGCCGGCGTCATCAATGCGCTCGACGTCACCTCGGCCGACAGCGCCTCGCTGTTTTCCAATCTCAAGGAAGGGCTCTCCGCCCCGCTCGGCGGCATGGGCACGGCGTTCTCATCCTCGCTGTTCGGCCTCGCCGGCTCGCTGGTTCTGGGCTTTCTCGACCTGCAGACCAGCCAGGCGCAGAATGCCTTCTATACCGATCTCGAGGACTGGATGACCTCGATGACCGAACTCGACCATCCCGTCAGCGCCATGCAGGCCAATGCCGGCGGCCCCGACATGCAGGCGATGATCGACAGTATCGGCGCCACCATGCAGAGCCAGAATTCGTCGCAAAACGCCATCCGCGCCATGGCGGAGCTTGCGCGCGGCATCGACGGGCTGGTCAAGCACATCCGCACCGAACAGGACGATCTGCGCCAGTACATCAACGAGCAGGGCGAAACCAACAAGAAGCTGCGCGAGCTGATCGAGGCCATGATCAACGAGGCCGACCAGCCCGAGCGCCGGGACTAGGCCATGGCTTTCGCGCGCTCCCGTCGCCGGCAGGAAGCCAATTACTGGCCGGGCTTCGTCGATGCGCTGTCCAGCCTGTTGCTGGTCATCATCTTCATGCTCAGCCTGTTCATGCTGACGCAATTCTTCCTCGGCCAGGAAATCCAGGGGCGCGACACCGCCCTCTCCCGGCTCAACAGCCAGATCGCCGAGCTGACCGAGCTGTTGCAGCTCGAACGGGCCAATTCCGACGATCTGACCGACCAGCTGGCGGCGCTGACCGCCACCCTCTCCGGCGCGGAAGCGGAAAACGCGGCGCTGTCCGGGCAATTGGCCGGCATCGGCGCCGGCATAGGCGATCGAGACAGCACCATTTCGGGCCTGCAGGAAGACCTGCTGGCCGCCGAGCAGCTCTCGGACGAGGCCAATGCCCAGGTAGCGCTGCTCAACCAGCAACTGGCGGCGCTGCGCACCCAGATCGCGGCGCTGGAAACGGCGCTGGAAGCCTCCGAGGCGCGCGACACCGAATCGCGTACCCAGATCGCCGATCTCGGCCGCCGCCTCAATGTGGCGCTGGCCCAGCGCGTGCAGGATCTGGCGCGCTATCGCTCCGACTTCTTCGGGCGCCTGCGCCAGATTCTGGAAGGCCGGGCCGATGTGCGCGTCGTCGGCGACCGCTTCGTGTTCCAGTCCGAAGTGCTGTTCGCCCCCGGACAGGCGAGCATCGCCACCGCCGGCCTGCCCGAACTCGACGCGCTGGCCGACGCCATTTTGCAGCTCGACGCGGAAATCCCCTCCGACATCAACTGGGTGCTGCGCATCGACGGCCACACCGACAAGCGGCCGATCTCCAGCGCCCGCTTCCCCTCCAATTGGGAATTGTCGGCGGCACGCGCCATTTCAGTGGCCGAATATCTGGTGTCGCGCGGCGTGCCCCCGGCCCGCCTCGTCGCCGCCGGCTTCGGTGAATTCGCCCCGCTCGACCCGGCCGACAATGACGAAGCCTATCGGCGCAACCGCCGGATCGAGTTCAAGCTGACCGAAGGGTGATTGGCGGGCGCCACGGACCCTCCCCGGCCCTCCCCTCAAGGGGGAGGGTGAGGCCGGGGGGTTTTGACCAGATCGTGCCACACGCAGGGGGCTGAGAGCCGCAGCCCCTATTCCGGCCGGAACTGCAATTTCGCCAGTTCGGCGTAGCGGCCGCCCTTGGCGACTAGCTCGTCATGGGTGCCCTGATCGATGATTTCGCCGCCATCGAGCACGAGAATGGTGTCGGCGTCGCGGATGGTGGCGAGGCGATGGGCGATGACCAGCGTGGTGCGGCCCGCCATCAAATGCTCGAGCGCCAATTGCACCAGATGCTCGCTCTGGGCGTCGAGGGCGCTGGTGGCCTCATCGAGCAGCAGGATCGGGGCATTTTTGAGAATGGCGCGGGCGATGGCGAGGCGCTGCTTCTGCCCGCCCGAGAGCATGACGCCCCGCTCGCCCACAACGGTATCATAGCCCTGCGCCAGATCGACGACGAAGTCGTGTACCAGCGCCGCGCGGGCCGCCGCCTCGATTTCGGCCGCCGTCGCATCGGGCTTGCCGAAGCGGATATTGTCGGCGATCGAGCCGGCAAAGATCGTCGGCTCCTGCTCGACATAGGCAAAGCGCTGGCGCAGATCGTGCAGGCGCGCCTGACGAATATCGACGCCATCGACGAGAATGCGACCAGCCGAAACATCGTAAAGACGCTGCAAAAGCGAAAGAACGGTGGATTTGCCCGAGCCGGACGGGCCGACCAGCGCCACCGTCTGGCCCTTGCCGACAGCAAAGCTGAGCTGGCGCAACACCCGCTCGCTCGAGGCCGGATCATAGCCGAAATCGACGTTCTCGAAGGCGATGGTGCCGAGCGAGGGTTGCGGCAGGGCAATGGGGCGGGCGGGGTCGCGGATCACCGCTTCGGTATCGAGGATTTCGGTCAGCCGCTCGGTCGAGCCGGCCACCGATTGCAGGGTGCCCAACACTTCCGAGACATTGGTCAGCGCCCCCGAGGCCATCAGCGCATAGACCATGAACTGCGCCAATTGCCCCGCCGTCACCGAGCCTTCGAACACTGCACGGGCGCCCCACCAGACGAGGCCGACCAGCGCGCAGGTGCCGAGGAAAATCACCAGCGCCACGAGGATGGAGCGGGCGGCGAGGCGCCGCACTTCGGCGCCGTAACTGGCCTCGCTGCGCGTCTCGTAGAGCTTGCCCTGCACCTGTTCCTGGGTGAAGGATTTGACCGTGCGCGTGGCGCCGAGCATTTCGGTGGCCATCGCCGACAGATCCGCCAGCGCATCCTGGGTGTTGCGCGACATGCCGCGCAGGCGGCGCGAATAGAGCATCACCGGCAGGATAATCGCCGGCACGGCGATGACCACGGCAAGGGTCAGCACAGGACTGGTGAGAATCATCATCGCCAGCGCGCCGATAATGGTGACCATCGACCTGAGGGCCAGCGAGAAACTCGAACCGACCGCGCCACGGATAATGGCCACATCGCCATTGAGACGGCTGGTCAGCTCGCCGACCCGATTGGTGTCGAAATAGCGCGCATCGAGCGTCAAAAGATGCGAAAACACGGCCTGCCGGAGATCGGCGATCACCCGCTCGCCGATAACCGAGATGAAATAGAATCGCGCCCCGCTCGCCACCGCCATCACCCCGGCAATGGCGATGATCCACCCGCCATAGCGCCCGACATTGTCGAGATTTTGCGCGATGAACCCTTCGTCGATCACCCCGCCGAGAAAGGCGGGAATCGCCAGCGAGGCGGAGGCGGAGACCAGCAGAAACAGAATCGTCAGCCCCAGCCGCGCCGGATAGGCCAGCATGAACGGCAGGAGGCGTCGCAGCGGCTGCAGGCGGCGCGGCTCGATTTTCGCCGTTTCGAGAACTTTTTCGGGCTCGTTCTCGGCCGGCACAGCCTGGTCTGTCATGATAATGGGTCCGCCGCTTGTGTTGCGCGATGAGCCGCGCTAGGGCGACCGGATCGATATAGGCGCGGCACCGATTGCGGGCAACAGGCCCCGAGCGGGTAAATTTGCCGCTCCCCTGCCCTTGCCTAACCCCGCCGCTTTCTGTAAGAAGCCGCCCAACACCAGTTTCCAGCTCTCCGGGCGCCGCGGCGCCCGTTTGATTTGAGGCGCATGCGATGAAGTCCGATATCCATCCAGACTACCACACCATCACCGTGGTCATGACCGACGGCACCAGCTACGAGACCCGCTCGACCTGGGGCAAGGAAGGCGACACGCTGCAGCTCGACATCGACCCCAAGACCCATCCCGCCTGGACCGGCGGCACGGGCCAGCTGATGGACCGCGGCGGTCGCGTCTCGCGCTTCAAGGAGCGCTTCAAGGGTCTCGGCCTCTAAGCGGGCAGACACCAGCAGAATTTCGAAGCCCGGCCCTCGCGCCGGGCTTTTTCGTGTTTGGAAACCCGCCATGAGCTTTGCGCTGTTCTTTCTTGCCGCCGTTTTTGAAATCGCCGGCTGTTTTCTCGTCTGGCAGGCCGCGCGGCATGGCCCGACCTGGCTCTGGCTGCCGGCTCTGGTGGCGCTTGCCCTGTTTGCCTGGCTCCTGGCGGTGAGCGGCATGGACAGCGCCGGGCGCGCCTTCGCCGTCTATGGCGGCATCTATGTGCTGGCCTCGGTGGCGTTCATGGTCGGGTTCGAGGGCATTCGGCCCGACCGCTGGGATCTTCTGGGGGTGATGCTGACCGTAGCCGGCGCGGCGGTGATCTTTTTCGCGCCGCGCGGGTGAGATGGCTATTCCGGCCGCTTGAACGCCGCATGCAGGCGGGAGAACTGGTCGGCGATGCCATTGGCGTGGCCCGCGGGCCGCTCGGGCACGGCGCCCCGCTCCAGCTGGTCGAGCTGCATCACCCGATCGAACAGGCGGTCGCCCTTGTCGATATAGTCGCGCAAGGGCTCGGGCAGATGGTCATAGCCCGGGCCACCCCGCTCCGAGGGGGTGGCGGAAAACTTGACCTTCTCCTTTTCGGAGCGGGCGTTTTCGCGGCTGATTTCGCCTTCGTTGACGGCGCGCTGCAACAACAGCCACGAGGCGATCTGCATCAGCCGCGTGGTGAGGCGCATGGATTCGGTGGCATAAAGAAACGCGGCTTCGCGCGGCAGGAAGCGGCTGTCGTCCCGCCCTTCCTGATCGAGATAGGCGGCCACGTCCTCGATCAGCCCCATGCCCTCGCGATAGAGCGCATCAAAGCCCCCCGAAGCCGCGATCCTCGGGCCGATGGCAATTGCCGAGCTGGTGCTGTCGCCTTGTTCCGCCACGTCTTATCCCTGAACCCACAGATTGGGCGCCTACATTAAGCGCAATCGCCCCGCCCGTCACCCATGCGATCGGACTTAGGCTAAGATGTGGTTAGCTGGAAAAGAACCAAGGCCTGAAAAAGAAAAAGAGCCGTAAAAACGGCTCTCGAAGTTAACAGGGAGGCGTCAAACAGAGGGAGAAATCACTCTGTAGAAATTCAGAACAATCTGAATAATGAGACGTTACCGCGAACATGTTAATTGCCGGTTAACGGGACAAGATTTCTTAACCCTGCCGGTGGTCATTCCGGTAACCACCCGGCACGGCCGCTCAGGAGCGGCTGAAGGGGGGCTCGCTGTAGCGCGCGGCCTGCAATTGCCAGACGAAGGTCTGCACCGGCTCGTCGCGCCAGGCCCGCTCGCCCAAGGTCCGCGCCGGCGCCAGCGGGATGGCAGACATTTCGGGCTGCAGGCCGGGGCCGCGGAGCGCCCGGTTGAGGCCATAGGCCGCCAGCGCAACCGAAAGCGCGGCGAACGGCGAAAAGATCCATGTCATGGTCGGCATCCTTCAATTCCCGCCCAGAATAAGCCCCCAAGGGCGAGGACCGAACGTTTACTCCATGTTAACCTTAACCGGGCCGGATCGGGATGCCGCAGCGGAAGCGCATGGCGATGCTTTCAGGTCAGCCCCAGGCGCTTCCGCTGATTGTTTTTGCGCAGGTCTTTGTCCCGAAACCGGTTCTCACTTCCGGCAGACATGCGCTAGAATTTGAAGGCGGCTTCGGCAGCCTTGCGGGTGGTGCCGCGCGCCTCGATGGCGGCGCGGAGGCGCACAATCTCGGCCTCGAGCTGGCCGATGCGCTGCTCCAACTCGCTCACCGAGAGCGCATCGAGCACCATGCCGATTTCATGCGTCGCCGGACGCGGGCGGGCTTCTTCATCCATCATCTGCGCTTTCCCGTTTTTGCCGCAGCCAGGATGGGCGCAGCACCCTTGCCGGGCAAGCCCATCTGAGCGACCATTCGTCCATGACCACGATCAATTCTCTTTCTCACGATCTCCCCCGGGAGATGACCGCCATCGGCATCGCCGCTCCCGGCGGCCCCGAACAACTGCGCCCGATCCGGGCGCCTCTGCCCGTCCCCGGCCCCGACGAGGTGCTGATCCGCGTCGCCGCGGCCGGCGTCAACGGGCCGGACCTGGCGCAGCGGCGCGGCCATTATGACCCGCCCCCCGGCGCCTCGCCGCTTCCCGGGCTGGAAGTCGCCGGCACGGTCGTCGCCCGGGGCGATAAGGCCGGGGCACACGCGATCGGCGCCGCCGTCATGGCGCTGACCAATGGCGGGGGCTACGCCGAATATGTCGCCGTGCCGCAGGGCCAGGTTCTGCCGGTGCCGCCGGGCTGGACACTGAGCGAGGCGGCGGCTTTGCCCGAAACCTGGTTCACCGTCACCCAGACCCTGGTGATGCGGGCCGGGCTGGCCTCGGGCATGAGCATTCTGGTCCATGGCGCCTCGGGCGGCATTGGCGGGGCGGCGATCCAGATCGCCACCCTGCTCGGCGCCCGGGCCATCGGCGTCATCTCCACGGCGCGCAAGGCCGACTATGCGCGCTCGCTCGGCGCCTGGGCGACGATCGAGCGCGGCGAGGACATTGCTGCCCGGGTCATGGCGCTGACCGAGGACAAGGGCGTCGATCGGATCGTCGATGTGGTGGGCGGGGACATGGCGGCGGTCAATGTCGCCGCGTCCGCCCGCAATGGCCATATCGTTCTCATCTCGACCCTGGCGGGCGGCACGGCGCCGGTGCCGCTGCGCGTGATGATGGCCAAGGGGCTGACGATGTCCGGCTCGACCCTGCGCCCGCAGGACAGCGCGACCAAGGCCGAGATCGCCCGCCGCCTCGCCGCCATGCTGCCGGCCCTGGCCGAACCCGGCTGGCGCAAGCCCGACATCGCCCGCTTCGCCCTCGAAGACGCCGCCACCGCCCATGCCGCCATGGAGACGCGCGAGCATCTCGGCAAGCTGGTGCTGGTCACCCCATTTGGACGATCGAGCGAGGAGAATCTGGCTTAATAAATCCTTGGCGCGCTTGTTAAGCGTTGCGGAATTGATGGCAAATCTCTATATTGTGGGCAGCTTCCCCTCAGCATTTGGCCAAGAGGCGGAGCGGCTCGGAGAAAAACCGGCCGCGCCATCAGGAGAGAATTGACATGTCCCAGCCCCTTCTTATGCCCAAGGCGACCGCCGTCTGGCTCGTGGACAACACTGCCTTGTCGTTCGAGCAGATCGCCGCTTTCTGCACGCTGCACCCGCTCGAAGTCCAGGGCATCGCCGATGGCGACGTGGCCGGCGGCATCATGGGCGTCAACCCGTTGCAGAACGGGCAGCTGACGCGCGAGGAAATCGAGAAGGGCGAAAAGGATTCCAATTATCGCCTGAAGCTGCTGGACCCCAAGGTGCGCGTCGCCGCCGTCAAGCGCAAGGGTCCGCGCTATACGCCGATCTCGCGCCGCAATGAGCGCCCCAACGCCATCAAATGGCTGGTGCGCAACCATCCCGAACTCAAGGACGCGCAGATCATGCGGCTGGTGGGGACCACCAAGTCCACCATCGAATCCGTGCGCGAGAACACCCACTGGAATGCCGCCAACCTCACCGCCATGGACCCGGTGACGCTGGGCCTGTGCAGCCAGATCGAGCTTGATCTCGAGGTCAAGCGCGCCTCCAAGGATGCCGCCCTGCCGACCGAAATGGCCGAAGGCACGACGCTGCTCACCGCCGAGGAAGCCCTGGCCCGCGCCGCCGCGCGCGCCCAGCCCGACTATGGCTTCGAGGACGAAGGCACCGAGCGCCCGGCCCCCACCTCGGAAGAATTCGACGCCGACTCGGTGTTTTCCAAGCTCAAATCGCTCAAGACCGACGCCGACGAATAGGTTTTTCGATCCCCGCCCTCGTGGCGGGGATTTTGTTTCCGGGGGCGACGATACCCCATCCTTTGGTCTGACCGCCCGGCGTCATCTCACTCGCGAGCCCTCGCCCCTGACTTGACCCCGGGCCTAAAGCATCGGACCGAAAAGTGTACTCACGGTTTTCGGGTCATCCGATGCGCAGACAAGGGAATAGAGCAGCGATTTGCGTTCGACAGAACGCACGCCGCTGTGGCCTTTTGTTTTGCCGCATGTCCTTATCCCC
>JAHCJW010000098.1 GCA_026126125.1 Devosia sp.
AGCGCGTCATAGGCGACGAGCGTGGGCACGGCGATGCAGCCCTTTTCGGCGGCAAGGCGCGCGGTTTCCGGTTCGATCAGGTTGCAGTGTTCGAGCGAGTGCACGCCCAGCTCGACGCAGCGGCGGATCGCCTTGTCGGTATAGACATGGGCGGAGACATAAAGCCCGGCATTGTCGGCCTCTTCGACCATCGCGCTGATTTCCTCGCGCGAATACTGGATCGAATGGATCGGGTCATTGGGCGAAGAGACCCCGCCATTGGCCATCACCTTGATGAACCGGGCGCCTTCCTTGATCATGGTGCGGCAGGCTGCCCGGTCATTATCGACGCCATCGACGATGAGGCCCATCGAGCCCAGCCGGTCGGAAAACAGGCCCGGCCGGTCGTCGGTGCGGGTGCGCAGATCGGCATGGCCGCCCGTGGTGGTCAGCCCTTTACCGCAGATGACCAGGCGCGGCCCGTCCAGCAGGCCGTCATTGACCGCGCGCACCAGCCCATGGTCGGCGCCGCCCAGATCGCGCAATGTGGTGAAGCCGCGCTGCAGCGCCTCGCGCATCACCCGGGCCGAGCGCAGGGCCGCCAGCGATGCCGGCGCGGTCATATTCCCCCACAGATCAAGCGTTTCCGCCACCACATGCACGTGGCAGTCGATGAGGCCGGGCATCAGCGTCTTGCCGGCGATGTCGATCACCTCCGCATTGGCCGGGCGCGCGATATCGCCGCCAACCGCCGTGATGCGGTCGTTTTCGACCAGAACGTCGAGCCCGCTACGGAGCATGCCGGCGTCCGCATCGAGGACATTGCCGCCAGTGAAGAGATAGGATGGGGTCATGGAAACAGCTCAGCGGTGATGACAGGCGACGAACTGCTCGCCCGCGCGGAGCGTGAGTTCGGGTTCGTCGCTCTTGCAGATATCGGTGGCCAGCGGACAGCGGGGATGAAACGGACAGCCGCTCGGCTTGCGCGTCGCGCTCGGAATATCGTAATTGCTGGCGCTGAAGCTATGGCGCTTGCGCGGATCGCGCGATGGCGCCGAGCGCATCAGCAATTCGGTATAGGGGTGAAGCGGCGTCGAGAAGATGGTCTTTTTCGGCGCGATTTCGACGATCTTGCCCAGATACATCACGGCGACACGGTGCGAGATGAATTCGACCACGCCCAGATCGTGCGAGATCGAAAGATAGGACACGCCCAGATCGCGCTGCAAATCGCTGAGCAGGTTGAGAATCTGCGCCTGCACCGAGACGTCGAGGGCCGAAACCGGCTCGTCGCAGACGATGATATCGGGATTGAGCGCGAGCGCCCGGGCAATGCCGATGCGCTGGCGCTGGCCGCCGGAGAATTGATGGGCGAAATTATCCGCCTGGTCGGGACGCAGCCCTACGCGCTGCATCAACTCGGCCACCCGCGCATCGCGCTCGGCCCTGGTGCCGACCGCATGGATGTCGAGGGGCGCGCGGATGATGTCCTTGACGCGCTGGCGCGGGTTGAGTGAAGAAAACGGGTCCTGGAACACGATCTGCATGCGGCGTCGATAGCTTTTGAGCGCCGAGCGCTTGAAGCCCTCGATCTCGTTGCCATCGAACCGCACCCGTCCGCCAGTGGGTTTGACCAGCCCCATCAGCGCCAGGCCGGTGGTCGACTTGCCGCAGCCGCTTTCTCCCACCAGACTCAGGGTCTCGCCGCGACCAAGCGAGAAGCTGACCCCGTCGACGGCCTTCACCGCTCCCATCTGGCGCTGGAACACGCCGGATCGAATGGGAAAGTGCACTTTGAGGTTTTCGACGCTGAGAAGCGGTGTGCGGTCAGGCTGCATCGTCATGCTCCCAGCAGGCGGCCCAGTGGCCGGGACGTTTTTCTTGCAGTGGCGGGCGTTCCTCGAGGCACCGTGCCGAGGCATTGGCGCAACGCGGCGCGAAGGCGCAGCCTTTGGGCAGGTTCCACAACGGCGGCACCGTACCGGGAATATCGGCCAGCCGGTCGCCGGCGTCGGACGAGGCCCCCGAGCCGGGTACGGCCCCCATCAGCCCGATGGTATAGGGATGGAGCGGATTGTCGAAGAGGTCATAGATGCTGGCCTCCTCCACCTTGCGCCCCGCATACATGACGATCACCCGGTCGGCGACTTCCGAAACGACGCCGAGATCGTGGGTGATGAGGATCTGAGCGGTGCCCAGCCTTTTCTGCAAATCGGAGATGAGCCCCAATATCTGCGCCTGGATGGTCACATCCAGCGCCGTGGTCGGCTCGTCGGCGATGATGATCTTGGGCTCGCACGCCAGCGCCAGCGCGATCATGGCGCGCTGGCGCATGCCGCCGGACAATTCATGCGGAAACTGGCTGGCGCGCCGTTCGGGGTCGGGCATCTGCACGAGGCGCAGCACGTCCACGGCCCGCTCATGCGCCTCGCTGCGGCTGCATCTGCGATGCTCGCGCACGCCCTCGGCGATCTGTTCGCCGATGCGCAACACCGGATTGAGCGCGGTCAGCGGCTCCTGAAAGATCATGGCGATCTTGTCGCCGCGAAACTGCTCGACCTGGCGCTGGTTCATGGCGAGGAAATCCTGGCCATCGATCAGCAGCCTGCCGCCGGTGATCTTGGCTGCGTCGGGCAGCAGGCGCATCAGGGAAAGTGCGGTGATCGACTTACCGCAGCCGCTTTCGCCCACGATGCACAGCGTTTCTCCGGGACGAACCGACAGATTCATTTCGGAGACGACGGCGAACGAGCCATTGGCGCCCATGACCTCGATCTGGAGATCGGTCACCTCGATTGCAGGGGCCTGCGATGGTTGAATCTGGTTCATTGCCGTCGTCTCCTCTCTCGGCCTGGGACGGGCCGATCTCGTTTTACTCGGTGGCGCCTTCGAGATTGCCGACCATGAAGCCGTAGTCGCCGCTATGCACGAGGTTGCGGGTGAGGTGCTGCATGATCATGATGCCGTTCTCGAAAGGCGTCGGGATTTCCTCCAGCACTTCGAAATTATAGGGGCTGACCACACGACCCAGCAGTTGCCCGCGCTTGATCGTCTCGCCATTGGCCGGGGCCAGCGGCTCGAGCCAGCCGCCCTGGCTGGGGCGGATGCCGGCCAGTTCGTTGACCACGATCTGCTTGGGATTGGTCCAGGGGTCGCCGGGAATGGCGCCGAGGGTCTTGAGCATGTTGAGCACCCCGTCGACGGTGCGCTTGAGATAAGGCGTCTGCTCGACGATGCCGCCGCCCAACTCGACGACCACGACCGGAATGTTCCGGGTGTCGATGGTCACCGATTTGGTGGTGCCGCCGAACACGGTGCCCTGTTTGTTCTCGACCGGGCGGTAGAGAACCTTCGAGCCGAAGGCGCGCGACAGGCGCTCGTCGTTCCAGATATAGACATAGTCCACCGTGGGCCGGTCGGTGCCCGAATGCAGGTCGATATGCACGTCGATGACATTGAGGAATTTCTCGGTCATCGCATAGGCGAGCTGCTGGCTATAGGTCCCCTTGGTGCTGCCGGGGAACTGGCGGTTGAGGTCGACCTTGTCGATGGTGGCGAAACGCTCGTTGACGGCGAAGGCATAGGGGTTCGCCACCGGCAGCAGCAGGATGCGGCCCTTGAGCGGGACATCCTTGAGGATGCGGAAGAGCTCGAGGATGGCCTGCGAGCCGGTGTTTTCGTTGCCGTGAATAGCGGCCGAAATACCGATCGTCGGGCCATCTTCCTCGCCCACCAGTTCGTGAATGAACAGCACGGCGTCGCTGCCATCGGCATGGGTGGTGAACTTCGGACGAAGCTGGTTGATGGACTTGACCATACGCGTAGTTCCTTTGGTTATTTGGCCTTGGCGGCCTTTGCCCCGCCGCGCGAGAGCTGGCGGGGATCGAGAACGTCCCGCAATCCGTCGCCGAGGAGATTGAAGCCGAGCACCGTCACCATGATGGTGGCGCCCGAAATGATGGAGAGCCATGGCGCATCGCGCATGAAGCGGGTGCCATAGGCCAGGGTCCAGCCCCAGGTGGGCTCGGGCGGCGGCAGGCCGAAGCCGAGAAAGCTCAGCGCCGATTCCGAGATGATCGCCGTGCCCAGTCCCAGCGAGGCGAGGACGATGATCGGCCCCATGGCATTGGGCAGGATTTCGCGAAAGATGATGCGCGCGGGGCTGGCGCCGAGCGCCTTGGCGGCCTGCACATAGTTCTGCTCGCGCAGCACCAGCGTGGTGGAGCGCACCACGCGGGCATATTCTGTCCAGGCCACCACAATGATGGCCAGCGAGACATTGAGCACGCCCGGTCCGAGCACGGCGACAATGGCCAGCGCCAGGACAATGGCGGGAAAGCCGAGAAATACGTCGGTGATGCGCATCAGGATCTGGTCGACCCAGCCGCCGAAATACCCCGCCACCAGCCCCACCACCGTGCCGATAATGGCCGAGACGGTCACCGAGATCACCGCGATGGTCAGCGAGATACGGGCGCCGAACACCAGGCGGGACCACAGATCGCGCCCGAAATTATCGGTCCCCAATATATGGTCCAGCGTCGGACCGGCGAAGCGATTGCGCATATCCATCTGCTCGACGCCATGGGTCGAGACATAGGGCGCGAAAATGGCCAGAAGGATGATGGTGAGCGAGATCAGCGCCCCCACGACCAGCGAGACATTGGTGAAAGCTTTGGGCAGTCGCATGGCCGTTACCCGAGACGCACGCGCGGATCGACCGCGGCATAGAGAAGGTCGACGATGAGGTTCACCAGCGCAAAGACGATGGCGAAGGTGAGCACGATGCCCTGGATCAGGGGTAGGTCGCGCTGCGAGATGGCGGCGATGGTCAATTGTCCCAACCCCGGCCAGGCAAAGATGGATTCGGTCAAAACCGCGCCGCCGAGCAGCGCGCCGAAGCGCAGGCCGATGACGCTGAGCACGGGGAGCAAGGCGTTCCGCAGCGCATGGCGCACGACGACCCGTCCACGACGCAGGCCCTTCGCATAGGCGGTGCGCACGAAGTCCTCGCGCAGCACTTCAAGCATGGAGGCACGCACCAGCCGCGAAATGATCGCAGCCGAATTGGCGGCCAGGGCCAGCGCGGGCAGGGCAATATGGCTGATCGAATTCCACAACACCTGTGGTCGGCCGCTCAGCGCGGCAAGCAGGGCCTCGGGCATCGGCACGCCGCGTCCGATGGAGGGAAGCCAGCCCAGTTGCACCGCGAACAGCAGCATCAGCAGCAGGCCCAGCCAATAGACCGGCATCGACACGCCCAGTTGTGCGAACAGCATGGTCAGCGTGTCGACCCATGAGCCCTGGCGAATGGCGGCCAGAACGCCGAGCGTGATGCCGATGATGCTGGCGAGCAGCAGCGCCACGACCGCCAGTTCCACCGTGGCGCCAAGACGTCCGGCGATGATTTCGGCCACCGGCTGGTTCTGGAAGATCGATTGGCCCATGTCGCCGCGCAGCAGCGCCACGAAATAGTCCCAGAGCCGGATATACCATGGGTCGTTGAGGCCCAGGCTGTTGCGCAGATTGGCGATGGCTTCCGGCGTCGCGTCCTGCCCGAGCAGCACGGCGGCGGGATCGCCCGGGATCAGCAGCAGCAACCCAAAGGTAACGATGACCATGCCGATGGCCATCGGGATCAGCAGCAGCAGCCGGCGAATGACATAGGCGAGCATGGCGACCTAGCCTCGAAGAGTGATGACGGGGTCAGCCAAGGATGACCTCGTCGAGCCTGCGGGGATATTGGGTGAGGCTTTCCGGACCGTCCTCGGTCACCAGAACCGTGTCGGCCAGCCGGAAGCCGCCGAGGCCGGGAACATAGAGCGCCGGTTCGGACGAACAGACCATGCCGGAGACGAGGACGGTGTCATCGCCCCCTTCCACCCAGGGCGGCTCGTGGAACATCACGCCCATGCCGTGGCCGACGCGGTGCAGGCAGTATTCGCCCACCCCCTCGTCGCGCAGAAAGCCGAGGGCGCGATCGTCGGCGGAGGCGCAGGTGGCCCCGGCGATAAGGCCGGATGTGCCGATGCCCTGGGCTTTCTGTGCCAGATTATAGTAGTGTTCCTGCGCCTTGCTCGGCTCGCCCAGAATGAAGGTACGCTCGCTCTCGGCGGCGCGCCCGCCAACCCGGCAGCCCAATGACAGGATCATGCTTTCGCCGCGCTGCGGCCGATGTCCGCTGGGCATGCCGTGCGGAAAGGCCGAGCGCAGCCCGGAATAGACCAGGCCCCCGGCAATGCCCTGCACCAGCATCAGGTTTTCGTGCTCGCGGTTCATCGTATCGAGCGCGTGGCGGATGATATGCGCCTCGATCTCGATTTCGGTCGGCATGGTTTTGCCGGTCTTGAGTGTCTCGGTGAGCAATTCAACGCCCGACGCTACCATGGCGTCGGAAATCCGCGCCGCCTCGCGTTGCAGCACCAATTCCTCGGGTCGCTTTACCAGCCGCATGGTGCCGACGATGGCACTGGGCGCGAGCCGCGCATGGGGCAGGGCGGCCGCGACCTGTCCCAGCCGCGCCAGCGAAATGCCCGGCGAATGGCCGACGACGCCACGTACCTCGCCCAGCGCTCGCGCGAGGACGGAAAACGGCCGGTCCCGGCCGGGGAACTCGAAATAGACCACCAGTTCCGCTGCCGCGTCCTGGGCGCTGGCGTGATGGCGTTCCAATTCCGGCACTAGCAGATAGGCGTTGTCCTGCGTCAGCGCGAAGACGACCGGGCGCTCGGTCGTGTAATGGGAAAAGCCGGTGGTGTAGATAATGTCGTCATTGGCATCGAGCAGCAGCACATCGACGCCGTTCTGCGCCATGCGGCTGCGGATATCGCGCTGCACCGAAGCGTAATAGTCGGCGCTAAGACGCTGGTTGAAGGCCATCGCCAAACTCCCGGCAGGATAGGGTGGGGGCCGGCGCCCTCTCAGCGCCGGCCGAAGTGTCGATCAGTCGTTGAAGCCGATCAGGCCGCGCAGATTGCCGCGCGGGGTCGCCTGCACGTCCACCGGCAGATCCTTGGCGTGGAACAGCTGATAGCCCTGGGCCGAGATCACATAGTAGGGCAGTTCTTCGGCGATGATGGTCGCGGCCTTCTGATAGGCCTCGGCGCGGCCGGCCTGATCGAGGGTGGAACGGCCTTCCTGCAGCAGCCGATCGACTTCCGCATTGGAATAGCCGCCCCAATTGGTCGGGCCGCCCGTGCTGAACTGGGCGAACATCAGCCGATCGGGATCGACGATATTGAGCCAGCCGAGCAGGGCGATCTGATGCTTGCCCTGCTGGACGTAATTGGTGGAGAAGGAGGGCCAGTCGCTGATCTGCGCCACCGCCTTCACGCCGGCCGATTCAAAGATCGCCTGCATATATTCCACGGTCTGGACGCGGTTGGAGTCCTCGCTATGGGTGGCGAGAACCACTTCGAGCGGCTTGCCATCCTTGTCGAGAATGCCGTCGCCATTGCTGTCGCTCCAGCCCAGTTCGTTGAACAGGGCAATAGCGCCTTCGATATCGAAGGTCGGCTGGGCGATGCTGTCCGAATAGGCCCAGGACGAGGGCAGGATGACCGAATTGGCTGCCCGATCGACACCCTGATAGATGTCGTTGACGACGGTATCCTGGTCCACCAGCTTGGCGAAAGCCTGCCGCATCTTCGGGTCGGCGAGCAGCGGGTCCTTGGTGTTGAAGTTGAGATAGTTGACGCCGAGGCCCGTGGTGATGACGTTGCCGAAGCGATCATCCGCCGCCAGGCGCTCGATATCCTGCGGAGAGAGGGGGGACTGGATCACGTCGAGATCGCCGGCCTCGAAAGCCTGTGAGCGCGCGGAGTTGTCGCCGATGATCTTGAGCGAAACATTGGGAATGGTCGGCGTGCCGCGCCAGTAATTCTCATTGGCCTCGAGCACGATTTCGCTGCCACGATTCCACGAGGCGAGCTTCATCGGGCCGGCCCCGATGGGGTTCAGTGCGATGTCGTGGCCGCCTTCGACCAGCGCCTTGGGCACGATGCCGATATCGAGATAGCTCAGCAGCGGCGCATAGGGCGCGTTGAGGGTGAACTTGACGGTCTGCGGATCGACGGCCTCGATGGTGGTAATCGGGCTGTAAAGCGCACGCTGGGGAGCGTTGAAATCGGGGTTGATCAGCGTGGTATAGGTGAAGACCACGTCGTCGGCGGTCAGCGCGCTGCCGTCGGAGAATTTGAGATCGGGACGAAGCTTGAAGATGAAGGTGGTGGGATCGGGCGACTCCCAGCTTTCGGCCAGGTCAGGCACCGCTTCGAGGTTCGGCGTGATATGCACGAGACCCGAATAGATAAGGTCGGCGGTGCGCGAGGCGGTGGTGTCGCGCATCAGGCGCGGGTCGAGCGTGCCCGCATCGACGTCCATGCCGACCACGAGGGTGGTGTGATCATGCGCCATGGCGATCTGCGCCGGCATCAGGCTGAGCGCGACGATGGCGCTGGTGGTCAAAAGAAAATTCTTCACTTCTGTTCCCTTCCTTGAAGTCTAGGCGGTGTTCCGTTCCGCCCCTTGGCTCCCTTTTGACTGCCGCAAGGCGGTCAGCCGGGGAGCAAGGATTGTGTCCAGCGCTCCTGGATCGGGAGCATGCCGGTATTCGAAGCATTGGGCCCCGGGGCGAGCGAGCTGCGCCACGTGATCGGCGCCTGAGGCGAAGACCACCGCGTCGCAGGCATCGAGGATTTCGGCGAGGTCCGGCGCCGATGACCAGGTGACGCGGATATCGGAAACATGCGGGGCGAATTCGCGCACGCTGGGCCGCATGATGGCGATATATTCCTGGAAGTGGGTCACCGCGGCGACGCGGGCCCGCGGATCCAGCCCCGCCAGCGATTGCCGCGTGCGCTGCGAGGGCAGAAAGCGCAGCCCCAGCACGTCCGCTCCCTTGAGCTGGGCACGCACCTCCGCCTCCCTGTGTCCGAACGTCACCACCAGATCGGCGTTCATGCAGGCGCGCCGCTGTGGTCCGTCGCTGCGCAGACTGTCCAGCGTCACCAGTTCGATCGTATCCAGCACCGCCAGGGTCGGGCGGATTTGCGCGACATAGTCGCGGCCCGGCCCCTCGAAAATGCAGACGAACACGATGTTGAGGCCAAGCTCGGGACGGCGCATATGCGCCCGGGCGTTGATCATCGACACCAGCGACATGGGTGGCACACCCAGCGCCTCCGCTTTGGCGATAATGGCGTCGATATCCCGGCTCAGTGCATTGATCGGCTGGCTGTCGTCGAGCGCCTTGCGGGGGTCGCGTACGGTGAAGGCGCCGAGGCCGGCGCGCATCTCGATAAGGCCTTCGTCGCGCAACTGCTGGTAGACCTGGCTCACCGTCATCGGCGCCACACCCAGCTCCGCCGCCAGCTGCCGGACCGATTGCAGCTTGGTGCCATAGGGCATGCTGCTGAAGGAAAGCACATAGCTCAACAGCCCATGCAGCTGCGTGCCGACCGGCACGGGAAGCGACTTGTCGATGCTGGACGCGTCAAGTGTGAACATGTGTTCTTTCCATTTGATACACCGAGCCTAGTCACGTGGGCATTTGAGCGCAATAGGAAATGAGAAACTTTCGCGCAGCGTTTGATTTCGCCGCTTTAATGTGCACAGATGGTGAAAATTTGTTGGTTTTGCTGGGCTGTAGGCGCAACCTTGCCGCAAGCTGCCAGCAGTAACGGGATTAGGGGTGTTCTAATGGATTATGTCAACCTGGGCCGGACGGGTCTGAAAGTGTCGCGCCTTGCTCTGGGGTGCATGACCTTCGGCTCGTCCAAATGGGCCCCCTGGGTGCTCGATGAGGCCGCCTCGCGTCCCATCATCGAAAAAGCCGTCGATCTGGGGATCAATTTTTTCGATCTGGCCGACATGTATTCACTGGGCGCCAGCGAGGAGGTGGTCGGGCGGGTTCTGGCCGATGTGCCGCGGCACAAGCTCGTTCTCGCCACCAAGCTCTACAATCCGATGAGCGATGACCCCAATGATCGCGGCCTGTCGCGCAAGCACATCTTCGAGGCGGTGGACGCCAGCCTGAAACGCCTCGGCACCGACTATATCGACCTCTATCAGCTGCATCGCTTCGACTATCAGACGCCGCTCGAAGAGACGCTGGACGCGCTCAACGATGTGGTTCGGGCCGGCAAGGTCCGCTATCTCGGCGCATCCTCGATGCATGCCTGGCAATTCATGAAGGCGCTGGGCCTGCAGCGGGCCAATGGCTGGGCTCCGTTCGTGTCGATGCAGCCCCATTACAATCTGATCTATCGGGAGGAGGAGCGCGAAATGCTGCCGCTCTGCCTGTCCGAGGGCATCGGTGTCATTCCCTGGAGCCCGCTCGCGCGTGGCCGGTTAGCCGCCCGTGAGGAGACGACGACGACACGCGCGCAGACCGACAAGACAGCTGCGGCGCTCTATGACCGCACGCGTGAACAGGACGACGCCGTGGTTGCTGCCGTCCGCGCCGTGGCCGAGCGCCATGGCCGGCCGCCGGCCCAGATCGCCTATGCCTGGGTCGCGACCCGCCCCGCGATCACCGCCCCCATCGTGGGTATTTCCAAGCTGCACCAGTTCGATGACGCCATTGCGGCGCTCGATATTGGGCTCAGCGACGACGATGTCGCGCTGCTCGAAGCGCCCTATCGGCCCAAATGGGTCGCCGGTCACCAATAGAAGGACGAAGCCATGCTTATCGGCAGGGAATTGGCGGAGCTGACCGCCGGCATCGATGCGCTCTATCGCAAGACGCCTCGCAGCGATGGCTTTCTCGACAAGGAGGGCCTCATTCCGGTGGCGATGGCCCCGGTGGCGCCACGGCCGCTACGAGACTATGCCGAGGCCCGCGCTGAACTCGACAAGCTGCGGTCCCGCCTTCCGAGGGAAGCTGAAAGCGAGCTGCGCGCCGACTATGTCAACGACATGATCGATTCTCTGCTCGCTCTTCTTGATACTTTCGAGGAACGCCCGATCCATTTTGCCGATCGGGTTGCCCGGCAGATCCGCGTATCCCAGCGATTGGTGCCCGACGCCGAGATTGAGGCGTATCGTGCCACCATCCGTGAAAAACTGGACGAGTTGGGCTATGCTGGCGGCACGCTGCACGAGGATTTCACGCGCTGGGAAACGCAGGCTCGTGTGCCGGTCGCTTCGGTGCTGGCCGAACTTCGCCAGCTCATCGCCGAGGGGCGTGACCGTGTCACCGCGACGATGTATCCGTTCGCGCAGGAATGGATGGAGCCCGAAGGGGTGAGCGCGGTGCCGTTCTCGGCCTATTGCGACTACCCGACGCGCAAGGTGCTGCTCAATCTCGATTTTCCCTATACGCGATTTTCTCTCAAACATCTGGCGACGCATGAGGTGTTTCCCGGTCATCTGGTGCATATGAACCTGCGCGAGCGCCGGGTGGCCCAAGGCACGATGCCGCTCGACGGCGCCCAGGTGGTGACCAGTTCCGCCAGCAGCGCGCTGTTCGAAGGCATTGCCGACAACGGCATGTTCTTCCTCGATTGGGTAAATGGGCCGGAAGACGAACTTGGCGTCGCCTTGCAGCGCCTGCGCAGTGCCATGCGCTGCAACGCCGCCTGGATGATGCATGCCGAGGGAAAGGCGCTGGATGAGATCGTGCCGATCATGGCCGACAAGGCCTTGCAGGACCCCGTCACGGCGCGCTCGCGCCTCGCCTTCCTCAGCCACAATCTCCGTGCCCCCTTCGTTTATGCCTATTATGGGGGCGACATGGCCGTACACGCGCTTTGGCAGACGGTTGCGCCAGAACAGCGCAAGGCGTTCTGGGCGTATCTTTATGACAACATGCATACGCCGCGTACCCTGACCAAATATTGGCAGCCGCAGGTCGCGGCAGGTTAGCGGCGGGTGTTCTTCACGCCTTCCTGCCAAAGATTTGGGAGCCATCCCTGCGGCTTGGCAAGAACGTCGAAAAAAGGAGTGCTAGGTTGTTTAGTCCCGGCATTTGGTGGATTGGGTCGATGATGAAACGATCCGGCTGAGAAGTCCATTGTTTGCAGATGAACTCGTAGGGTGTGAGGCCCTTGAGTGTCTTGAGCCTACGCCCGAAATTGTAGGCGTCCATGAAATCGGCGAGATGCTTTTTCAGTTGTGCGTGATCGTCGTAATGGAAGCGTTTGACGGTCGCCTCCTTGATGGTGCGGTTCATCCTTTCCACCTGACCATTGGTCCAGGGATGCTTGACCTTGGTCAGCCGATGTTCGATGCGGTTCTCGTCGCAGACCCGATCGAAGATATGATGGAAAGCGTAGGTATCGCGGGCGCGGTTGGTGAACTGGATGCCATTATCGGTCAGTACGGTATGAATGGTGTAGGGAACCACCATGAGCAGATCGCGAAGGAACTGAGCGGCATTCATCTTGCCAGCCTTGAGATGGAGCTGGGCGAAGGCGAACTTTGATGTCCGATCGATGGCCACGAACAGATAGAGCTTGCCTTCAGCCGTCTGCACCTCTGCGATATCGATGTGAAAGTAGCCGATCGGGTAGCTCTTGAACTTCCTTCTGGTGGGTTTGTCGCCTTCGACATCAGGTAGCCGGGAGATGCCGTGGCGCTCCAGGCAGCGATGCAAGGATGACCGGGACAGATGCGGGATCGTCGCCTGAAGGGCGTAGAGGCAGTCATCGAGCGGCAGCAGCGTATGCCGCCGGAAGGCGACGATGAATGCCTCGTCCTCCAGCGACAGGACCGTGGAATGCGGTTCCTTCGGCCCGGTCGGCAAATCTGCGACCGAGGTTCGATTCTTCCACTTCGCCACCGTCTTCTGGTTGATCCCGTAGCGCTTGGTCAGAGCTCTCAGGCTCTCTTGACTATGTTGTATTGCTCGACGGACTGCCTCTGTCGTTGTGGCGCTTCCATGAAGAACCTGGCCCATAGTGCTTCCTTCCATTCTAAGGAAAATAATGCACCATCAAATCCCGGGATCAAACAACTAGA
>JAHCJW010000099.1 GCA_026126125.1 Devosia sp.
CCACCCAGCTCAGCGCCGCGAAGCGCTTCCAATTGTCCGGCCAGTCCCAACCTTCAGGGCCCATATAGGGATTGCCGGGTCGGTCATAGAGCGCCGGGGCGTCGAGCACGATGAGATCAAGGCCATCCACCCGCCCGGCGATCAGCCGCGCGCGCACCCCGAAGAGATCGTCGAACTGCGCCACCTCGCGCCCGCCGGACAGTTTGCCGGTGATGGCAGGATAGCCCGGCACCAGGGTGCGCATGGTCACCCCGGCCTCGGTGAGGGCCGCCGGCAGGGCACCGGCCACATCGGCCAGCCCCCCCGTCTTGATCAGCGGGTAGATTTCCGAAGCAACGGAAAGAACTTCGATCATCGGTCTGCCAAATAGCGGTTGACCATGCTCTGGGTGATCAGCGTCACGCCCTCTTCGGTCCGCCGGAACCACTTGGCGTCGAACTCGGGGTCCTCGCCCACCACAAGGCCCTCGGGAATGGAGACGCCCCGATCGATCACCACCTTCTTGAGCCGCGCGCTGCGCCCGACATCGCAATAGGGCAGCACCACCGCCTCTTCGAGCGTCGAGTAGGAATGCACCCGGCTGCCGGTCGAGAGCAGCGTGCGCTGCAAATGGCCGCCTGAAATGATGCAATCGCCCGAGACGAGCGAATTGACCGCCGAGCCGCGCCGCCCGTCGAAATCATGCACGAATTTGGCCGGCGGGGTAATTTCCGCATAGGTCCAGATCGGCCAGTCACGGTCGTAGAGATCAAGCTGGGGGTTGATGTCGGTCAGATCGATATTGGCCTTCCAATAGGCGTCGACCGTCCCCACATCGCGCCAATAGGCGACGGTCTCGTTGCTCGATCGCACGCAGGAGCGGGTGAACCGATGCGCCCAGGCCGTACCGTTCTTGACGATATAGGGAATGATGTCCTTGCCGAAATCGCGGCTCGAGCCTTCCGTCGCCGCATCGCGACGCAATTGCTCCATCAGGAACCGCGTCTCGAACACATAGATGCCCATCGAGGCCAGAGCCGTGTCCGGCTTGTCGGGAATGCCTGGCGGGTCCTTGGGCTTTTCGACGAAATCGACCACGCGGTCGCGTCCGTCGACGCGCATCACACCGAACCCCGTCGCTTCCATGCGCGGCACTTCAAGACAGCCGATGGTTACGTCCGCGCCCGTATCGACGTGCTGGCGCAGCATGATTTCATAGTCCATCTTGTAGATATGGTCGCCCGCCAGGATGACGATATAGCGCGCGCCATAGTCTTCGATGATGTCCATGTTCTGGAACACGGCATCGGCCGTGCCGGCATACCACATGTCCTCGGCCACACGCTGCGAGGCGGGCAGCACGTCGAAACTTTCATTGCGCTCCTGGCGCAGGAAGTTCCAACCGCGCGACAGGTGGCGGATAAGGCTGTGCGCCTGATATTGCGTGGCCACGGAAATGCGGCGAATACCCGAATTGATGGCGTTGCTGAGCGCAAAGTCGATGATGCGCGATTTGCCGCCGAAATAGACGGCGGGCTTGGCGCGTCGATCGGTCAGCTCCATCAGCCGCGTGCCGCGTCCTCCCGCCAGCACATAGGCCATGGCCTCGCGGGCCAGCGGCGACGGTACCCTGTAGTCAGCCATTTACTTCCCTCCACGTCCGCCCGGTTTTCCCTCCGGGACGTATTGCAACTCGAACCGGGTCAATCCGGTTCGTATTTCAGGAACAAGGTCGCCAGCGGCGGCAGAAAAACCTCTGCCTCCGCCGGCCAGTGCCGCCCCTCGACGGCATGCGCCATCACGGCTCCCTGGTTCCCGGCATTTCCGCCGGCATACCAGCCGGCATCGGTATTGATGCGTTCGATCCACCGCCCGGCATGGGGTACCGGCACCTTGTATCCGCTGCGCGGCACGGGCGTGAAATTGGAGATGACCAGCACCGGATCGGCGTCGGGCGCCTTGCGGAGCCAGGCCAGCACGGAATTGGTCTGGTCGTTGCCGATGACCCATTCGAACCCGTCGGGCTCGCAATCGCGTTCATGCAACGCCGGCAGGCTGCGATAGGCGGCGTTGAGATCGGCGACCAGACGGCGCATGCCTTCATGCGAGCCCGAATCGAGCAGCCACCAGTCGAGCCCCTTGCCCTCGGCCCACTCCGCCCGCTGGGCGAACTCCTGGCCCATGAACAGCAGCTTCTTGCCCGGATGCCCCCACATATAGGCGAGATAGGCCCGCAGATTGGCGAATTGCTGCCAATCGTCGCCCGGCATCTTGTCGAGCAGCGAACCCTTGCCATGCACCACTTCGTCATGGCTCAGCGGCAGCACGAAATTCTCGCTGAACGCATACATCAGCCCAAAAGTCATATCGTTGTGGTGATAGCGTCGATGAATGGGACTGCGCGCCATGAAACGCAGCGTGTCGTTCATGAAGCCCATGTTCCACTTGAAGCCAAAGCCCAGCCCGCCGGTATAGGTGGGATGGCTGACGCCGGGCCAGGAGGTGGATTCCTCGGCGATCATGAAGGCGCCAGGGAACTGGCGATAGACCTCGGCATTGACGCGCTGCAGAAACGCCACCGCCTCGAGATTTTCGTTGCCACCATGCTTGTTGGGCACCCATTCGCCCGGCTGTCGCGAATAGTCGAGATAGAGCATCGAGGCGACGGCATCGACACGCAGGCCGTCGATGTGAAATTTTTCGAGCCAGTAGAGCGCGTTATTGGTCAGATAGGCGGACACTTCCTTGCGCCCGAAATTATAGATCGCCGTGTTCCAGTCCGGATGGAACCCCTGACGCGGGTCTTCATGCTCGTAAAGCGCGGTGCCATCGAAATTGCTCAGGCCGAACTCATCGGTGGGAAAATGCGCCGGCACCCAGTCGAGGATCACCCCGAGCCCGGCTTCATGCGCCGCGTTGACCAGGCGCGCAAAGGCAGCCGGGTCGCCAAAACGCGAGGTCGGCGCATAAAGCCCGGTCGGCTGGTAACCCCAACTGGGGTCGAACGGATGCTCGGAAACCGGCAGGAATTCGAGATGGGTATACCCCATATCGGCCGCATAGGGCACGAGTTGCTCGGCCATCTGGTCATAGCTGAGGAACGAGCCATCGGGCCGCCGGCGCCACGACCCCAGATGCACCTCGTAGATGGACATCGGCGTGCGCCGCCAGTCGCGGAGCGGCCGCTCCTCCATATATTTCTGATCGGTCCAGGTGAACGGCGTCGGATCGGGAACCACCGAAGCATTGCGCGGACGCAATTCGGCCTGGCGGGCGAAGGGGTCGGCCTTGAGCGGCAGCACCTGCCCATCCGGCCCCATGATCTCGTATTTGTAGATCGTGCCGGTGCCCAAAACCGGGATGAACACCTCCCAGATGCCGTTGCGGTTGCGCATGGGATGGCGGCGCCCATCCCACTGATTGAAGGCACCGACCACCGACACGCGCAGGGCGTTGGGCGCCCAGACGGCGAAATGGGTGCCATGGATGCCCTCGAATTCCATTTCGTGAGCACCGAGCTTGTCGAACAGCCGCAAATGACTGCCCTCGCCGATATAATAATCATCCATCGGCCCCAGAACCGGCCCGAAGGAATAGGGATCGAACACGTCCCATTCGCCACCGGCATTCTTGGCCCGATAGCGGATAGGCTGGCGCTGCGTGAGCGCCACCTTGCCTTCGAAAAAACCAGCGGCATGGCGGGGGAACAAATGACCAAGCTCTTCGCCGTCAAGCGTATAGGCGGTCACCGATTCGGCATGGGGAATGAAGCAGCGCAGCACCCATTGCCCCGCCACCTGCTGAAGTCCGAGAAAGGCGAAGGCGTTGCCGTGGCGGCCCGCCACGATCGCTTCGACTTCCTTGGCATCCGCCTGCCAGATTTCCTTGCTCACGCCACTCATCCCCCAAAGGGCAGCGGGTCTGTCGCCCACGCCGGTATAGCCAAGGAGGACGGGCCTGATCTTGCCTGCCAGCTGCCAGCCGCCGCCCGCCCATCCATTCTTCGTTAAGCCGTCGGCACGCCCCAGATGTCGGCGGCATATTGCCTGATCGTCCGATCCGACGAGAAGAAGCCGACATTGGCGGTGTTGCGGATCGCCATGGCGTTCCAGCGGGCCTTGTCCTGCCAGAGCTGCTCGACCTTGGTCTGGGCAAGCCAGTAGGCTTCGAAGTCGCGCGCCACCATGAACCAGTCATGGTCGTAGAGCCCGCCAATGAGATCGCGATAGCGATTGGGATCGTCCGGCGAAAACACGCCCGAGGCAATCGACTCCAGCGCCTCACGCAACCGATGCGATCCCTCGATGGTAGCACGCGGCTGGTCGCCACGGCTGCGCTTGTCGTCCACCTCCTGGGCGGAAAGGCCGAAAATCACGATATTGTCGGCGCCCACTTCCTTGTGCATCTCGACATTGGCGCCGTCCATCGTGCCGATGGTGATGGCGCCATTGGCCATGAACTTCATATTGCCGGTGCCCGAGGCTTCCATGCCGGCCGTCGAGATCTGTTCGGACAGATCGGCCGCCGGCACGATAACCTCGGCCAGGCTGACATTGTAGTTGGGCAGGAACACCACCTTGAGCAGGCCGCGAACGGCCGGGTCGTTGTTGACCACCCGGGCAACGTCATTGATCAGCTTGATGATCAGCTTGGCGTTCCAATAGCTTGGCGCCGCCTTGCCCGCGAAGATCTTGACCCGCTTCTGCCAGTCCCGCTCGGGATGGGCGCGAATTTCGTCATAGAGCGCGACAGCATGGATAATGTTGAGCAATTGCCGCTTATATTCGTGGATGCGCTTGATCTGCACGTCGAACATCGCCTCGGGCGACACCGCGACATTGACGCGATCCTTGATCAGCTTGGCCAGACGCTGCTTGTTGGCCAGCTTGATATCGGCGAACTGTTTCTGAAAACCGGGGTCCTCGGCATGCGGCGCCAGAAGATGCAGCTTTTCCACATCGTCCATGAATTCCGGGCCGATGCGCTCGCTGACCAGCTTGGTCAGGCCGGGATTGCACTGCAACAGCCAGCGGCGCGGCGTGATGCCGTTGGTCTTGTTGTTGATACGCTCAGGATAGAGCTTGTGCAGATCGGCGAAGACGGTCTGCTTCATCAACTCGGTATGCAGTGCTGAAACGCCATTGATCGAATGGGAGCCGACGAAGGCAAGCTGGCCCATGCGAACCCGCCGACCGCCATGTTCATCGATCAGCGAAACCGCCGCGACCTGGTGGTCGTTGAAGCCGGCCTTGTTTCGAGCTTCGGCCAGGATATCGGCATTGATCTGGTAAATGATCTGCATGTGGCGCGGCAGCAGCCGCTCCAGCAGCGCCACCGGCCAGCTCTCCAGCGCTTCGGGCAGCAGCGTATGATTGGTGTAGCCGAAGGTCCCCTTGGTCAGCCTCCACGCCTCAGCCCATTTGACGCCATTGTCATCGATCAGAATGCGCATCAGCTCGGCCACCGAAATGGCGGGATGGGTATCGTTGAGCTGGATGGCCACCTTGTCCGGCAGTGAGCCGAGATCGCCATATTGCTGGATGTGGCGGCGCACGATGTCCTGCAACGAGGCCGAGGAGAAGAAAAACTCCTGGCGCAGCCGCAATTCCTGCCCTGCCGGCGTCGAGTCCGCCGGATAAAGCACGCGCGTGATCGCCTCGGCCCGAGCGCTCTCCTCAAGCGCGCCGATATGGTCGCCGGAATTGAACTTGTCGAGCAGGATCGGATCGATCGGCTGCGCGCTCCACAGGCGCAGCGTATTCACCCGCGCGCCTCGCCATCCCACGATCGGCGTATCATAGGCCACGGCCAGCAGATGCTCGTTTGGCCGCCACTCCTGGCGCAAGGTGCCATCCGGATCGTTCACCGGCTCGACATGACCGCCAAAGCCGACCTCATAAGCGCTTTCGCGCCGCTCGAATTCCCACGGATTGCCATGGGCCAGCCAGTCCTCCGGCAGTTCGACCTGCCAGCCTTCACTCATTTCCTGGCGGAACAGCCCATGAGCGTAGCGAATACCGTAGCCATAGGCCGGGATCTTCACCGACGACATCGATTCGAGAAAACACGCGGCAAGCCGCCCCAGGCCACCATTGCCGAGCGCCGCATCGGGCTCGAGATTGATCAGATCCCCGAGATCGACATTGAGATTGCGAAGCGCTTCCTGCACCGGCTCCATCAGCCCGACATTGCTCATCGCATCGCGCATCAGGCGGCCGATGAGGAATTCCAGGCTGAGATAATAGACGCGCTTGTTCGAGGTCCGCCACGTCTCGCGCGAACTCTCCATCCAGCGGTCCATGACACGGTCGCGAACTGCCAGAATGGTAGCCCGCAGCCAATCATGGGGCCGGGCGACGATCGGGTCCTTGCCGACCGAGTAAATCAGTCTTTCAAGGATTTCTGATTGAAGCGCTTCAACTGTAGTGGCACGGGGCTCGGGCGTTGGAGCATCGTAGACGATCGGCTTTTGCGGCATCACGCAATCCAGTGTTCATGACGATGTTCCCCTCTATGAGCCTCACTCTTGCACTTAATTTGTGCATGGAAAAGCCCCAAAAATTTTAGTCTAGAAAACCGGCATCGACTCGCGATCTCTGCCGATCGAAATATCGATAAATCTTTGTTTTTTAATCATTTTCTTGTGTGCCCATCGGAAAAGCACTGTGCCTACTCTTGGGAATGGCCGTTGAGCGCGCGCCCCAAAACTGCATAAAATCAAAGCGTCGAAGTAAAGCAGAACACGGCGACGCGCTTTACTGCCGGGCCGGTTCGATGCCGGTCGGCGCCGTGCCTTCAGGCGGCTCCAGCCGCTCTTGACGCCTTGCATCGCCTTCCTTGTCCTCGCGCTGCTCCTTGATGACCTGCGCGGCATTGGCCAGCAGTTCCTCGCGCTCGGACATATGGCGGGTACGGCGCACCGGCCGGCGCGGCGCCATCGGCTTGCTCGGCACGGCATGGGACAGAACCGAGGTGGCAATCAGCAGTGTGGGAACCGCCACCAGCCCGCCCACCGGCCCCCAGGCCCAGAGCCAGAAGGTGATCGAGAGGAAGATGATGAAGGGATTGAGCGTCATCGTGCGGCCGATGAAGTGCGGCGTGGCGATCTGCCCCTCGATAAAGTTGATGCCCATATAGCAAAGCGTCGGCAGGAGGATCTGCTCGATGCTGGTCTGCGTGCCCAAGCCCACGGCGAGCAGCACCAGTATCATCACCCCCTGCCCCACATAGGGAATATAGTTGAGCACCGCCGCCAGCGCCCCCCAAAGGATCGGAGAGGGCATGCCGATCGCCCACATGGCCAGCGTTACCGCGCAGCCGACGCACAGATTGATAAAGGTGATCGAGAGCAGGAACCGGCTTACTTTGCGCTCGACATCGCGAAACACATGCGCCGTCCGCCAGCGCATGCGCCGGCTGACACAGAGCGAGAGCACCGAAATGCGGATATGCTCGCGCGTGGCGACGAAGAAATAGAGGCTGGCGAGAAAGATCAGCATCTGCGCCAGAATGGCCGGTGCCAGAAGCGCGACGCTGGTCACCGTGCTGCCGTCTTCGACGGTCACGGCCACGGCCGTGGTACTGCCGAAAATCGAGGTCAGCTGCGACTGAAATTCGCCTACCGATTCCAGGGGTTCGCGGAAATTGGCCAACTGGCCTTGCAGTTTTTCCCAGATGAGGGGCGCTCGCTGCACCCATTCGCTGAGCGGCACGGCAAAGAGGGTTACACCCAGGGCAATGACCCCGAGCAGCAACAGCACGACGATCGCCGCCGAGAGCGCCGGCGGCACCCCCCAAGCCTCCACCCGATCCGCGACCGGCCCGAACATCAGCCCGATGACAATGGCCAGAGTTACCGGCGCGAGAAAGACCTGAGCCGTCTGCAACACGAACAGCATGACGACGAGGCCTACCCCGACCATGGCAAGGCGCGCGGCATTGTTGAGCAGCCGCTCGAATTGACTCTCGCTCATCTCTTCGGCACGGCGGCTGGCACGATTGTCTGACATGGCAATTCTGGAAAAAGGACGCTTCGCCACCAAACGTCCGGCGCTGGGGAATGTTCCGTATCCTCCGCTTTATCCGCTGCGCGACAATGCCCACATCCGACGCGCAAAGCGCATCCCGAGCTTGTCGAAGGACGAGGTCGTGGCATAGGAACTCTCAAAGCCAGAAAACTCACCGCTGCCAGGGACCATTCATGCCGCGCAAGATCATCATCGACACCGATCCGGGCCAGGACGATGCCGTCGCCATCCTTCTGGCGCTGGCCTCGCCCGAAGAACTCGACGTTCTGGGCATCGTCGCTGTCGCCGGCAATGTGGGCCTGCACCACAATGCCAACAATGCCCGCAAGGTGGTCGAGCTCTCCGGTCGGCTGGAGATTCCCGTCTATGCCGGCTGCTCGCGCCCCATGCGCCGGCAATTGGTCACCGCCGAGCACGTCCACGGCGATACCGGCCTCAACGGCCCCGACCTGCCCGACCCCACCATTGCGCTGCAAGCCCAGCATGGCGTCGATTATCTGGTCGAGACGCTGATGGCCGCCGAGCCCGGCACGATCACCCTGTGCACGCTGGGGCCGCTGACCAATATCGCCATGGCCCTGGTCAAGGAGCCGCGCATTGCCGAGCGCGTCAAGGAACTGGTGATTATGGGCGGCGCCTATTTCGAGGTCGGCAACATCACTCCGGCCGCCGAATTCAACATCTATGTCGACCCCGAAGCCGCCGACATCGTCCTGCGCTCTGGCATGCCCATCACCATTCTGCCGCTCGACGTCACCCATATGATGCAGTCAACGCCAGAACGCCTCGCCGCCTTCCAGGCCCTCGGCAACCGCACCGGCCAAGCCGTCTACGACATGCTGAGCTTTTCTGAAGGTTTCGACCTTCAGAAATATGGCTGGGCCGGCGCGCCTCTGCACGATCCGACGGTGATCGCCTATCTGCTGCAGCCCGAACTGTTCGAAGGCCGGCGCTGCAATGTCACCATCGAGACGGCCAGCGAACTGACACTGGGCATGACCGTTGCCGACTACTGGCACGTCACCGACAAGCCACACAACGCCACCTTCCTGCGCAGCGGCAACGCCGAGGGCTTCTATGCGCTCCTCACCGAAAGGCTGGCGCGTCTGCCGTGATGATCGTTCCCGGCGCTACGCGCTCGCAACGATCTAAAGCGAGTCGACCTGAGAAAGCCCTTCGCCCAGCCGCACCTCGCGCGTGACGGCGATGGCATCGAGAAAGGCTCGGTCGTGGCTGATCACCAGCAAGGCGCCGTCATAGGCGCGCAGGCCGGCCTCGATCTTTTCCACCGCGTCGATGTCGAGATGGTTGGTCGGCTCATCCAGCACCAGCAGCAGGGGCGGCGTCTTGCCGCCCACTGCGCAAGCCAGACCCGCCCGCAGCATTTCACCGCCGCTCAGCGTCCCGACCTTTTGCAGGGCCGCGTCGGCACGAAAGCCGAAGGCGGCGAGCAGCGCGCGGCAATCATTCTCAAGCGCCTCTGGATTGAGCCGCCGGAAATTGTCGACGATGCTGTGATAACGGTGCAAGAGGCCGACCTGCTGGTCGAGAAACGCCATTTTCCCACCAAGGCGGATTTCGCCCTCGAAGGGCGCCAATTCTCCGGTCAGCAATTTGATCAGCGTCGTCTTGCCTGCCCCATTGGGCCCAGTGATCGCGACACGCTCTGGCCCGACGATTTCAAGCGCGAAGTCACGCAGGATAGGCGCTTGCCGGTCATAGCCTCCGCTCAGCCCCGAGGCGCGCAGCACCACCTTGTTCAAAGGCAGATGGGTCGGCGCCAGCTTGACCGCAAACGGCGTCAAGATCTCGATTTTCTCGCGCGCGGCCTGCGCCTCGTCCCGTGCCAGGCGGGCCTGCTTTTCCGCCAGCGCATCAAGCCCGCCCGCCGTTTCCTCGGCCCGGCGCTTGAGCCCGCCGAGCACAATGCGTGGCGCGCCGCCTTTGGCCGCCTTGCGCCGCCCCCCGGCATCGCGCTGGGCCTGCTTTTCACGCGCCTCCTGCGCCTTGCGAGCCACATCGCGCACCTGCCGCTCCGCCACGTCCCGGTCATGCTCGGCCGCCTGCAATTCCAGCGCCTTGCGCTCGCGATACTGGCTCCAGCCACCGCCATAGAGTTTTGCGCCGAGGCTCGTGAGCTCGACAATAGCGTCCAGCCTTTCGAGCAGGTCACGATCATGGCTGACCACGATGGCCGCGCCGCGCCAGCCCGCCAGCATCTGCGCCACCGCGGCGCGCCCTTCGGCATCGAGATTGTTGGTGGGCTCGTCGAGGAGGATCAGGTCCGGCTCGGCAAACACCAGGGCGGCGAGCGCCGCCCGTGTCCGCTGCCCGCCCGACAGCGTCGCAAGCAGGGTTTCCAGCCCGATCGGCAGAGCAAGTTGCACCAGCGCCGCCTCGAGCCGCGCCTCCAGCGTCCAGTCGGTCTCGGCCAGCTCTTCGACGCTGGCTTCCCCCGCCACCGCCTTGGCCAGCAGCGCAAGCTCCTGCCGCACACCGAACAGATCGGCGATGGTTTCGTCCGGTCCCGGCTGCACCTGCTGGCGCAACACGCCGAGCCGTCCGGCCAGGCTCACCGCACCGCCACTCGGCATCAACTCGCCCGCAATCAGCCGCAGCAACGTGGTTTTGCCCACGCCGTTTCGCCCCACAAGGCCAGTGCGCCCGGGACCGAAGGTCAGGTCGAGATCGGAAAAGAGCTTGTGGCCGTCGGGCCCGCTATAGGAAAGTTTTGCAATCGTGACGGAAGAAGGCATGGATCGAGATATCTCCAAGGGCAAGGCAGGTCGGCATTGCGGTGGAGATACGGTCCATTGGGCACCATCCGGTCGAGTTGCGGTTACCCTATAGATAGCGCGGGCGGCAGGGGCGTCAACCGCCCTCTGGAAAAGTACAGGCCGGAGGAGTAGGAAGTGGCCGTCGCTTTCCGCGCCGGACCGCTCGTCATGGATCTTTTCACGCTCGCCGCCTTCACCATCGCCTATGCCATCGCCGTGCTGGTGCCTGGCCCCGGCGTCGCCGCCGTCGTGGCGCGGGCACTGGGCGGCGGCTTCAAGGGCGCCTTTCCCATGGTGCTGGGCATTCTCGCCGGCGATCTGGTCTATTTCGTCTTCGCCGTGTTCGGACTTGCCGCCATCGCCACATGGTTCGGTCCGGTGTTCGTCATCGTCCGCTGGGCCGGCGCCGCCTATCTTCTCTATGTCGCCTGGAAATTCTGGACCGCGCGCCCCGGCGCCGAACAGATGAAACCCAAGAATGAGGACGCCTGGAAAACTTTCCTCGCCGGCTTCTCCCTCACCATGGGCAATCCCAAGACCATCGTCTTCTACCTCGCCATCCTGCCCACCGTCATTCCGCTCGATCAGATGAACCCGGTTGCCTTCATCGAGCTCACGGTCATCGTGGTGGTCGTGCTGTTGCTGATCGGCTGCGGCTATGCCTGGCTGGCGGCTGCGGCACGCGAAATGTTCCGCAGCGAAAAGGCCCTTGGACGCCTCAACAAGACCGCCGGTGTCATGATGGCGGGCGCCGCCGGCCTCGTCGTCTGGCAGCACTGAGCCGTTAAGTTCAGGCTAACCAATGCCTGCCAGACTGGCTGCATGGCAAACATAAGCAAAATATCGCAGATGTCGCGCTGGCAGCAGATGGAGTACCATCGGACGCGCCGCAAGGAAGCCTATGAGCGCGTCCAGCAATTCTCCACCACAGCCAATAATCTTTCGGCAATCAAGACCAGCGAAGCCATCGGCATGGGAAATATCGTGGCGAAGGTCGCCTATCAGCGCATGTCCAAAACCGTCTGAAGCGGGTCTGCCGGAAGAGGATACCGATTTCGGCACAAACACATGCGCCCAGTAAGCCACCCCGTTTTTGCACCAAACCCTTTGACACCAGCCGAACCCCTGCTAAGAGGCTGCTTCGGGGCCTATAGCTCAATGGTTAGAGCCGACCGCTCATAACGGTCTGGTTCCAGGTTCGAGTCCTGGTGGGCCCACCAATTCACTCAATGATCAGCAAATCCGTGACAGGTAATGCCTTGTGCGAAGAGGCCTTGCGCACGGCAGCTGTGCTGCGCTCACCTTTGCGAAAGAGCCCTAGCGATGGCGCCGACCGTTCAGGGCGATCCATCCCGCAAATTCCATTCATTGGCGCATAGAATCCATAGGCCAGACAAAGTGTCGCTGGCTCATGATCTGGTAGCGACGCCTCACAGAACCTAACTAGGGCTCGCTGCGACATAGCGGCATGGCTCTCAGTTAGGTTTACTATGAAACTCTTTTATTCCCCCGGCGCCTGCTCGCTGGCTTCCCACATTATCCTGCATGAAATCGGCGCTCCCTTTGACATCGAGCAGGTCGATCTGCGCGCCAAGAAGACCGCATCAGGTGCCGATTATTTCGCCATCAATGCTCGCGGCGCTGTGCCTGCTCTCGAAGTCACCCCCGGCACCGTGTTGACCCAGGGCCCGGCAATCCTTCAATATCTGGGCGACAACTCCAATGTCGCCGCCTTCAAGCCCGCTCCCGGCACAGTTGAACGCGCCCGTCTTCAGGAGGCGTTGGGCTTCATCGGCGACATGCACAAGGCCTTTGGCGGCCTGTTCAAGCCGAACCTTTCCGACGACGAAAGAGCCGCTGTCATTGCCGAGGTCAACCGCCGCGTCGGCCAGTTCGAGGCCATGCTCACGGAAGACAGCCCCTACATTCTGGGTGAATTCAGCCAGGCTGACGCCTACGCCTTCACCGTCATCAACTGGGGCCGTGACTTCCTGGATTTCGCAGCCTTCCCCCGGATCGGCGCCCTGATGGCAGCGGTCGGCGCTCGTCCTGCAACCCTCGCCGCGCTCAAGGCCGAACGCCTGATGTAAGATTGGAGGGGCGCATCGGTCGCCCCTTCCCCCTTCCCCCATTTACGGCAAGCGTCG